>SXON01000177.1 GCA_005778355.1 Pseudomonadota bacterium | reverse complement strand
TGAAGAGTTCGCGCACGGGCTCGATCAGGGACAGCGCCATGTCGGGCGGCAAACCCCCCACGTTGTGATGCGACTTGATCGTCGCCGAGGGGCCTCGGAAGGACACGGACTCGATGACGTCCGGGTAGAGCGTGCCCTGGGCGAGCCAGCGCGCGTTGGCGAAGCGCCGGGCCTCGGCCTCGAAGATCCGGATGAAACTCTCGCCGATGATCTTGCGTTTGCGCTCCGGCTCGCTCACCCCCTGCAGCGCGCCGAGGAAGCGCTCCGACGCGTCGACCACCGTCAGGTCGAAGTCACGAAACTCCGCCGCGACCGCGTCGCGCTCGCCCTTCCGCAACAGGCCATTGTCCACGAAGATGCAGTGCAGCCGGGGGCCGATGGCGCGGTGGAGGATCGCCGCGGCCACCGAGCTGTCCACGCCGCCCGAGAGCGCGCAGATCACCTCGCCGTCGCCCACCTGGGCGCGGATCTTGGCAACTTGTTCCTCGACGAAGCCCGCCATCGTCCAGTCGCCGCGGGCGCCGCAGATGCCCTTGACGAAGTTGCGGAGGATCGTCACGCCGTCGCGCGTGTGGGTGACCTCCGGGTGGAACTGGAGCCCGAACTGCTGTCGCGACCGGTTCTCGAAAGCCGCCACCGGACAGGTGTCGGTGGAGCCAATGGCGGAGAAACCCTCGGGCATCTTGGCCACCTGGTCGCCGTGGCTCATCCACACGTGCGTGTCGGCCCCGAGCCCGTGGAACAAGGCGCTGTCGCCCACCTGGACCTCGGCCGGACCAAACTCGCGGGCTCCGGCCGGGCGCACCTCACCGCCCTGTGTGTGCGCCAGGAGCTGCATCCCGTAGCAGATGCCCAGCACGGGCACGCCGAGGTCGAGCCAGGCCCGGTCGAAAGGGGGCGCGTCGGACTCGTAGACGGACGACGGCCCGCCGGAGAGGACCAGCCCCACGAGCGCCTCGGGACGCCGGGGAGTCGCGGTGCAGGGCAAGATCTCGCAGTAGACCCCGGCCTCGCGAACACGACGCGCGATGAGCTGGGTGAGCTGGGAGCCGAAGTCGAGGACGAGGACGGTCTGGTGGGCCATGGGCCGCGAGGCCTATCAAACAATGCCCGCCGCTGGTCGACAGCGCCGCTCTACTTGTTCGGCAGCGCCTTGCTGAAGCGACCACCGGTGAAGGCGTCGAGCTGGGCGGTGAGCTCCGCAAGGCGGAGCTCGTCAGAGATGCGCTTCTTCATCTCGCCACTCGGGTTGAGCAGCTGGTCGACCTGCAGGCGACGGCGCTCGAAGTAGAGCCGGGTGACGTCTTCCAGCACCTTGTCGCGCAGCTTCACGATGTCCTGCGCCTCGGAGATCATGCGGATCTGGTCGCTCGACATCACCAGCTTGTTCAGCTCCCAGCGCGCCTTGACGATGGCCGCGTGGTCGATGTCGACCGCCTGGGCCGTCTCGAAGGGACCGTAGGCGTCGGCGCTGGCATCCTCCTCGGAGAGCACCTCGCCGTCTTCAGCCACGTCGCCGCTGATCTCCTCGGGCGTGTAGTAGCCATAGTCGGTGTCGAAGCCGTTCTTGTAGCCGTAGGCGACCTCGAGGCGCGGCAACGCCGGGGCGGTCTTGCTCGCCTTGAGCCACGCCTCGACGTAGCGATTGTCAGTCTTGCTGTAGTCGAGAGCCATGGCGTGCACATCGCCGATGGTGGGCTCGTTCTTGAAGCTGGCGAGCACCTCCTCGGGGGATGAGAACTCGGCAGCGGTCGCGACCGGAAGCGACAGGGTCAGGGCAAGGGGGAGCGCGAGGGCGAGGATCATGGTGACTCCGGGATGCCAGCGCGACTGTACGCGCCGTCGGTGTAGAGATCGAGCCGGGCCTTGAGCTCGGCAACTTGAAGCAGGTGATCGACCGAGCCCCGGAGCGACTCCGGGGGACCAGTCTCGTCGAGGCGGCGAATGGCGGTCCAGGCCGACACCACCTGGTCGGCCACGGAGATGCGGTAGTTCCGCACCTTCTGGGCAACGTTGGCGGCCGCGAGGGGCTCGGCGCTCTCGCCGTATACTTCGCCGCCAATCACGTAGAGGTCGTCGGCGCTCTCGCCGGTGGCCTCCTCGTAGGCCTCCGCCGACTCCTCGCCCTCGTAGGCCGCGGCATCGGCGTAGTCGCTGTAGTCGTCCTCGAACTCGGACACCGAGCTGAGCAACGAGACGCAGCCGCCGAAGCAGAGCTTCGCCGTGACCGCCCAGACGACCTGCTCGTCCTCGTCGGTCTGGCCCGTCAGGTAGGCGCTGTCGCGACTGAGGCCCTGCCAGGCACCGGCCGCGAGCTGCACGGTGGGCAGGAAGGGGCGCCAGCTGAGCCCGTGGAGAGTGTCGAGGTCGAGCCCAGACCGCGTGGTGGCCACGCGCACGAGCGCGGCGAGCTTGTCTTGGGCGGTGGCCTCGACGGCGGGCGACAAGGGACCCGGGGCCAGCTTGGCGCCGAGGCGGACCGGCTGCAGCCGCCACACGCCCGTGGCCGTCGCCGCCACGGGTCGCCCGTCGACCACCACGATGGCGCGCAGGTGAGGGTCGCGGAGGCCGTAGGACAGCGAGTGCCACGTGACGCCGCCGTCGGTGCTCTCCCAGGCGCCGTCGTCGCCCCATGCGAGCACGTGACCCTGCCCGGACAGCGACGAGAGGCCTCGGAGCGTCGGCATCGACTGCCGGCCCATCGGGAGGAAGGCCTGGCCCAGGTCGTCCGTGCGCTGCACACCGCTGGCCTTGGCCACCCAGAGACCGCCCTCCCAGCCCGGGTCGCTCAAGACCGCAAACGCCGGCTCGGCCCCCCCCAGGCGCTGCCAACGTAGCGCGTCGGCACTCGTGAAAAGCCCCTTGTCGGAGGCAGCGAAGACACGCCCCCAGCGGGCGTCAAGGGCGTACACCCGGGCGCCGTCGGTGGCATCGACCGCGTCGATCCAGCGCTGACCCTCGTCGGGCGAGGTGCGCAGCCCGTGGGCGGTGCCGGCAAGAATCACCCCGCCCGGCAACGCGAGGAAGCAGGTGGCGCTCGAATCGGCATCGACCAGGGTCCAGTGAATGCCACCGTCATGGCTGCGCCAGAGGCCGTCGCCGCGTCCCGCGAGCGCGATGTCCGGGTCTGTGGGGTGGAACCACGCCACGAGGCCCTTGCCGTCGAGCTCGCCGTCACGGTCGACGAGCGCGTCGACGTCCTCGGTGTCGACCACCGCGTCGCCCCCGGTCGTGGCCTCGCTCGGCGCGTCGGTGGCCCCAGCCTCGCCTTCGCTCGCGCCGCCCTCGTTGTAGTCCTCGGCGTCGGAGCTCTCGTCGAGCCCCTCGGTGCTGGTCTCGGCCGCCGCGTCGGCCGACTCGCCGGCGTAGGCCTCGCCCTGGAGCAGCAAGGCTTCCTCGTCGAGATCGGCGACCTCGACCCCGCGAAGCACCCGGCTCCACGTGCGCGCGCCATCCACGCTGCGGAGGATCGTGCCGTCATCGAGAACCAGGAGCCAAGCGCCGCCATCCGCCGAGCGAGACATCGAGACGATTCGACTTTCAAAGCCCGACGTTCCCCGCTCCTCCACCCAGCCCTCCGTGCTGTGGAAGGGCGCATCGAGGAGGGGCACCAACGGCGGCGGCCCCGCAGAGGGCAGGTCTTGGGCGAAGGCGACAAGCGCCAGGAGGAGGAGGCCGGGCATACGCGCGGGGAGCGTATCAAACCCAGCGAGGTGCCACGGGCGTTAGCCACGCGGCATGCAACGCCCGTGGCCGCTGGTGTTCAAGGGAGCAACCGTGCTCGTCAACGACGAGGCAGGCACGGTGATCGAGGCCGACGTGGCGGTGAGCGGTGAGCGCGTGGTGCGCGTGGAGCCCGGTTTGAATGGCCTGGAGGAGGTGGACTGCCGGGGGAAATGGCTGGCGCCTGGCTTCGTGCAAACCCACGTGCACCTCGTACAGACTCTCTTCCGTGGCCTCGCCGACGACCTCGCCCTGCTTGACTGGCTGCGCACCCGCATCTGGCCACTCGAACGTGCCCACGACCTCGACAGCACGCACGTGTCGGCCCGCCTCGGGCTCGACGAACTCCTGGCCGGCGGGACGACCGCGATCCTCGACATGGCCACGGTCAACCACACCGGGGCCGTCTTCGAGGCGGCGGCGAGCTCGGGGATTCGACTTTCCTGTGGCAAGGCGCAGATGGACCGCGACAACGAGGCAGGCCTCGGCGAGGACACTGAGAAGAGCGTGAAGAGCGCGAACGCGCTCGCCGACCGGTGGCACGGGCAAGGTCGACTTCGCTACGCCTACGCTCCGCGCTTCGTCCCCTCGTGCACAGAGCAGCTGCTCGTCACGACGGCAGCCGAGGCCCGGCGGCGCGGCTGCCTCGTCCACACCCACGCGAGCGAGAACCGCGACGAGGTCGAGCTCGTCCGCTCGCTCACCGGTCGCGACAACGTCGAGTACCTCCACGATCTCGGGCTCAGCGGGCCTGACGTGGCCCTCGCACACTGCATCCACCTCACCGATCGCGAGGAAGCGCTGCTGGCCCGCACCGGCACGCGCGTGCTGCACTGCCCGTCCTCCAACCTCAAGCTCGCCAGCGGCGTCGCGCGCATCCCGGAGCTCCTGGCTCGCGGTGTGCACGTGTCGATGGGCGCCGACGGTGCACCGTGCAACAACCGGCTCGACGCCTTCGCGGAGATGCGGCTCGCGGCGCTGGTGCAGAAACCGCGGCTCGGCGCCGCAGCGATGAGCGCGCGCACCGTGTACCGGCTGATGACGGTCAACGGCGCCGAGGCGCTGGGGCTCGAGGCCGGCGTGGTGGCCCCCGGCAAGCTGGCCGACCTCATCGTCATCGATCCCGACCAGCTGTGGACCGGGGGCGACCCCTACGCGGCGATGGTGTACCAGCTCGATCCGCGCTCGGTGCTGTCAACCTGGGTCGGGGGACAACGAGTGGCTGAGCGGGGTCACATGGTCGGGGTTGAGCCTGGGGAACTCGCGTGCGACGCGCGCGTCGCTCTTCGTCGAGTCCGCGAGCGGGCAGGGCTGTGAACGACGACACCTGGGCGACCCTGGCCGCTGCATCGGCACGGGGTGAATGGGTGGCGCTGGCGACGGTCATCGGCGTGAATGGCAGCGCACCGCGGGCCAGCGGTGCGCGAATGCTCGTGTGGCCCGACGGGCGCCAGCACGGCACGGTGGGGGGCGGCAACTTTGAGAGGGTGGTCACCGAGGCCGCCGTCGCCTCGCTCGGCGAGCGGAAGCCGCGCCGGCTGGCGGTGCACCTCACCCGAGACCTCGGCATGTGCTGTGGAGGTGCGATGGAAGTGTTCATCGAGCCGGTGGCCCCGGTGGAGTCGCTGGTGATCTTCGGCGCGGGGCACGTGGCCCGGCCCACGGCGCTCTTCGCCCGGGAGGCTGGTTGGAAGGTGCGCGTGGTCGACGCGCGCGAGGACTGGGCGACCGAAGAGCGGTTCCCCGGCTGCGAACTCGACGTTACCGAGCCCCGCGCGGTGGCCCGGGCCTTGGTTCCCTCCCCCCAGACTTACGTCCTGGTGGTCACGCACGACCACGCCCTCGACCAGGACCTCGTCGAGATCCTGCTCCCGGGCGAGTACGCCTACGTCGGCCTCATCGCCAGCAAGGCCAAGGTCGCCCGCTTCGGCCTGCGGCTGCGCGCGGCGGGGCTCTCGCCCGACGTGCTCGGTCGCCTGCGCTCGCCCGTGGGTCTCGACCTCGGGGCGGAGACACCCGCGGAGATCGGCGTGGCCATCGTGGGCGAGATGGTGCGGACTAGGCGCCGCCCCTGATCGACTCTTCGATGAGGTCGAGCAGGCGCTCGAACTTGATCGGCTTCTCGATGTAGCCATCGAAGCCCTCGGCCTTCACGCGGTCCTCGATGGTGGCGTCGCGATACGCGGTGCACGCGATCACCGGCGTGGCGCCGAGGGCGGCGTCGCTCCGGAGCATGCGCAAGACGTCGAAGCCGTCCATGTCGGGCATGAGGATGTCCATCAGGACGACGCTCGGTCGGAACCGGCCGAGCGTGAGGCCCGCCGCGAAGCCGCTATCCGCGATCTCCACCTCGAAACCGCCCTTCAACTCGAGGTAGTCGGCCACCGTCTGCGCGAAGTCGCGCTCGTCGTCGACGATGAGCACGCGGCGGGCGGCGGCCGGGGTAGTGGAGGACACCGGCTCGGGCAACAGCAGCGCCGGCGGCACCGGGTAGTTGTAGGCGCGGGCGAAGGCGACCACATCGGCGCCACGCAGGCGGCGGTGGCCGCCCGGCGTGCGGTGGGCGACCAGCAAGCCGCTGTTGACCCAGTTCACCACCGTGGGCGGGGACACGCCGAGGAACTTCGCCACCTGGAAGGTGGTGAAGTAGGTCGGTCCCGCGTTGTTTTCGTTCTTCCGCCGCGCCATCAGGCCTCGCCCCCACGTACCGCACCCACGAGAGACTGGTCGCCAAGCGCCAGGGTCGCAAGATCCAGCGCTTGCGCGCTAACCCGCACGTCGACGCGTGCCACCCCCAGGCGGGGCCGCGCGCGCGTGATCGCCTCACGCAACTCGGTCGCGAGCGCCTGTGCCTCGTCAAGTCCGCGCCGAGGCAACGCGAGCGCGAAGGTCTCCGCGTCGACGCGGGCAGCCAGCTCGCCGTCGCCCACGCGCTCGCGCAAGCGGTCGGCGAGCCACAGGAGCAGCTGGTCGCCCACGAGCCAACCATGCTGGCGGTTCACCTCGCGCAGGTCGTCCACCCGCAGCAGGACCACGGGCAACGGCCACCCGTGAGCGCGCGCCCGGGACAGGCTCTCGTCGAGACGTACCGTGAGGGCACGACCGTTCGGCAGGCCAGTCAGCATGTCGGTGCCCGAGCCGCCGGGCTGGACGCTGAGGTCGCCGAGCAAGCGCAGGGCGCGACGGACGTGGCCGACGAGGCTCGACCCATCGACCGGCCGGCGGAGCGCCGCGAGCGCGCCCGCGTCGTGCATCTCGTGCACGTCGTCGGTCAAGACCACCAGTGGGATCGAGGCAAGATCGGCGTCGGCCTTGAGCTGCCGAACCCACGCGACGGACTCGCTGCTCACGCCGTCGTCGAGCACCACGACGGCCGGCGGATTCCGGCGCATCCGATCCAGCGCGCCGGAGAGCACCTCGAAGCTTCCTACTTCCCAGTGTCGCGACAAGATGCCGCTCACGGTGTCGCGGACGCCGGGATCGGCAGCGTAGATCTCCACGCAGGTCGCGGCCACTCGGGGAACGGCCAGGGGCAAGCTGATGACGGCAAGGCCGCCACCGCCGGGGATCGCCGCAGTGCGCAGGCTCCCGCCAGCGTCGGCCACGATGCGCGCTGCGGCTCGCAGGCCGATCTTGGCGCCACTTCCACCCTCCGCCGCACGGCTCGAAAAACCGGGCCCCTCGTCCTTGATGGCGAGGTGCACCCTCCCCTCGGCCACGCTCAGCTCCACACGCACCGTCGCGCCCTCCGGACTGTGCCGCAGCGAGTTCTCGAGCAGGTTGGCGAGCACCTCGCGGATGGCAGCGATGTCGGCCTCGATCGGCGCTTCGCCCGTGGCCATGACGTCGATCTGCTGGCGACGGCCGGTGGCGAGAGGACGCATATGGTCGGCCATGTCGTGGGCGAGGCGAACGGCATCGCCGCTGTCGGCGACGGCGCGAATGGCGTCGTCGCGGCGGTAGCGGTCGAGCAGGTCTTCCACCATCTGCACCATGCGCTCGCCCTGTCGCCGGATGGTCGCCGCCACCTTCCCGTACTGCCCTGGGCCGATGAGCCCTTCCTCGAGGAGCTGCGCCTGGCCGAGGATCACCGCGAGCGGGCTACGCAAGTCGTGCGAGAGGAGCGCGAGAAAGCTGTCGCGCGCCTCGGAGAGGCGCTCCAGCCGCGCGCTGACTCGGCTCAGCTTCCGATGACGACCGACGTAGCCCCGCTCGAGCCGGAGCTGGCGGTCTTTCAACGCCTGGAACTGGCGCGCCGACGATACCGCCGCGCCGACCAGCGCGGCGAGGGTCTCGCGCACCTCGCTGTCGACGACCAGGCCTCGGCGCAGCGCGAGTTGGAGGCGTCCGGTGGCGGCGGCGCGCAGGGGCACGTCGATGGCGATGGGCTCGCCAGACATCGGCAACTGCCCCGCCTCAAGCACCGTAATCGGCGGATCCCCCGGCGCATCCGCAGCGAGTTCGACGCGCGCACCCTCCACCCCAGGGAGGGTGAGCAATGCAGGCGCCAAGGTGGCCGCGAGCGTGGGCAGGTCGTTGTGGGGCGACACCACGTCGGCGAGGCGCACCACGCCGCGCAAGAAGTGCTCTCGCCGTCGCGACTCAGACAAGGCGCGGGCTGCGTCGGCCCGCGCCGCTACCCGCCAGGCCAGCTCGGCGAGATCGTTGCTCTTGATGAAAACGTCGTCGGCGAGGACCTGGCCGCGCTCGACAAGGGAGAGCCCCTCCGGTCGGGCAGTCACCAGCACGATGGCCGCCTCCGGTGCCAACGCGCGGATATCGCGACACAGCGACGCCCCATCGTCGTCCGGCAGGAACATGTCGACCAGGGCCACGTCGATCGGGCGGCGAGCCAGCTCCCGTCCATCCTGCCCGGTCGTCGCCGTCAATACGGTCATGCCGCGACTGCGGAGGCAATCCGCAGCCACGGTGACAAAAAACGGATCGTCATCGACGATGATGGCGGTGGCGGGAGAGGCCATGAGTTCGGAGTGACCCGCCGAATGCTACCGGAAAGCGACGCCTGCGGGGGCCGTCACTCCATGATGCGGAAGCGGAAATACGTCTCGCCGACGACGATCTCCTCGCCGCCAAAGAGGCGACGGTCGGTGATCAGCTCGCCATTGACCAGGGTGCCGTTCGAAGACTTGATGTCCTCGATGTAGAAGTTGTTGCCCCGGCGGAAGAGCTTGCAGTGGTAGCGCGAGACCTTGCTGTCGTTCTTGATCTGGATGTCGTTCTCGCGACCGCGACCGATGGTCAGCTGGTCGTTGGTGAAGGGGTAGATCTGCTCCTCGGCGGTGCTCTCCTGGTAGATGAGCAGGGCGCGACGGCTCCCCGCGTCGGCCTCGGTGCCGGGGGCCGGGGCGACCGGAGGACGAACCTCGACCTCGGCGCCGATCTCGATCTCCACTTCGCTCGCGCCCACCACCACGTCGCCGTCGGCGGCCACGCTGACCGACTCGCTGATCACGATGTCGCCGCCGAGGTCGCCGCCAAGGTCGCCCGCCGAGGCAAACTGCACGTCAGCGCTCACGACGTCGCCCTCGTCCTCCGCCACCTCGGCGGTTTCGATGGCGATCTCGTCTTGCACGTCGGGGACGCGCACCGTGGCGGGGCCGTCGTGACCGCCGCCGAAGACGGTCGAGACGTCTTCCTTGATGTCGACCCGGGCCGCGTGGTGCAACTCGTCGGCCGGGGGGGGCGGCGGCGTGTAGTGACCCGAGGGACTGGCGAGGTTGATCCACTTGTCGCGCCCGCCACCAAGCTCGGCGAGGTCGGCGTCGATCGCCGCGATGCGATCGTTCGCGCCGGCCGCGTTGTTCCGGAGGTCGGCCACCTGCGCCTCGAAGTCGCCGTCGTCGAGCTCGCCGATGTCGTGGCGCAGCTCGAGCTCGGCAATCTGCTCGTCGACCGTGGACTTCGACGCCGAGATGTTGGCCTTCTCACCCTCGAGTCCCGCGATGAGCTCCGCGAAACGCGGCATGAGCGGGTTGACCTCGTCGGCCACCTGGGAGGACTTGATCTCGTGGTCGAGGATGACCTTCTCCACGACGGCCGAGGAGAACTTGCTGGCCGCAGCCTTCGCCTTGTCGATGTACTGGCGGTGTTGCTCGTACTTCGCTGCGAGGGCGTTGAGGGTGTTCAGCAGTTCGGCCTTGTCCATGGCGGGGAGCTCCGGGGATGCGCGTTGTAGAAAAACGTGGGGCCCTTGTCAACCGACCTGCTGGGAAGCGCGGTGGCGCGGGGCGAACCGGGCCCGCTTATCCGGCATGCGCCTGGGGGGCACCCTCGCGCGCACAGCGTTTGTTGGGTGGCGCGCGCTACACGTACCCGTCGCCCACCTTGTTGGGGTCGGCCCAGTTGTCGAAACGCGTGAACTGCCCCTCGAAGATCAGCTTCACGGTGTCCGTGGGACCGGCGCGATTCTTCGCGATGATGATCTCAGCCAGTCCCTTGTCGGGGCTGTCCTTGTTGTAGAAGTCATCCCGGTAGATGAACAGGATGATGTCGGCGTCCTGCTCGATGGCGCCCGACTCGCGAAGGTCGGAAGGCAACGGCCGCTTGTCGGTGCGCGACTCGACGCCGCGGTTGAGTTGCGAGAGCGCAATCACCGGCACCTCGAGCTCCTTCGCGAGCACCTTGAGCCCGCGGGAGATCGCGGAGATCGCGTTCTCCCGTGACTCCTTGGTGCCGCCCGAGCCCGACATGAGCTGGAGGTAGTCCACCACGATGAGGCCGAGGCCTCTGCGCTTGGCGTACAACCGTCGCGCCTTGCTGCGCAGCTGCATGATGGTCACGCCCGGGCTGTCGTCGATCTCGATCGGGAGCGCGTGCAGCTCCTCGGCCGCAGCGGCGAGCTTCGACCAGTCCCGTCCCTGGAGGATGCCTGTCCGCACCGACCGCATGTCGACCTCGGCGTGCGAGCACAACATACGGGTGGCAACCTCTTGTCGCGACATCTCAAGCGTGAAGATGCCGACGGCGCCACTACGCGCCGCATTGAGCGCGATGTTCAGCGCGAAGGCTGATTTGCCCATGCCGGGGCGTGCAGCGAGCACCACCAGCTGCCCCGGCGCGAGGCCGGTGAGCTTGCCGTCGAGGTCGCAGAATCCGGTGGGAAGCCCCACCACGTGCCCCGGCGACTTGGCGCGCTCCTGGATCGCCTTGAACTCGTCGTCGATGACCTCGGAGAGTGGGTGCCAGTCCTCTCGCCCGCTGAGCTGGGTGACGCCGAAGATCGTCTTCTCGGCCTCATCCATGAGCGCCGGGAGGTCCTTGGGATCGTTCTTGACCGCCTCGGCGATCTGCTGGGCCGCGTCGACCAGGCGCCGGCGCAAGCTCGCGTCGCGAACACGCTCCGCGTAGACCCCCAGGTTCTCGACGCTGGGACAGGCGTTGGGCAGCTGCGTGACGTACGCGATGCCATCGAAATCATCCGCGTCGCGGCGGGCGATCTCGTCGACAACGGACACGATCTCCGCCTTCTGACCTTGCTCCTGCATCTGGAGCATCAGCGCGAAGAGGTTCTGGTGCGGCGGGCGGCTGAAACTCTCGGCCGCGACCCGCTCGGCCACGTCCATCAGTTGCGATGGGTCGAGCAAGAGCCCACCCAGCAACGCTCGCTCGACTTCCCACGCGGCCTTACTCATCCGCGCGGCCTATCCCCTCCCCCCGCGAGGGGTGGAGGGACAAGCCGGGGCATAGATTGTGCGGCGGTTGTGGAGCGTCAACTAGCCGCGGATAACGTACACCTTCACCGAAGCATCGACGCCGCGGAGCACCTTCACCGGCACCTGGAAGACGCCGATGTTGCGGATCGGCTCCTCGAGCACCACCGACTTCTTGTCGACGGTGATGCCTGCCGCCGCGAGGGCGTCGGCAATGTCGTGATTGGTGACCGAGCCGAAGAGCTTGTCGCCCTCGCCCGCCTGGCGCTTGATCGACACCGGGGTCTTGCTGATCTTGTCCGCCGTTTCCTTGGCGGCAGTGAGCAGCTTGGCCTGGCGAGCCGCGGCGATGCGCTGCTGGTGCTGGAGGCGGTGAACGTTGCGTTCGTCGGCGAGCACGGCGAGCTTGCGGGGGAGGAGGAAGTTGCGGCCGAAGCCGTCGGCGACCTCCTTCACGTCGCCGGTGGAGCCGAGGTTGTCGACGTCCTGCTGGAGAATGACCTTCATGGGAGCTCCAAATTCGTTGGGTTCGAACTACTCGTCGAGGGTGTCGCCGAGATCGCCATCTTCTTCCTCGGCCTCGGCGCGGTAGCGCGCCTCCGCCTCTTCCTCGGCCTTGAGCGCCGCCATGCGCTCGATGCGCAGGCGCCTCCGGTCCTCGGCGAGGGCGCGGCGGGCGTCGGGCTCGACGTCGTCCTCGATCTTGACGGTGAGGAAGCGCAGGAGGTTGTCCTCGAGACGAAGATTGCGCTCCACCTCGTTGATGATCGGCGAGGGACCACAGTAGTTCAGGTAGATGTAGTGGCCCTTCTGGTGGCGGTTGATGAGGTAAGCGAGCTTGCGCTTGCCCCAGTCCTCCGTCACGAGCATGGTGCCGCCTGCGGCCTTGACCACGCCTTCGATCTTCTCGGTGATCTTGTTCATCTGGTCGTCCGTGAGATCGGGCCGGGCGACGTAGGTGGTCTCGTACTCGTTGAGGATGGTCATGCGTGCTCCACGCGGATGGTGAGTTGGGGCGAAAGCGCCCCGTGGAGTCAAGCGGCTCGGCCGGGCCGGGCTGCGTTGAAACGGTTCATGGTGGGCTCGATCCCGTTCTGGATCACGCTCTCGACGGCGTCGGCGGCGGTCTCGATCATGGTCGACACCTCCGCCTCCTCGGCAGAGTTGAACGGGGCGAGGACGTAGTCGGCCGGGTCCCACTCGGGGGGGGGACGACCCACGCCGAGGCGGACGCGCACGGTGTCGCCACCGCAGGCCCGGGTGATGTCCTTGATGCCATTGTGGCCGGCGGCCCCGCCGCCCACGCGCACACGGAGGCGGCCGACTGGGAGATCCATGTCGTCGTGGACGACGAGCACATCGGCGAGGGGCACCTTGTAGTAGCCCTGCAAGGAAACGACAGGCTGTCCCGACAGGTTCATGTACTGCTGGGGTTTGGTCAGCACCGCTTTCTTGCCACCGATCGTCGCGTCACCCACGAGGGCGCCGAACTGCTTCTTCTCCATGGTGGTGCCATGGCGCTCCGCGAGGCGCTCGACGACGCGGAACCCGACATTGTGCCGAGTCCGCGCGTACTTCGCGCCGGGGTTGCCGAGGCCCACCACGAGGAACATCCAGACCTACTTCTTGGCCGGTGCGGCGGGCTTGGCGGCGGCCGCGGCGGGCTTCGCCGCACCGGCGGCGGGCTTGGCGGCGGCGGCGGCGCCAGCGGCCGGAGCGGCCTCGGCGACGACGTCGGTCTTCTTGCCCTCGACGGTCACGACGTTGAAGTCCTGTTGGAACAGGATCTTCGTGCCGGCCGGCGCGACGAGCTGCGAGGCCTTGATGAAACGACCTACCTCGAGGGCGGTGACGTCGACCTCGACGTTCTTCGGGATGGAGCCGGCTGGAGCCGAGAGATCGACACGGCGAGCGAGGAGGCGCAGGAGGCCACCGGCGCGCACGCCCGCCGCCTTGCCCGAGGTGATCACCGGCACGGTGACGGTGACGTCTTGGCCAGGGTTCACCTGGTAGAAGTCGATGTGCTCCACCGACCGCGTGACGGGGTGCCGCTGCACCTCGCGCACGATGCAGGTGTGCGCATCACCGCCAACGGTGATGTTGACGATGGTGTTCGCGTCGTTGGTCTTGCGGAAGATGGTCGACAGCGCGGCGCCGTCGAACTTCACCGCCACCGCGGGCTCACCGCCCCGGTAGATGACGCCCGGCGTGGCGCCGGCCTTGCGGATCTTGCGAGCGTCGCCCTTGCTGCCCGCGGGGCGGGACTCGGCGACGAGGTTGAAGGTGTCCATGAGTTCCTCTGCGTGGTGGGCCCGCGGGGCGGGCAACGTCCCTGCCCCGGCATGAGCCGGATCTGGTTGTGTGCCCGTTGGGGGGACAACCAGAGCCGCGCCTTGGACGTGGGAGTCTCGCGACTCGGCGCGGCGAAAACCTCGTGGTCAGCGAGGGCGGCGGCAACTATCGCATCGCCCTCGCGTCGTCAACAGGCGCTAGCGGAACAGCCGCGAGACACTGTCGTTGCTGTGGATGCTGCGGATGGCCTCGGCGAAGACCCGCCCCATGGGCACCACCTCGATGCGCTTGCTCGCGGCGGCGTCGGCGCGCAGCGGGATGGTGTCGGTGACGATCACCTTCTTCAGCACGCTGTTCTCAATCCGCTCCACCGCCGGGCCGCTGAGCACCGCGTGGGTCGCCACCGCGTAGACCGAGCTGGCGCCATTGTCGGCGACGGCCTGGGCGGCCTTCTGCAGGGTGCCAGCGGTGTCGATCATGTCGTCGACGATGACCGCCGTCTTGTCGCGCACGTCGCCCACCATGTGCATCACCTCGGCCTTGTTCGGGCCGGTGCGGCGCTTGTCGATGATCGCGATGCTGGCACCGATGCGCTTGGCGAATCCGCGCGCCCGCTCCACGCCGCCCGCGTCGGGCGAGACAATGACCACGTTCTCCGCAGGGAGGTGTCGCGACACGTACTCGGAAAGGGATGGGCCACCGTAGAGGTTGTCGACCGGGATGTCGAAGAAGCCCTGGATCTGGCCCGCGTGCAGATCCATCGTCACCAGGCGCTGGATGCCGGCGGTGGTGATGATGTCGGCGACGAGCTTGGCGCTAATCGGCGCGCGTGGCGCCACTTTCCGGTCCTGCCGAGAGTAGCCGTAGTAGGGCACCACAGCGGTGATCCGCCCAGCGCTCGCCCGCTTGCAGGCATCGGCGAGGATCAGGAGCTCCATGATGTGGTCGTTGGACGGCGCGGAGGTAGGCTGGACGAGGTACACGTCGCGACCGCGAACGTTCTCGTCGATCTCCACCTGCGTTTCCCCATCGGAGAAGCGGGTGATTCGCGCGGCGCCCACGGGCAGGCCGAGGTGCTCGGCGATGGAGCGGGCGAGGACGGGGTTGGCGTTCCCCGTGAACAGGCGGATTTCCAGCATGGCGTTTCCCGGGCGCGCGCCCCGCTAACCGAGCGAGGCGATGGCCGCCGCGAGGGTGGCGATCTTGGCGTCTTCCTCGGCCAGTTCGCTGCGGGTCTGCTCGATGAGCTCCGGCTTCGCGCGGGAAACGAAGCCTTCGTTACCGAGACGCGCGCGCAAGAAGTCTGCTGATTTCTGCGACTTAGCGAGCAATCCCTGGAGGCGGACCTTCTCCTTTTCGAGGTCGAGCACACCCTCGAGGGGCACCCATGCCTCCGCGCCGCGCACCACGACGGTGGCGCAAGCGCGGGGCTTGTCGCCCTCGACCACGCTCACATTGGCGATGTCGTCGAGCACGGCGGTGTAGCCCGCGATGGCGGCGAGCCCTCGCGACACCAGCTGCAGAGGCACCCTGGGCGACAGCTCCTTCTCGGCCCGAACCCGCCTCACGGCAATGATGGCATCCTGGAGCAAAGCCACCTCGTCGAGCGTGGCGTCGGCGGCTGGGAAATCGGCCGCGCGGGGGAAGGGTGCGTCCAGGACGCTGCCGGTGGTGCCCGGCAAGTTGCGCCAGATCTCCTCGGCCAGGAAGGGCATGAACGGGTGCAGCAGTCGCGACACCGCCGAGAAGACCGTCCACAAGGTGTGCCGCGCGGCGGCCTTGGCGGCCTCGTCTTCGCCATAGAGGGCCGGCTTGCTGAACTCGATGTACCAGTCGCACAGCTCGTACCAGACGAAGGCGTGCAGCTCGGTGGCGGCGTCGTTGAAGCGGTAGCTGTCGATTGCCTCGGCGACGCGACGACTCGCCTCGCCGGCGCGCGCGAGGATCCAGCGGTCCATGGCGCCTGGAGACGCTTCAGGGGGCGCCTCGCTCACGTGCATGCGCAGGAAACGGAATGCCTGCCAGACCTTGTTCTGGAAGCGGGTCCACTGCTCCACGCGCTTGTCGCTCCACAAGAGGTCGCGACCGAGCCCTGCCAATGAGGCCAGCGTCATGCGGAAAGCGTCGGCCCCGTGTTTCTCGATCGACACCAACGGGTCGACCACGTTGCCCTTCGTCTTCGACATCTTCTCCCCTTCCTCGTCGCGAACGAGGCCGTGGATGTAGACGTCCTTGAAGGGCACGGCGCCCATCTGGTGAATGCCCGAGTACATCATCCGGGCCACCCAGAAGAAGATGAGGTCGAAGCC
>SXON01000176.1 GCA_005778355.1 Pseudomonadota bacterium | reverse complement strand
GGAGCTCGGCTCCAGCGACTGGCTCCCGGCGGCCACGGTCACGTACGCCGTGGGCGGCGCCGGTCGCGAGGACGACATGCTGGTGCGCGTGGGCTACGGGCGTACCCTGTCGCGACCGGAGTTTCGCGAGCTGACCGAGGTCCAGTACTACGACTACCGCTCGGGGCGGACGCTCTACGGCAACCCGGACCTGCACCGGGCGGTGATCGAGAACATCGACGCGCGCTGGGAATGGTACCCGCGCGAGGGCGAGAGCGTGTCGGCCGGGGTCTTCTTCAAGTACTTCGATCACCCCATCGAGAGCGTGGTGGCGGTGAGCGCGGTGTCGGGCAGCGTGGGCACCTTCGCCAACGCAACCAGCGCCACCAACCTCGGCGCAGAGCTCGACGCCCGCCAGCGACTCGACATCGCCGCCGACTGGCTCCGCGACGTGTACCTCTCGGGTAATGTTTCCTTCATCCACTCGCAGGTTGATCTAAGTGACACCGAGGGCAACCAGACCTCCGAGTCACGTCCGCTCCAGGGCCAGTCGCCCTGGGTGGTCAACGCCCAGGTGTCTTACGAGAACCCCGACATCAAGACGGCCGTGGCGCTGTCCTACAACGCCTTCGGGCCGCGAATCGTGGACGTGGGCACCTCGGGCATTCCCGACACGTACGAGATGCCGGTGCACCGGGTGGACGTGGCCTACACGCAAGGCATCGGCAAGCGCCTGTCACTTCGCCTCAGGGGCTCGAACCTGCTCGACTGGCCCTCGGTGCAGAAGGTGGGTGAGGAGGTGAGCGAAGAAACGCGCTCGGGCTGGTCGGCCGGCCTGTCGTTGACGGTCGGTTTGTGACAGCGGGGGTGTCCAAGCCGTCGCAAACTTGGTGCGAGGCGGTCGCTGAGTTGCAACAGGGGTGACCTAGACTGTAGAGATGAACGTGTCGATCCTGATCGCCTGCGGCGACGCACGGCGCGCCCGGGAACTCGAGAGCCTGCTCACGACGAGCACAACCACGATTGTCCACGTGGACCGCGCGGTGGTGGCGCAGGACCGGCTCCGGTTGGGCACGGCGGAGCTGGTGGTGATCGCCGGGCGACTGCTTGACGCGCGGGCGATGCAGCTCCTCACCCAGCTACGCGCCGACCCGGTGACGGCCGACCTGCCTGTGCTCGTGGTGGGCGAGGAGGGGGACGAGGTGGAGCGCATGGTGGCCCTGGAGCTGGGGGCCGACGACTACCTGTCGAGCGCCGCCCACGGGCGCGAGCTCCTGCTCCGCGTGAACGGTCTCCTGCGCCGCTCCCGCCCGAGCGCCGCGCCCTCTGGACCGAGGGAACGCTACGGCCTGGTAGAGCTCGACCGCAGCGCCTTCCGCGCCTGGGTAGACGGTCACCCCTGTGATCTTTCCGCCGCCGAGTTCCGGTTGCTGGTGGCCCTGGCCACCCCCGCCGGCAGCGCCCACCACCGTGCCAAGCTCCGCGACGTGCTCGACGTGGGCGACCGCTCCGAGGGCGACCGCTTCATCGACGCGCGGGTGGCCCGCCTGCGCGAGCGCCTGGGCCACGCCGGCGCGCAGATCGTGACCGTGCGCGGGGTGGGCTACCGGCTCGACACCCGGTCCCCGGCAGAGGGGGGCCGGGCGGCGGTCGGTTACACGTAGTCGATGCGCGTCTTCCTCGCCCTCTTCCTCTTCTCCGTGCTCGCTTGCGCCCTCCCCGCCGAGCACGAGGGCGACGACCTCCACGAGTGCACCAACGGCGCCGACGACGACGCCGACGGCGACTTTGACTGCAACGACGAGGACTGCGAGGACTCGCCGGACTGCGAGGACGCGGAGATTGGGGGCTCGGACGACCCGGAGGACAGCGGGGTCGGGGTCTAGCAGCGTTAGCGAGCCGCGATGCTGTTCCTGCTGGCTTGCACGGTCTCCGGCACGCTGCGCACCGCCGCCGAGGGGCCGGGCGACTCCGGCGTGGACAGCGCCGGTGACAGCGTGCGGGACAGCGGCCTCGACAGCGCCACCGATGGCGCCCTCGACAGTGTCGATCCGGGCGACAGCGGCGCGTGGACCCTCCCGGAGCGCCCCGACACCGACGACCCGCCGACCACCGCCAGCTGGCGGTGGGGGGGCGGCGCCGATTACCCCGACGCTGTCGATCCCGAGTGGCCGGTGGTCACCGTGGTGTCGACCCTGGCCGAGCTGCAGGCCGCCGTGGGTGCGGCCGGCGCCGGGAGCATCGTGTACGTGGCCAACGACGCCGAGATCGACCTCACCGGCACGACCGTCTGCCTGCCCGCGGGGGCCTGGCTCGCGGGCGGGCGCGGGATCGACGGTGCAAGCGGGGGACTGCTCTTCGCGACCCGGGGCGCGTCGACCGCGATTGTCACCACGTGCGGCGCCGACGTGCGGGTGACCGGCCTCCGGATCCTCGGGCCCGACCCCGAGACCTGTCCCCCCGAGTGGCCCAGTGCCTGTCCCAACGACGTGAGCGACGACAGCAACTGCGCCTACTGTACCGACACCGCCTATGGCATCTCCACCACCTACGATGGCCTCGAGGTCGACAACAACGAGCTCTCCGGCTGGACCTACGCGGCGGTGGGTGTCAAGAACGCCGTGGATGCCGACGTGCATCACAACTGGATCCACCACGGGTGGCGTGAGGGCCTGGGCTACGGCGTGGTGATCTACGGGCAGGAGGCCACCCGGGCGCTCGTCCGCTGGAACCGTTTCGACGCGATGCGTCACGTGGTGGCGGGGCAGGGTTACCCGCTGGAGGACTACGAGGCGCGCGACAACCTCGTGGAAAGCGCCGCGATCAGCGACGTCTTCGACATGCACGGCGAAGACGAGGTGGAAGGCAATAATAGCTCGAGCGCCGGAGGCGACATCCGCGTGCATGGCAACGTGGTCTTGGTCGACGACCAGTACAGCCTCGTGGTGCGCGGACGCCCGGACACCGGGGCTTGGCTCTACGACAACTGCCTCGCACCCGCAGAGTCAGCGGCCTACGACCAGCGTTACTACAGCGGCAACTTCCACGTGGACGTGTCCCCGTCCGGTAGCGCCGCGCCCAACGCCTACGGCCAGTCGCCGGGCGACTGCGGTACCCTGCACTGGTGCCTCGCGGACGACGCCACCGGCCCGCTCCGCTACGGGTCGGCGTCGGGCACCGGCGTGGCCTCACTCCTTGTGGGCGACATGGACGGTGACGGTCGCGATGACGTGTTCGAGAGCACCGGCAGCGCCTGGCGCTTCGCCAACCCGGACGGTGGGAGCTGGGCGAGCCTGGCCACCTCGAGCGTGTCGCTTGGTAACCTCGCGCTGGCCGACCTCGACGGCGACGGGACCGACGACGTCTTCTACGCCGACGGCAGCCGCTGGTACTGGTCGCGCTCGGGGACGACCAGCTGGGCCGAGCTGCGCGAGTCTGCCTACGGTCGCGACCAGGTGCTCCTCGGCGACTTCGACGGCGACGGCGCGGACGACGTTTTCGTGGCGAGCGGCAGCCGCTGGTACTTCTACCCGCGCGGCAGCGGCGAGGCGGTGGCGTTGGCGAGCGCCAGTGCGCGGGTGTCCGACCTCGCGCTCGGCGACTTCGACGGCGACGGCATCGCAGACGTTTTCTACGGGTCGGGCAGCCAGTGGTACTGGTCGCGCTCGGGAAGCAGCAGCTACGCGGCGCTGGCGGCGTCCTCTGCGGTGGCGAGCGAACTGAGATTCGCTGACCTCGACGGCGACGGCCGGACCGACGTGATCCTCGAGGAGAGCGAGCGCTTGCGCGTGTCCTGGTCCGGCGCGTCGAGCTGGGTGACGGTGCGCTACCAGCGGGGGGATTTCCTGCTGGGTGACTTCGGCGGCGACGGCGTGGCCGACGTCATGCGGGCGGACTGTCTGTAGGGGGCGACAGGGCCTGGCCGAGACCTGGGAGATCGCGAGAGGCGAGTTGCGCGCGGCGGCCGTCCCGTGACGGGGATTCCGCTTGGCACGGGTCCGCGCTCGGAGTTTTCGGCGTTCGCCCAATGGCACGCCCCTTGCTTGGTCGCTCCGCAACTGGAGACTCCATGATCCTCGCCCTTGCCTTTTCTCTCGCCCTCGCTGACGACGCCGACAAGCCCGCCTTCCCCATTGTCAAGCCCGGCGGCGTGTTGTTCGCCCACTACGGCTACAGCCTCACCGACGGGACCGACGGCTACAACGAGTTCGCCGTGGACCGCGCGTACGTGCGCGCTGACGCGCAGATCACCCGGCGGCTGGCGGCGCGCATCACGCTCGACGCCGACCGGCTGAAGGCCACCGACGCGAGCGGGGCACTGCTCGACACGAAGTACCGCGTGTTCCTGAAGCACGCCTATTTGGAGGTGAAGGAGGTGCTGCCGGGGATCAAGCTCCGCGTCGGTATGATCGACACCCCCTACACCCCGTTCTACGACGCCTTCTGGGGGAACCGGTACATCTCCGAGTCCTTCGCGAAGAACCAGAGGCTCCTGGAGACCGCCGACCTCGGCCTCGCCGTGATGGGCGAGCACGGGAAGGGCCTGGTCGCCTGGAACCTCTCGCTGCTCAATGGCGAGGGCTACGGCAACGTCGAGGTTGACGCGGGCAAGGCGGTGCAGGGGCGGGTGACGGTGGATCCGCTCGCGCCAAGTGGCAAGCAGGGCCTCCCGATCACGGGCTTCGTCGCCTACAACACCCACGCGGCGACCGACGCCGCCACGCTCACCTGGGCCGCCGCCACCGGCTACAAGATGCAATACATCCTCGCGTGGGCCGAGGTGCTCGGCCGGTCCGAGGACGGCACCAGCGGCCTCGGCTACTCGGCCACGCTGAACCCGAAGCTCCCCGGGGTGGCGGGTCTCGTTGCCCGCTACGATCACTTCGATCCCGACTCCTCGGCCGACGACGACGGGAACACCCTCCTCATCGCCGGGCTGAGCCGCGACTGGGCCGAGAAGGTGTCCACGTCGATCACCTACGAGCGTGGTTGGACGGAGGGCACCCCGGACGCGCCGGCCCACGGCGTCTTCGTCCGCATGCAGGCCGGCTGGTAGCGCCGCCCGCCGCAGGCTGACCTGCCCGTGTCCCGTCACGGGTTCTCCGTGACACGGCCGCAGGCATGGCCGCCCACAACGATTGATCCGACACATTTCCTGCCCGTGCCGATGGCACGGTGCTTGCTGTCCCCCCACGACCGAGGCTCTCGATGTTCTCCTTTCTCTTCCTCCTCGCCGCCTGCGAGTCCACCCCAGCCCCCGACGGCGCCGCGCCCGCGCGGACCCGGACGCTCACGCTCGCCGCGTATACAACCCCGCGGGAGGCGTACGGCAAGGCCATCCTCCCGGCGTTCGCGAAGCACTGGAAGGACACCAAGGGCGAAGAGGTGAAGTTCGAGGAGTCCTACCAGGGCTCCGGCGCGCAGGCCCGCGCGGTGAAGGAGGGCTTCGAGGCCGACGTGGTGGCGCTCTCGCTGGATCCCGACGTGAAGGTGATCGAGGACGCCGGGCTCATCACCCACGACTGGCGGGCCGGGGCGCAGGGTGGCATCGTCACTCGCTCCGTCGCCGCGATCACCGTGCGCGCGGGGAACCCCAAGGGCATCGCGGACTGGACGGACCTGGCGCGCCCCGACATCGACGTGCTCACGCCGAACGTGCGCACGAGCGGGGGCGCCATGTGGAACGTCCTCGCCATCTGGGGCGCCGGCGTGCGCGGGCACGCGGGCGTGGCCGCCGCTGACGAGGTCGGCGCGGTCGCCCTGCTGCGGGGCGTTCTCGCGCGGGTGAGCGTAATGGACAAGGGCGCGCGCGAGTCGATCGTCAACTTCGAGAAGGGCGTGGGCGACGCCGCGATCACCTACGAGAACGAGGTGCTGGTCGCCAAGAAGGAGGGGCAGGCCATGGACTACGTCGTGCCCCCGTCCACCATCCTCATCGAGAACCCCGTCGCCGTGGTGGACACCTACGCCAAGAAGCATGGCAACGAGGACATCGCGGCAGCGTTCGTGGACTTCCTCTACACGCCCGAGTCACAACGCGCCTTCGCGGAGTACGGGCTGCGTCCGGTCGATCTCGCCGCTCTGCCGGCGGGCCTCCCCCAACCCGCCGACCTGTTCACGATCCGTGACCTCGGCGGCTGGGACACCGTGAAGTCCAAGGTGTTCGACAAGGGCGGGGTGTACGACCAGGCCGCGCCCGGGGCGAAGTGAAGTCGGGCGGCCACTTCCTCCGCGCCGGCGTCGTCGGCTGGGTGACCCTGCTGGTCGCCCTGCCGGTGGGCGTGCTCGTGGTGCGCGGGCTCGAGGGAGGCCCCGCCGCCTTCGTCGCCGCCGTGTCTGAGCCCGTCGCGGTCGATGCGCTGCTGCTCTCGGTGTGGACCGCCGCGATCGCCGCCGCCGTCAACGCCGTCGTGGGCACCACCATCGCGTGGACGCTCGTGCGCTGGGACGTGCCCGGCCGTCGCCTCATCGGCGCGCTGGTGGACCTCCCGCTCGCGATCCCGACGCTGGTCGCTGGCGTGCTGATCATCGCGCTGTTCGGGCCCCAGTCCACCGTGGGCGTTGCGCTGGGCGACGCCGGGCTCTCCGTGGCCTTCGCCCGTCCCGGTATCGTGCTCGCGCTCCTGTTCGTGACCTTGCCCTTCGTCGTTCGCGCGGTCGAACCGGTGCTAGAAGAGCTCGACCCCGCCGAGGAGGAGGCTGCCTACACGATGGGGGCCGGGCAGATCCTCACGCTGATTCGCGTCCTCTTGCCGCCGATCCTCCCTGCCGTGGCCGCGGGCGCGGTGCAGACCTTCGCGCGCTCGGTCGCGGAGTTCGGCTCGCTCGCGGCGGTGTCCGGCAACATCCCGCATCGAACACTGGTCGCGCCGGTCTACATCCTGGGCGAGGTGGAGGCGGGGAACCCCGGCGGCGCCGCCTCGGTCAGCCTCGTGCTGCTCGCGCTCGCGCTGGCCCTCCAGCCGCTGTCGGCCGCGCTCGCGCGGCGCGCCGGAGCCCGTCGTGCGCAGTAGCCGTCGTAAGCCGACGGGCGTCGCCCGCGTCGTCTTCGCGGGGGTGTGCGCCTGGCTGGCGATCCTGCTCCTGGTGCCGCTCTTGGCGCTGCTCGTGAACGTCACGGGTTCGCTCGGCGAGGTCGTCGCCGCGCTCACCACCCGCGAGGCGCTCCGGGCGCTCGGGCTGTCGCTGGCCGTCGGCGTCGCCTGCGTGGTCCTCAATGGCATTTTCGGCGTCGCCGGGGCGATCGTACTCGTCCGCCAGCGCTTCGCGGGCCGTCGTGTGCTCGATGCGTTTGTCGACCTGCCGCTCGCGCGCTCGCCGGTGATGACCGGGCTCGGCTTCCTGCTGGTTTTCGGCCGGAGCGGCGTCTTGCGTCCCGCGCTCGACACCCTCGGCATCCAGGTGGCGTTCGCGTGGCCGTCGGTGTTGCTCGCGACCCTATTCGTCACGCTCCCGTTCACGCTGCGCGAGGTCGCGCTGGTTCTGCACGAGATCGGCGACGCGGAGGAGCAAGCCGCCTCGACGCTCGGCGCGTCGGCCTGGCAGGCGTTCCGGCGGGTGACCCTTCCGAACGTGCGGGGGGCCCTCGTCGTCGGGGCCACCCTGACCGCCGCTCGCGCGCTCGGGGAGTTCGGCGCCGTGCTGGTCGTGGGCGGGTCGATCGCCAATCGCACCCAGACGGCCACCACCTTCATCCACAGCGCCATCGAGGAGCGCCAGGAGCCCGCCGCCTACGGGATGGCGCTCCTGCTCGCGGGCGCGGCCATCGCGCTGTTGCTCCTCCTTCAACGAGACCGGGAGTAGTCGTGGGCATACGCGTCGAGAACCTCGTCAAGAGCTTTGGTTCAACCCGGGTGGTGAACGACGTCAGCTTTGAGGTGCGACCGGGCGAGCTGGTCGCGCTGCTCGGACCGTCCGGGGGCGGCAAGAGCACGGTTCTGCGGATGATCGCCGGCCTCGAAACGGCTGATCGCGGACAGGTGTGGCTGGACGGCGAGCGGGTGGATCACCTGCATGCCCGCGACCGGCAGGTGGGCTTTGTCTTCCAGCACTACGCCCTCTTCCGGCACATGACGGTGGCCGACAACCTCGCCTTCGGGCTCTCCGTCCGTGGCGTCGTCACCGCCGATCCGCGGGAGCGGGTGACGACGCTGCTCGAGGTGATGGGCCTGCGCGGGCTCGGGGACCGGATGCCGTCCCAGCTCTCCGGCGGACAGCGCCAGCGCG
>SXON01000175.1 GCA_005778355.1 Pseudomonadota bacterium | reverse complement strand
GTACGAGAGCGTGGTGACGCGGCCGAGGTTGTTCGTGACGGTCTTCAAGAGGTAGGGTTTCCCCTCGGCCATCAGGCGGACGTACCGGACTGGCGCCCAGCCGTCGCGGAGCAGGGGGGACGACCAGACCATGCAGGCGGTCCCGTCGCCGAGCAGGTCGGCCACCTGCACCGCCACCGCCGAGTCCACCCCGGGGAAGGCCGGGAGCGCCGTGCCGGTGGCGCTGGCGAAGCCGTTCCCCGCGCAGTTGGGGTAGACGGTGGCGCCCTCGGCGCCCAGGTAGATCAAGTCGGCGGGGCCGGAGCCGTCCACGTCGGCCAGCCGGACGCGGCGGGGGTCGAACTGGTCCTCGGCGTCCATCCTCGGCGAGTCCTGCATCTGCAGCCGCGCCCCGAAGCGGCCGTGCCCCCGGCTCGGCCAGTAGCAGACCGAGCCATTGCGCACGCGGACGATGTCGGTGAGCCCGTCGCCGTCCATGTCGGCGAGGAAGATCGACTCCCCGCCCGACTGGAACAACACGCGCGGCGAGAGGTCCTCGCTCGCGCGGTGGCGCGAGCGCCGCGCCTCGTCCCAGCCCTCCCGGCCGAGCGACGGGTACCACGTGATGCAGTCGTGCTCGGTGACGAGCAGGTCGGGGAGCCCGTCGCCGTCGAGGTCGAGCTGGCGCGTGGCACGGCTGTCCCAGTCGAGGACGGGCACCTGGCGGAAGGGCCTCGGCGGCAGCCAGGTCCCGTCCTCGGCCCGCGGCGCGAGGCCGTGGAAGGCGGGGGATCGCGACAGCAGCTCCAGCCGCCCGTCGCCGTCGATGTCGGCCAGGCCGGACGCCGAGCCGGGGGACGGCCGGGGCCCCACCAGCCGCGCCGGGCCCAGCACCCCGCCGCCCTCGTTGCGCTTGAAGAACCAGCGCCCGCCGTGCTCGGCGAGCAGGCCCTGCATGCCCTCGCCGTCGAGGTCCTGCCACTGCCAGCGCGAGGCGTCGAGGCCCCCCGGCAGGTCGTCCACGCCCTGGAGGAGGTGGACGGTGGTGTCGACCGTCGCCGGGGTGTACGTGAACTCGAGCGCCGGCATGGTCTCGGTCGTCCAGGTGCCGGACTCCTCCTTCCAGCCGCGCAGGGTGACCGAGGCGAGCGTGGTCGCGACCGGGGAGTGGTCGTACTCGAGCTCCAGCGATTTCACGAGTGCCGGCGCCGTCGTCGCGGCGGACGGGTCAGAGAACCGGTGGAAAGCGAGGACCCGGCGCACCAGGCGGCGGCAGCGCCAGTCGAAGCCGGGGCGGCGGCTGGAGAAGGCGTCCTGCCGCGCCGGCCAGTCCTGGTCGGGCTCGTGAAGCGGCGGGACCGGCGGGCTCGCCGTCCCGCTCCCCGAGTGGTCGCCGTGGTCGAGCACCAGCTCGAACAGCCAGTTCCCGTCGTCGGCGAAGGGGGTGGTGTTGCCGTGGAGGACGCGCTTGAGGTACGCGTACGCGCAGCCGTGGCCGGGGAGCGAGCGGGTAGACTCCGCCTGCGTGGCCGGGGCGCCGGTGGCGTCTTCCGCCTGGTACTCGTACTTGATGATGTTGCCGCGCTCGTCGTGCTCTTCCTCGATGTACCAGGCGAACACCCGGGTGGCGTCGTCCGGGTCGGCGAGGCGAGCACTCGCGGAGAGGCCGAAGATCCTCAGCGTCCCGTCGCGGCTCCAGGCGCGCCAGTGGGCGTCGCCGCTGGCGGTGGTCCAGCGCTCCACCCGGGTGCCGCCGTCGTCGACCCGGGGCCGGTAGCGGCGGCGCTGCCAGGTGGTGGTGCCGTCCGTCGCGGCGGGCAGCGCGGGCTCGGCCCAGTCGCTGCCGGACGGCACCAGCGCGGGGACGAGGTCCTCGGCGCCCGCGAGCACGAACGTGTCCTCGTCCCGGGCGTCGCGGTACGACGGCAGCTTCTTGTCCGTCTTTCGCTGGATCGAGGGGACGCCGAGCGACCAGCCGAGCCCGCAGGGGCCGTTCCCGGCGCCAGAGTCGTAGGACAGCGCCAGCGACGGCGTGAAGCCCTGGCGGCCGGGCGAGAAGGGCAGCGGCACCGAGAGGCTGGCGGTGCCGGTGGCGGGGTTGGCCTTGAAGGTCTCGCCGATGCCCTTGATCGCGCCGCCGCCCCGGGGCAACTCCAGGCGCGGCGCGGTCGTGAAGGACTCGCGGGTCTTGCCCGGGGCGTCCACCGGGCGCGGCGCCGACGGCGGGCGCGCGGCGGGGCGCTCCTTGCCGGCGTTGGGGCCGCCGGGGGCGGGGAACGCGGGTGGCCGGGACGGCGGGTTGGCCATCTCAGCTGACCTCGATCTCGAGGAGGACCACGAGGTCGTCGAGATCGGCCGGGTCGAGGCCCGAGAGCGTGATGGCCAGCGTGCCGGGCCAGTAGGGCACCTCGCCGGTGCCCCCGCCGGACAGCGACCACGAGGGACCGCCCGTCGCGAGGCCGACCGCGCCGGCTGCAGGCCACGCGGCGAAGCTGCCCGTTGTCACCGAGGCCGGGAGGGAGGGCGCGACGGCGCGTTCCACCGCGAGCGACGCGCTGCCGCCCGCGGAGAAGCTGCCGCTGGCCACGCGTGCCAGGAGGTGTACCCGCGCCGTGCTGATCGTGCGCCCGGTCGCGAAGTACGGCAGGTGGTCCTTGCCGAGGTCGATGCTGATGGGCGCGGCGCCGCCTTCCTGCACCCGGTACCACTCGTCGGCGAAGTCGCGGGCGAGGCTGCGGGCGATGACCACGCGCGACGTGGTCCCGGGGCCGTCCGCCAGCTCCGTGCTCGACCGCGCGCCGCCGTACAGCGCCGCGAGCCGGTCCGGCAGGCCGCCCACGACGGTGTTCCTGAACGACTCGCCGCCGTCGCGGGCGGTGTAGCGCACCCCGAGCACGAGGTCGGTGACCGTGGACCAGTCAAAGCCCGGCATGTCCTGGTTGGCCGCCCGCAGGTGCCAGTCCGACACCGCCCCGCGCCGCTCGAAGGGCAGGTAGCGGCTGTCGCGCGGGTCGGGGTTGAAGAGCCCCTGGTCGTCCGCGCCGGTGCTGCTGACCACCGTGGACAGCGGGGTTGTGTCGTCCACCAGGTCGGCGGTGGTGCTCGCGGTCCGGCGCACGCGGGAGCCCGACAGCGACATCGCCACGTGCACCGGCATCGCGGCGCCGGCCACGCAGGGCACGGTGAGCGACACCGACTGGAGCCGCCGGAAGTAGTGGCCGGGGCAGTCGAGGTCGAACAGCGCCTCGGGCAGCGACACCCAGCACTCGCCGGTGGCGCGGAAGTGCTCCAGCGCCGCCGGGTCGAGCCGGGCGAGCGAAACCTGGCGGGAGAGCTCCAGCTCCCGGGCGTCGTTGTCGAGGTAGGCGGCCTCCATCCGGTCGAGGTCGTGCGCGAGCGACTCGCCCGCGAGCAGGCCGGAGCGCAGCGAGTCCCAGTGCGCGTAGCCCACGAACGCGCTGTCGGACGCGCCGATCTCGTGCCGGTAGCAGGCCTCGGCCTTCCGCGCCGTGGTGAGCGCGAGGTCGTAGGCCGACATGTGCAGGCCGGACAGCTTCTGCACCATCCAGTTGTACAGCTCTCCGCTGGTGTACTTGGCGCGCATCCAGTCGTCGATCTCGGCGGCGTTGGCCACCTGCTTGCGATGGTTCTCCAGCTCGCGACGGGCGATGTCGAGGCGGATCTCGGCGCCGAGGGTTTGCACCGCGAGGGACTCGAGCTCGAGCTCGGCTTGCGATTGCTGGTGTTTCCACTCTGCCGAGCGGCGGCGCCAGCCGGCGCCGAGGCCCGCAAGCTGGGCTCCAGTGGAGAGGGCGGACACCGAGCTGGCCACAGCGGACGCCAGGCTGCCCTGCACCTGCACGCCCTGCTCGCCGGAGAACTCAGTGTAGACTACGGACCCCACACCGACGGCCGGTATGGCGCCCAGCACGACCGCGCCCGCGTGTAGCAGTGCCATGGTCACCTCCAAGCCCTGCACGGTTTCCTGCAGGTCAATCTGCTTTTTCTCCCCCTGCAAGAGGCCCTTCTTGATCAACCGCTCGTAGTAGTCCCGCCTCGCCTCCACCGAGATCACCTGCCGCTTCACCGCGTCGACCGCGCTGGTCGCCTCGGCGACTTGCTGCTCGCGGACCGAGGTCACCAGGTCGAGCAACGCGCGCTCGTGCGAGTTGCGCAACAGCGCTAGCTCCTCGGCCTCCTTCTTCTCCAGCGCCGAGAGCAGCGCCCCGCCGAGCGCCCGCGTGGCCTCTGCGAGAGCACGCGACCGCGCCAAGAGCACGGTGAAACGGTAGCTCGGCAGCGTCGCCGTGGCCGAGGCGATCGCGCTGGCGATGTCGACGCCGAGCGCCGCGGCGCGCACCAGCAGGTCCGGGTCGATCGGCGCGGCGTAGAGCGAGAGCGCGCGGTACTTGCCTGAAAGATCGAGGCTGTTCCGGATCTTGAACAGCCGGTCGGCCACCGTGTCCCAGTAGGCGTAGAGCTGCTCGTTGCGCGGCACGCAGAAGTAGGTGTCGCCCACTCCGGAAGTCACGAATACCAGCGGCGGGTCTTTCACGGCGTCGAGGATGCCGAAATCGTGCTCCACCCGGATCTGGTTCTCCACCGCCACCGCCGGGCAGTCGAACGGGTCGCCGCCGGGCAGGTTGTCGTAGGAATACACGTCGGTCCGCTTCTTGCCGGACAGTTCCACGGGCCGGTCGCCGAGCAGGTCGCCCGCGAGCAAGTAGAGCTGCGTGGCCTCGTTGATCGACTCCATCGAGTCTTGCGCGAAGAGCTGGTCGCCCCAGCCCAGGAGGATGTCGAGGTAGGTGGTCATCACCCAGCGCTGGTAGGTGCCCGGCCGGAGCATCGCGAGGCGGTGCGGGTCGAAGGGATCGGCGAGCCAGGCGTCGAGCTGGGCCTGGTAGGCCGCGCCCTGCTCGCTCCCCTCGGTGCCCACGAAGGCCGCCCAGTCTTCCACGCTCGGGCCAGCCTCCTCGTCGAGGAAGGGCTTGAAGCGCCACGGTCGCTTCACCGCGGCGTAATGCTGGTTCTGCGAGCGCGGGTCGTACACGCAGTGGATCCAGGTGAGCGCGTCTTCGAAGCGGCCCTCGCCCGCGAGGCGCGTGGCGGCGAGCATGGGCAGGTGGAAGAAGAGCTCCCAGTTGTACAGGGTGAAGGCACCACCAGGCCGGAACTCGATGCATTTGTCGGCTGCGTCAGACCCCACGAGGTCGCCCACCGGGGCATACAGCTCGTTGAACCAGTCGTCCTTGCCCCACTGCTGGCGGGCGAGGGTGTTGTTGCTCCCCGTCGCGTCGTCCGTCGGGAACAGCAGGCCCAGGGCGCCATCGTAGGCGCACCTCTCGAGGAAATCCCCGGCGTAGGGATGGAAGAACAGCTCGGCCTGGTAGGGGTTGGCGAGGAGGTCGTCGAAGCTCGCCGGATCGTAGCCGATGTTGTGCTCGTGGAGCGTCGGCAGGCTGGCCGCGTCGGTGTGGACCCAGAAGACCCTACCCTCGTGGGCAAGGAAGAAGTCGAGGAAGTTGTCGGGCCACTCCACGCCGTGCAGACGGGGGACCAGCACCGTCGCCCCGCCGAGATCCTTGTTCCCTCCCGCGAGCAGCAACGCGTCGGGAAACTGGCTGAACGCGGACCTGCCGATGGACGAGTCCCACAGGTAGAGCGCCGCGACATCGTCGGGCGGGCACTCGGAGAAGCGGTCGTCGGTCGATTTGAGCTGGTCGCCCTGCGCCTCGGGGTTCAGATCGGACTCGTCGTGCTCGTCGGTAATCTCCGGCTCCGACCAGCGCCCCCTCCCCGTGGCCGGCTCGATCCGGCACAGGGCCACGGGGTAGTCCTGCCAGGCGGAGCACGTCACGCGCACGTTGACGCGGTGGTCGTCGACTGATGTGTACAGTCGAAACATGTCCGCCTCGGCCGAGCGGATGATGTTCTTGTAGGCCTTGCCGCTCTTCTCCTCGTACCTGGCGAGCTTCACGGCGACCTCGTTCGCCAGCCCCACGATGCCGGTGTCGGCCTCGGAGTCCTTCACGTACTCCATGGTGTAGACCTCGCTCGACTGCGCGGCCGACCAGTCACCCCCCGGGCTGCGCTCCGCCCACTGCACCTGCACGGTGCGCCAGCGTCCCAGCTCGTCGGGCACCTCCGTTCCCTCGGTGTCCGCAGTCCGTCCCCACTTCAACCACAACAAGTACACCCGCCCCCCGTCCACCGCGAGCGCGAGGTGCACGCCCGAGATCCCGGCCTCGATCTTCTCCCAGGGCGTCCAGCTCCCGTCCTCCAGGCGCCGGTAGTAGTAGCCGCGGACCTCGCCCTCCGAGCGCCCCACCACGTGCACCACGCCATCCTCGTCGCGGAGGAAAGTAGCCGGGAGCAGGCTCGCCACCTCCACCAGGCCCCGGGTGTAGGCGAGCACCGCCTCGCCCACCAGGTCGCTGTCGAGCTCGCCCTGCTCGATCACCGCCTCGGCGCGCTCGAACACCTCGGTCTTGCCGGTTCGAAGCGTCGCGTCGAGGTAGTTTTCCGGGTAGAGGAACACCTTTCGCGCGGCCTCCCACACGCGGTAGCTCTTGCGCCAGGCCCACTGGTCGCGCTCCTCGTCGGCGAGCACGAGCTCGGCCCGGTCGATGCCCATCATGTTGCGCTGGAGGTAGGTCTGGGCAGAGAGCGAGGCCTGGCGGATGCGCGAGGTGAGCGCGATCGGCGCCATCTGCGTGTCGATGAGGAGGCGACCGAAAAGATCGCTCTCGTCGGCGAAGGGGCTGTCTGGGTCGGCGAGCAACCAGGCCACCAGCGCGTCGCGCTGCCGGGTGCGGAGGCGGTCGCGCAGCGGGCGCGCCACCACCGCCCAGCTGTCCACGTCGGGGTAGCGGGAGCGGGCGGCGCGGAGGGCGGCGTCGGCGTCGTCTTGCGAGGCGTCGTAGGCGAACACCCCGGCCGGGCGCGCGTGGGTGAACCAGTCGATGACCACCTGGCTCGGCACGCCGAGGCGACGCGCCGCGTCGAGCACGTTGACCAGGCGGCGGAACTCCGCCGGGTCCTGGAAGGTAGACGATCCCGGGGTGGCGTAACCGAGCGCCGTGCAGGCGTCGCTCACGTCGGTGGCGGCCCAGCCGGTGCGGGTGGCGATGGCCTCGGCGAAGCTGGTCACGTCGGTGTCGATCGAGGCGGCGGTATCGAGGATCTCCGCGAAGCCGGGGTCGGCGCCGGGGAGGCGTTGGCGCTGGGCGAAGAGCACCCGGGCGTTGACGACGCCGACGTAGCGCGCGGCGTTGCCGGACACGTGCGCGTAGGGGCGGAGCGTCCGGAGGTCGACCAGGCCGAAGGGGGTGGTGGAGCCCACGAGGCCCCAGTCCAGGTCGGCCCACCAGGCCTGCTCGTCCTCGTCGAGACCGAGGCCCGCGAAGAGCGTCGACACCTTGCTGATCCAGGTGAAGAAGTCCACCGCGTCGTCGATGGCGGCGGGCGGCGCCGACAGGTCGTCGTCGCGGGCGAGGTCGGCGTAGCTACCCTCGGCACCCGCGCTCTCCAGGGCGAGGAAATTGCGAGACAGGAGCAGGTCGACCAGGTCGAAGCCACCGTCGCCGCCGTCGATGCCCTCCTCCAGCACCACCACCGGCTCGGACCGGAGCCGCTCCACGAAGCCGTTGTTGCGGCCGAGGCGCGCCGCGAGCTGGGCGCTCGCCTCCTCGCGGAGCGCGTCGATCCGCGCGGCCCGGTAGGCGCCCCAGCGAAGCATACGCTGCGCCCATGCAAAGCGCGCGCCGGCACCGGTGATGGCAGGCTCGTAGGCGCCCGCGCCGATGAGCCGGGCGCGGAAGTCGCGCATGTCGAGGGCGGCGGCGAGGTCGTCGTGGACGCTACACAAGAGCTGCAGCGCCTCCCACTTGTCTTGCTTGTCCTCGGGGGTGGCGGGGAGCCAGCTCGTGCCGGCAATCACGATGAAATCGTCGCGCCACCCGCTGAGGCCGAACTCGCTGTTGATCCACGCCTCCAGCTCGGCCTGGGTCAGGGTGTCCGCGTCGCCGGACACGTCGAAGTCACTCGCGCGCGCGCGCACCCGGTCGCGGATCGCGCCCAGGTCTTCCTGGATGCGCGTGTCGCTGAGGCCCACCCGCGCGGCGGCGGCCTCGTCGTGCGTGGTCACGTAGAGCAGGTGCGCGGCGGTAAAGCTGGCGTCGCAGCCCGAGCGCACCTCCTCCACGAAGTTGAGCGCGTCGCGGGGCGAGGCGAAGGGGTCGATCGCGCTGCAGGCGTCGAGCGCCTTGAGCTCCGACACCGTGGTGCCCAGAACCGCAGCCAGTTCCAAACGGCGCACTGTGTCTGACACGTTCGCGAGGTTCAAGGCGGTGCCACCCCCGGCCACGACCCACGCCACGGCCGCCTCGGCCTCGCTGGTGCTCGTGCCGAGCGCCGCGGCGATGCTCGCGGCATGCGCGGCAAGGAACTCGCTCCCGGCGTCGGCCAGCTCCGTCCGGGCAGGATTGAGCCGGAAGGCCCATCCGTTGCCCACCGGGTCGGCCGCCTCGGGGAAGGTGGCCGCGTCGAGAAAGAGGCGATCGTAGCGGGGCGGGTTTGGTCGCGTGGCATCGGCGCGATCGGCCCGCGTGTCGAGGGGCACGAACCAGCCGAGCAACTGCACGACGGGACGGCCAGTGGCGAGGGACAGCCTCTTCAAGGCGCCGATCGACGCCGCCACCGCGCCGGTGAGCTGCGTGTCGTCGTCGGCATCGGCCACGCCCATCGCGGCGAGAACGCGATCGCAATCGAGCAGGCCCACGCCCAGCGCGCGCGACAGCCGGAGGAAGCGCGAGAGGCGTCGCCACTGGGCATCGACCAGGGCCACCGGGGTGGCAGCGTCGTACCGCAGAACGATCGCGTCGGCGTCGCAGGGGTCGGTCGCGACGAGGTGAATGTAGGTGGTGCCGCCACTGTCGATGCCGGGGTTGGCGGCCCGGCAGTGCAAGAGCTCAAGCACCTCGGCGTAGGTGAGGCGCGCGCGCGCCATGAAGGTGGCCAGCACCTCCAGCTCGGCCACCCAGCCCACGGTGGCGTCGTAGCCCCAGCGGACTTGCCCGGTCACGGCATCATCGACGATCAGCGCCACCTCGGCCGCCGAGAGGCCCAGCGCCTCCACCGAGGCGTCGCCCGGGAGCACCTCGGTGGCGCCCGGGAACGACATCGCCCGCAATAGCTCCACGCGAGACACCCCCAGCTGCGCGAGGAATGTGCGCGCCTGCTCGTTCCAGAGGTGGTAGGGCAGGCCAAGCGAGCGAGTCGAGCTGCCGACGATGTCGTACGCGGTGGTGCCGCTGTTAGCGGCCACGACGTGCTCCGGCGTGACCAGCAGCTCGGTGGCGTCGAGGGTAGACCGGACGTAGGGGATGGTGACCGTTTCCCCTGAGCGGACGAGCACCTCGCGCTCCAGGATCTCGTTGACGAGGTCGATGTAGGGCAGCTGCCGGTAGGTGTTGTCGCAGGACAGTTCCACCAGGCGCAGGTCGGGGCGCCGCCCGTGGATGCTCTTGCTGTCGTCGCCCACCACCCCGGTGGTGGCCGCCTCGAGGCTGTCGATCCAGGCCAGGAGATCGACGAGGTACGCGGCCGGTCCCGTGAGCGACAGGCAGGGATCGCAGTCGCAGTTGCCGGCGGCCTCGTAGACCTCGGTGTCGTCCTCGAGGAAGCTCGGGTCGACCGGACCGCCGAGGGCACGGATCGGCACGTGGCGGTCGGGGTGGCCCGCTACATAAGCGAGCTGCGCCACGATTGCGCGCCCGGTGGCGATCATGTGAGTGTCGGTGGCGAACTCGTCGCCGCCCAGCGCGCCGCTCCAGTCGGCCACGAAGCTGGACCGGGGCGTGCGGGCGATCGAGAGCGCCGAGTCGTGGCTCGCGCCGAGAGCCCCCATCGCCGACCAGCGTCCCGTGCCCGGCGACACGCTGAACAGGCGCTGGTACTTCCGCGCCGCCTCGGCGTCGGGCCCGGTGCCCTCCACCTTGTTGGCGGCGAAGTCGAAGCTCGGGTTGGCGTCGAGGAAGGCGCGCAGCTCGGCCGGGGAGCCCTGGTCGGCCGCGACATCGACCCGGACGCGAGCCGACGGGAAGGCCCGCTCGGCGTTGTCGCGCAGCGCGGTGATGTAGTTCTCTCGCCGCAGCTCCGGCGTGGAGCCGTCGATGCCGCTCGGGACGCCGACTGTGGCCCCGCCACTCCAGGGTGCGTCGATGAGCGCGCCCCACTCTGCGCGGGTGTAGGTGGCCATCGTCGAGAGGGCGCCCTGGCCGACGGCCGCCGCAACCACCTCGACCATCGGCAGGTGTTGCTCGGCGTGGGTGTGCAGGGTGATCGCCCGCCGCACTTTCTGCACCGCCGGGGCGCCCATCTCCGCCTCGAGATCGGACCAGAACGCGCTGACCGTACTCTCCCGCTCCGCCCACCGGCGAGACACCAGCTGACGCTCCGAGGTGCTGAGCCCGGCGGCCAGGGCGAGCGGGATGAGCGAGTCCTCGTGGTCGCTGTCGAGCGCGCGTGCCACTCGCGTGGCCACCAGTGCCTCGGTGAAGGCGGTGGCCTGGTCGGCCGCGGCGCGGGAGATGGTGTTCTGGGTGGCCGCAGCGTCGAGCAGCGAGGCCACCACGGTGGCGCGCAGGCGCAACAGCCGCGCCGTGGTGAGCTTGCGGGACCGCCGGAGCACGCCGTGGAGTTGCTCGTGCCAGCCCGGGGTGGCGAGCGCCTCGTCGACCTGTCCCGCGCGCACGTAGGCGCGGACGGCAGCGGCCGGGAGGCCGACGGCCTCGATGATGAACTCGAGCGCGTCGTCGTCGATGTCGCCGAAGGCGACGGCGCCTCGCTCGATGTCGACGGCGGCCTGCACGGTGGCGAACTCGGACGCGCCGCGGTGCGCCTCGCCGGTGGCGGTCACGTCGACGCGGGCAAGCTGCGCCACCGAGAATGCGGTGTCGGAGCGATAGAGCACCGCCGGGGGCGTGGCCCCGTCGAGCACCTCGACCGCCACGTGGGGCGGGCGCTGTCCCTGGCCGGGCGCCGGGTAGTTCACCTGGAAGAAGCCGTCGTTGCCCGCCGTGGTGCTGCCCAGCGTGGTGCTGCCCGACACCGTCCGGGCCACCACCCGGACGGCGAGGCCCGCCAGCGGCGTGCCGTCCTCGTGTCGCGCGAGGCCGTACACCGACCAGTCGTTGCCCGGGTCGACGGGGTCGAGGTCGTCCGGGCTGGTGCAGAGGTGGGGCGAGGGCAGGCAGATCGCCACCTCGCGCTCGAGGTCGACCGGCGACAGCGTGCGCGGGCTCCCCTCCGCCGGCGTGAGCTCCTCCAGCCCGTAGGTGAACACCAGCCGCACGGCGCCCCGGCTCTGCGTGCCCGAGGCGGGAAGCGGCACGCGGAAGCGCCCCTCGGCGCCGGACACCGCCGAGCCGAGGGGGCGCCCGCTCTGCAAGCCCTGCCGCCACGCGGTGACGGTGATGCCGGCCAGGCGATTGCCCGTGCCCTCCTCGAGCAAGACGCCATTGATGAACGTGCGGGTATCGAGCGACATCTTCTTCTCGCCTGGGGAGGGTTGGAGCGGACAGGGAAACCGGGGCTACAGCGCGCCGCCCCCGCCGCGCGGGAAGGCGTAGGCGCGCAGGCGGAAGGCGCCGAGGTCGATGTCGTTGACCGGGCTCCCCGTCGTGTTGCGGGTGCGGAAGATCACCTTTCGCACGCTGCGACCGTTGTTTGACTCGGCCCCGGTGACGTCGCCCATCAACGCGTTGGCGAGCCCCTGCATGTTGTCGTCGAGCACGAGGATCATCGACACGTTCGTGACGATCCGCGTGGTGGCGTCGTGGAACTCGAACACGGCTTCGGTCTCCAGCGCGTCGTCGACGGTCGCCGGGAGGCGCAGCCCCACGGGCACGAGCGTGCCGTCGGGGCCAGCGTCGTAGGTGACGTGCACCTTCGTCTCGCTCGCCGACCAGCTCGAGAGCGCCGGGTCGTGGTCGCGGGCAACGAGCCCGGTGAAGGCGACGATCGACAGCGTCCGGTCGGCCGAGAGATCGCCCCCACCGCCGAGGCCCGGGCCGGTCGCGACGGCGCGCGCGGACGGGGGTGCCCCGATGTCGCCCGGGACCATCGCCTGGTTGCCGCCCGTGGCGTACACGCTCTTCGGAGGCGCCTGGGTGCCGGGCACGCGACCGGTACCGTCGAGCCCGGCATAGCCATCGGCCGCGCCCTTGGCGATGCCGAGCTGGTACTGCACGTGGGGGTTGCCCGTCCCGAGGTTGATCAGCGAGCCGTGGTCGACGCTCGCGCCGATGTTCACCCAGCTCCCGGCAGGGTGGCTGCCGTTGTAGGTGATGTCTTGCCCGGTGGCCTCCACGTGCACGGTGAAGCCCTTGTTGGGCACGGTGAAGGCCCAGGCGCCGCCGGTCCACTGCGCGATCTTCTCCTCGTGGGTGGCCCAGGCGCCGGAGGCCGTCGCGGTGACGAGGTAGCGGTCGCCCGGTGCCGGGGAGCCCGGCGGCGCGGAGATGGCGTCGAGCACCGACTGCTGCCAGTCGAGGCCGTTGACCATCGAGGTGAGCTGCCCGTAGGTGGCCGCGTCGCCCGTGTCGGTGCCGCTGGCGAGCCCGGTGACCTTGTTGCCGCTCATCGCGATGTTGCCGGTGACGGTGCCGCCGCCGGTCGAGAGCGCAGACACGCCGACCAGCCCCGTGCCCGACCGCGCCAGCACCTCGCCGTCCTGCACCTCGCCGATGGTGAGCAGCTGCGGCGCCGCGTTGTCGAGCACGCGAAGGCCGCGCACGTCGGGCAGGTCGGCGGTGCCGCCGAGCTGACCGGCGAGCTTCAGCACGCCCCGGGCGCTGCTGGTGGCACCATCGACCGCGAGGGTGTAGTCGCCCTCGTCGCCCCCGTCGGTGGCGGTGAGGGGCGCGCTCACCGCGAGCGCGCGCGCGTGAGGGAGGTGATCGGGCACCTCGGTGACGAGGTAGCGCGCCGACTTCGGTGCGAACCGGACATGACGAGACGAACGCATCGGGATGCCTCGAGAGACGGGGGTTGGGGAGCGCCGGCGCCGCGTGGGCTGGCGTCGGGAGTGTTTCTCGGAGCGGACGCGACGTCAACGGGGGGCGATGAAAAAAGTCACTTGTCGCGACACGACAAAGAACTACACAGGTACTACCTAATAGTGTGCGATTCTACTCACCGTCGATTCAAGCGGCTTCGTTTCCACGCGTGAATTGTGGCTGGGCCCTGTCGCCATTTCCACGCGTAAACGCACCCCCGGCGTTGACTTGGTCATTGACAGCTCCAGGCGGGGAGGGTGACACTGGGCGGGCCGGTGGTGCACCCGGCAGCAAAGGGAGTCCGAGATGCCCAGCTACCCCGGGGGTGCCGTCCGTCGCGGCGACCCCAGGACCACCATTGTCACCCGCGTGCAGGCGCGCCTGGTCGAGCTCGGCTACGGCATCGACGTGGACGGGGCCTTTGGCGCCGAGACGGACTCTGCCGTCCGCCTCTTCCAGACCCGCGCGGGCATCGAGGCCGACGGCATCGTCGGCCCGGTGAGCTGGGCGCTGCTTTTCGCGGACCCGGCGCCGGTGGTCGATGCCGCGCCCACCGCGCTCCTCGCCCGGGTGGTACTCGTGGCGGCCACGCAGGTGGGCAAGCGCGAGCAGGGGGGAACCAACCGCGGCCCCGAGGTGGATGCCTACGTGCGCGCCGCCGGGCTCGACCCGGCGGGCGGGCACCCGTGGTGCCAGGCCTTCGTCTACTGGTGCTTCGCGGAGGCGGCCCGCGCCGAGGGGGTGCAGAACCCCTGCGTGAAGACGGCGCGCGTGATGGAGCACTGGGCCCGGTCGCCCGTCGCCACCCGGGTGGCCGCTTCCACCGCGCTCGATCACCCTGGGCGGGTGGTGCCCGGGTCGGTGCTGGTCATCGACCACGGGCATGGATTCGGGCACACTGGCCTCGTGGAGCGCGTGGACAACGGCATGTTGCACACGATCGAGGGCAACACCAACGAGACCGGTGGGCGCGAGGGCTACGCGGTGATGCGAAAGCGGCGGTCGATCGCGTCGATCAACACGGGGTTCATCGTCTACCCGTGACCGCGCGGGCATTTCCACGTGGAAACAGTCGTGGGCCGGGCGCGGGCGACAGGAGCCCGGGCGCGATTTTCGCGGTGACGGGCGACGCCCGAGAACACCGGCATTGGCGGCCAATTGCCGGGCGGCACCGTGTTTCCGGCCGGAAACAGCTGCGTGCCCGGGGTGCAGCCTGTGGTTGCACCGCGGACGGACGGGGTGTCGAATAGTCGCCGGAGGGTTTTCACGTGGCAAACGACGACTCGACCCGCATCCAGCGGCGGCAACTTCTCCCCCCTGCCGTGGCGGACAGTGTCATCGATGGGGTGGTGCGCACCATCAACGAGTTGGCCCGCGAGTCGGCGCTGGCGTTCACGCTCGCGGCCGGTCAGGCCATCCTGCGCGACGTGTACGGCGGCGATCACGCGGCCTGGCGGGCGAGGGGCGAGCACGACGCCTCGTTCAGGAAGCTCGCCGCGCGCTGCCGCGACCGCGACACGGGGCTCGGCGACCTGCACGTGAGCGCCTCCACCCTCTACCGCTGCGTGACCATCGCCGAGATGTGGGCGCGCCTGGAGCTCTCCGCGCCGGGCCGACTGGGCGTCACCCAGCTGAGGGCGGTGGTGGGCCTCCCCGAGGTGCACCAGCGGCGACTGCTCGCCGCCGCCGCGTCCGGCGAGCTCGATGGCGCCGCGCTCGAAGCCGAGGCCGCGCGGCTGCGGGCCCGCGCCGGCCCCCGCCGGGGG
>SXON01000018.1 GCA_005778355.1 Pseudomonadota bacterium | reverse complement strand
TCCACCCCTCGCGTCGCGTCGCCGGTGAGGAAGCCCTGCAGCGCCCCGAGCGCATCCAGCAGATTCGACTTCCCCGAGTTGTTCGGCCCGATGAACACGTTGAGCTTCCCCAGCTCGAGGTCAAGCTCCCCCAGGTTGCGGAAGCCATGCGCGCGGAAACGGGTCAACATCTTCCCCAGTTACCCCGCCCGGCCCCCCGACTCCACCGCTGGTTACCGGCTCCTGCCATGCGTCTCCCCCTCCCACGCCTCCCCCTCCAACTGTGGTTGCTCGGCTCCTATGCGCTGGTCTTCGCCATGCCGGTGCTGGCGCTGCTCGGCACCGGCGCGCTGGCCTGGGACCTCGTCAACCAGACCAAGGAGGACCTGGAACACCAGGGGGCGCTCATCGCGATGGTGGCGGCCGAGCGGATGGGCAAGCCCCAGCGCATGAACGAGATGCTCGCTGCCGCCAAGCAGCAAACGCTCTCGGGCATCCGCATCACCGACGACGCCGGCGTGGTGGTGGCCAGCAGCGGCGACGGCGTGGGCGAAGATCTCTCCGACGACGCCGAGATCCGCGCCGCGCTGGAAGGCAGCAAGGGGCTCGCGATCAAGCCTCGACCCGGGGCGGTGGGGCTCCGCGGTCGCGGGCTCTCGTCGCAGTCCCGTCATGCGGACGTCCGGGTCTTCGTGGCGGTGCCGGTCAGGCGCGACAACGAGGTGCTGGGCGCGGTGATCCTGTCGCGCACACCCCGCGAAGAGGTGCAGGCCTTCTGGCAGATGGCCCCCAAGCTCTGGCTGGGTGCGCTCATCGCCATTGGCTCCACGACCGTCCTGGCCCTCCTCGCCGGGCACTATGCCAGCCGCTCGCTCCGGGCGCTGGGCCGGGCGAGCGAACGATTCGCGGCCGGCCAGCTCGCCGACGACGGCACCATCGCCGACGCCCGCGACAGCCGGATCAGCGAGACCGCGGCCCTGGCCGAGGCGATGGACAGCATGGCCAGCCGGCTCCGGGGCCGTCTCGCGTACATCAGCGAGTTCGCGGGCAACGTGTCCCACGAATTCAAGACCCCCGTCTCCGCGCTCCGGGGGACGATCGAGCTTCTCCGCGACGACGACGCCATGCCGCCGGAACAACGCGCTCGTTTCCTCGATAATGCCCTGGGCGACCTCGACCGCTTGTCGCGCCTCGTGGGCGGTTTGCTCCGGCTCGCCCGGGCCGAGGAGGGCGGCGCTCGCGAGCCATTCGACGCGCGCCAGCTCGCCCACGAGGTCGCCGCCCGGTATACAGATGTGACAGTATCAGGCGATAATGTAAAACTCGTCAGCACCCGCGAGCAGGTCGAAACGGCGCTGGTGAACCTCGTGGAGAACGCGCGGAAGTACGGCGGTTCCCAGGTGTCGATCGAGGTGTTCAGCGCCCCTCCGCTCGGTGGCTTCCGCGTGATCGACGACGGCCCGGGGATCGACCCGGCCCACCTTGGCCGCCTCTTCGAACGTTTCTTCACCACCGAGCGCGCCCGCGGCGGCACTGGCCTCGGGCTCGCCCTGGTCAAGGCGGTGGCCGAGGCGCACGGGGGCCACGCGCGCGTGGAATCGCGGCCAGGACTCACCACCTTCGAGCTCGCCCTGCGCGCCGACGGCTAGCCTGAGGCGATGCTCACGTTTGTCGCGCTCGCCGTCGCCCGGGACATCGTCGTGGAATCCGAGGCCGAGCTCCGCGCGGCCGCGCTCGCCGCCCGCCCGGGCGACACCATCGAGATCCAGGGCGAGGGCTTCACGCTGGCCAACACGATCGCCCTCGCGGCCGACGGCACCGCCGAGGCGCCGATCACCCTGAGGAGCGACCTCGTCACCCTGCGCTCCACGGCGGTGGAGGCCTTCAAGCTCACCGGCGCCTACTGGGTGATCGAGCGTGTCGGCCTCGAGGGCGCCTGCGCCGACGACAGCGACTGTGAGCACGCCATCCACGTGGCGGGCAACGCCGACGGCACCGTGATCCGGTACTGCACGCTGGTGGATTTCAACGCCCAGATCAAGGCCAACGGGGAAGACGAGGGCGCGGGCTACGTCTGGCCGGACGATGTCCTGGTGGAGGGCAACGTGCTCTACGACACGCGCCCGCGCCAGACGAGCAACCCCGTCACCAAGCTCGACGTCGTGGGTGGCCGCCGGTGGACCGTCCACGCCAACATGATCCTCGACTTCGAGAAGGCCCAGGGCGACGGCGTCAGCTACGGCGCCTTTCTGAAGGGGAACTCCAAGGACGGCGTTTTCGAGGGCAACCTCGTCCGTTGCGCGATGGCCTTCGAGGGCGGCTACCGGGTGGGCTTGTCACTCGGTGGCGGCGGCACCTCGCCCGACAGCATCTGCGAGGAGGGCACGTGCACCCCAGAGCACGAGGGGGGTGTCCTCCGAAACAACATCGTCGCGAGCTGTAGCGACGTCGGGATCTACCTGAACAAGGCCGCCGACACCGAGGTGGTCGCCAACACGCTCTACGCCACCGAGGGTATCGACGTGCGCTTCGATGCCAGCACCGCTCACCTCACCCACAACGTGCTCGACGCCGACATCAAGGAGCGCGACGACGGTTCCGCGACGCTCGGGGCGAACGAGGAGAACGCCCCGCTCGACGCGTGGTTCGCGGCCCCTGGGGCGCTGGACTTCACCTTGCTGTCCGGGGCACCGCTGCGCGACGCCGGCACGCCGGTCGACGGGCTGACGCGAGACTTCTGCGGCCTGCCCCGCGACGGCGCGCCCGACCTCGGGGCGCTCGAATACACCACCAACCCGCCGTGTGACACGACCACCCCGCATCCTCTCTTGTCCGAGGAGGGCGCGGGCGGCAACGACACCAGTGGCACCGGCGACACCGGCCACAGCAGCGATACCGGGGACGGGGGCGAGGACGCCTGCGGCTGCGACGGCGGCACGACGGCGACGACGCTGCCCCTCGGTGTCCTCGTTCTCAGCCTTCTACGACGCAGGCCCAGCGACGCAGCGTCCCGTCGCCCGCGGCGGTGAGCAGCCACTCGCCGACCGGGTCGACCACCAGATCCACGACGTCGTCCTCCTCTGTCAACAGGCGGTAGTCCGGCGCATCGAGATGGGTCGCGAACACACCCATCCCGTCGAAGGAAGTCCACCCGTAGGCCGAGCCCTCGCTCACCGCCAGTCGACTGATGCCCGGGCTCTCGTACTGGGCGAACGCGGTCAAAACGCCGCCGCCGTCGACACGCGCGAACCAACCGTAGCCGTCAGGCCCGCCAGCCACGAGCACCCCATCGCCGGGCACCAGGACCACCGACACCGGGTCGCCGAAGGCCGAGGGGAACGGGGTGACGATCGCGTAGCCACCGCCCGTGCCGTCGTCGTAGCCGAGCATCGGCGCGCCCGACTCGTCGGTGCCCGCCACCCAGGCCTCGCCCCGACTGTGGGCGGTGCCCTCGCGGCCGGTCGCCACCAGCGGGCGAGCGAAGGGGGCGGTGATCACGTCGATGGCACCCTCGAAGGCCTCCGGATCGTGCGCGTAGATGCCGGCCGCCGATACGGCGCGGGCGCCTTCCGGTGCAGGCGAGATCGCGGCGATGGGCTCGTCCTTGGGGGGATCCTGGTAGCCCACCGTCTCGCCCTCCCGGGGCCAGAAGCCGTACAGCGAGTACTCCCCCGCCACCACGAGGAGCCCGTCGTCACGGAAGTAGAGATCCGGCCAGCGGTCGAAAACCTCCCACGAGAACACCGGCGACGGGGCGAACTTCGCCTCGTCCAGCTCCACCACGTGCACCACCCTGTGGTCGTTCACCAGCGCGAGCAGGCCGTCGTGCCAGGCCATCCGCGTGGGCGCATCCACGCCGTCCACGCGGCCCGACCAGGCCTCGGTGAGAGACGTGCCGGACGCCGCGCAAACGTCGAGCGCACCCGGGCGGGGTTCGGCGCTGTCGATGGCGCTGTCGCCGCCGGTGTCGGGCGCGGTGTCGGTCCAGACGCCGCTGTCCACCGCCGTGTCGTCCTCGGGGACCTTCGCGCCATGGTTTTCATCGGTGCAGGCGAACAAAAGCAACATCGGAACCTCCTGTACCAACATGCACCAGCCCACCCACGGGTTGAATCAGAAAGATCCGCGCTAAACTATTCGTCACCTCCGAACAATGTCCCTCGACCCCGACAGCCTCCGTTGCTTCGAGCTCGCCGCCACCACGCTGAACTTCCGCGAGGCCGCGTCGCGTGTTCACCTCTCTCCAGCCGCCTTTTCCGACCGTGTCCGCCGAATGGAGGAAGAGCTCGGGGTGCGCCTTTTCGAGCGCACCACGCGCTCGGTGCGCCTGAGCTCCGCAGGGGCGAGGCTCCTGCCCCACGCGCGGCAGGCGCTCGAGGCTGCGGAGGCCATGCGCCGGGCGGCGGCGCGGGAGCGCGACACCTGGTCGCTCACCCTCGGCACGCGGGCAGAGCTCGGCCTGTCCTGGCTGACGCCCGCCCTCGATCGACTCGACGCGAACGACCCCGATCGCACGGTGCACCTCTGGGTGGGCGACGGTCCAGCGCTGGTCGAGGCCGTCCGCCTCGGGCGCATCGATGCGATGGTGTCGAGCTTCCGCATGGACACCACCGACCTCGTGTCGGAGCCGCTACACGAGGAAGCCTACCGATTCGTCGGCAGTCCAGCGCTGCTCGACCGCGAGCCCTTCCGCGGGCCCGAGAGCGCGCCCCGGCACGTCCTGCTCGACACGCAGCCGGCCCTGCCCCTGTTCCGCTACCTGCTCGACCGGGTGGGGGGGCCCACGTGGCCCTTCGCCTCGCGACGCTACCTCGGCGGCATCGGCAGCGTGCGCGCCCTGGTGCGCGCCGGCAAGGGCGTGGCCGTCCTGCCTGCCTACTTCGTCTCTGACGACATCCGGCGCGGCGAGCTGGTGGAGCTCATGCCCGCCACGCGTCCGGCCTCCGACGAGTTCCGTCTCACGTGGCGGTCCGGTCACCCACGAGGGGCGCAGCTTGCCGCGCTCGCCGACGAACTTCGCGCCTTTCCCCTGCAATAGGGCGGCCCCACCCGTGAGGGTGAAGCCGCCCGTGCTGCATCAAGCTCGCGCCGCGACATACCAACGACCCGACCGCCACCTCCAGGCCAGGAGCACCAGGAGCGCCGCGATCTCGGCGGTGAGGCCAAGCCAGGCCCCCACGGCCCCGAGTCCGGTGAGCGTGGCGAGCGCCACGCCGAGCGGCAACTTCACACCCCAGGACATCAGGATCGAGGCCCACAGGGTGAATCGGGTGTCGCCCGCGCCGTCGAGCGCGAAGTACGTCACCGTGGCCAGGGCATCGAGCAGCTGGAACGCTGCCGCCACCCAGATCAGGTGCCGCGCGATGGTCGCGACCGACGGTTCCACGTGGAACGGCGCCATGAGCAAGTCCGGCATGGCCACGAAGGCCACCGCACCGAGTGACATGACCGCCGTGGCCGCGATGGAACCCGCCTTCCACGCCCGCCGCGCCTCCTCCGGCTGCCGCGCGCCCACCGACTGTCCCACCAGCACGCCGGTCGCTTCCGCGATGGCCATGCCCGGCAAGAAGCTCACCATGAGCACGCGAATCGCGAGCACGTGGGCCGCCAGCTGCGCGTCGCCAAGGCCTGCGAGCACGCCGGTGAGCACGGTCCAGGCCACGATGTCGAGCAGCCGCTGCACGCCGATGGGCATGCCGAAGCGCGACGACAACGCGAGCAAGGCCCGCCGCGGCCGGACGCTCGACGCCCGGAGGATGGGCCAGGCCTTGGCGAAGAGCCAGAGCGAGGCGAATCCCAGCGAGATGACACCGGCCCAGGCCGCGCCTGCGATGCCGAAAATCGGCACGAGCAAGGCGCCGAGCGCGATGTTGAGCAAGTTGGCCGACACGTTGGCGCGCATCGGGGTCTTGGTGTCGCCTCGCCCCTCGAACCAGGCGGTGAGCGAGAGTTCGAGCAGCGCGACGGGGGCGAAAAGACCCCTGATGGAGAAGTATTTCCACGCCTCCGATGCCACCTCGGGGGTGGCGCCGAGCAAGGAGAAGACGCCATGCCCAAGCTGCGAGGCCGCGCCCACGAGCACGCCCGCACCGAGCGACAGCCAGATCGCCTGCCAACCGAGCGCATCGGCGGTGGCCATCCGTTCGCCGCCCACCGCCTGCGAGGTGGCCACGCGAATGCCACGCACGAGACCGTGGGGCAAGGCGAGGAACAACCAGGTGGTGGTGACCGCGAGACCGATGGCCCCGAGCGACACGGTGCCCAGTCGCCCGACGAAAATGGCGTCAGCCGCCGACATCGCCGAGTACGACACCATCGAGAGCATGACCGGCCAGGCGAGTGTCATCACCTTGCGGATCCAGAAACGAGATTCAGAACTGAACAACATGGAACACCTCGGCTCGCCCCGGTGGGGGACGGCGCAGGCGCGCGAGC
>SXON01000174.1 GCA_005778355.1 Pseudomonadota bacterium | reverse complement strand
GAGGGCGCCGACGGACGCCGGGAGGCGCCCGGCGCGAGCGCTGCGAGCGCACCCGGCGACAAGCCGGGTAGGGCGACGACCCCGCCCCCGGAGCCGCGCGCAAAGCGCGGCGCGAGGGGGCGTACGGCGGCCCCGGCGGCGGCGGCTGGTAAGCCGACGCGGGTGACCGTGAGCGGCGACACCGGAACGGGGAAGTCAACCCGGCGGCGTTTTGCCTCATGGTGGAAATCGCACATGGTGCCGACCCGTCACGACGCGCCGACGAGTGCTGAGTTTCCCCCACAGCTCCAGGCGCAGCTCCGCGATTTCTGGGCGGTATACGAAGAGCACTTCGACGCGATCTCGGCGTCCACCTCCAAGAAGGCGGAGGCGCATCTGCAGCTTGGCCCCTTGCTCCGGGCGATGCCTCCGGAGCTGCTTGCCGCCCAGCAGGCGGCGTCGCGCGACCGACTCCAGCGGGCGGTGAACGGCGACTGGATCCCCTACCTCGAGAATCTGCGAGAGCAGGGCACCGTCTACGCCGAGATGGGCCTCGACTTCGCCGCCTGGTACGACATCGTCGGCGCCTTCTCCGCCGAGCTCGTGCCGCGCATCGTCGACGCCTACGCGACCGACCCTCGTCGCCTGAGCGGTGCGCTGGTCGCCATGGGTGCCCTCCTGGACCTCGCGATGAGCTCGATCGCGGCACGCTACCTGGAAACGAAGGAGGAGCGCCTGCGCCAAACGGCGGCGCGTCACACGCTCGTCCTCGAGTCCTCGCTCGACGCCGTCGTCAGCATGGACGACCGCGGCGCGATCACTGAGTCCAATCCGGCCGCCCAGCGGATGTTCGTCCACGCTCCCGCCGAGGTGATCGGTCGCCCCATGCTCGACACCATCATCGCTGCCGCGACCGCGAGACACTTCGCGCGAGTCTCACGAGATTCAGCGCCACCGGCGACGGCACTTCGCCGCAGCGCAGGGTGGAACTGCAGGCGATGCGCGCCGACGGCGCCGAGTTTCCCGCCGAGCTGGCGATCGTCCCCCTGCGACTGCCGGAGGCACGGACGCAGTTCACCTTGTTCATTCGCGACCTGACCGAGGTCAGGGAGGCTGAACGCTCGAGCCGACTGTGGGCTCAGGTCTTTGAGACAGCGCAGTTCGGCCTCGTCGTCTCCGACGCCGACTCGCGAACGATCCGGGGCGTGAACAGTACCTACGCCCAGATGCTCGACTGGGCACCCGAGGAGATCGTGGGGCGCCCGGGCTTGGAGTTCGTCGCGCCTGAAGCCCACGCCGAGTTGCCCCGTGTCCAGCGCGCTATCGAGGAACGTGGCCACGATTTTTACGAGAGCACCTTCCTCCGCCGCGACGGAACGACCTGCCCCGCCATGGTGTCGACCAGCGCCCTGCCGGTGCGCCCCGGAGAACAGCAGCTGCGGATCTCCACCGTGGTCGACATCACAGACAGGAAGCAGCTCGAACGCGCTCGGGCGGCCAGCGCCGAGCTGTCCGAACGAAACCGACACACGGAGGAGGCGAGCCGTCTCAAGAGCGAGTTCCTCGCGAACATGTCCCACGAGCTGCGAACGCCGTTGAACTCCATCATCGGCTTCGCGGAGCTGCTCCACGACGGCGGGGTGGGCCCGGTGGCGCCACGGCAGGAGGAGTTCCTGGGCGACGTTCTCTCCCGCGGGCGGCACCTGCTCCAACTCATCAACGACGTGCTGGATCTCTCAAAAGTAGAGGCGTTGAAGCATGAATGCTGCCCAGAGCTGATCGACCCGGCACGCGTGGTGACCGAGGTGGTGTCGGTGCTTCGCACGCTCGCGGCGTCGAAAGGCATCCGGGTGCAGGCGGAGATCGCGGCGGAGCTCGGGACGGTGCATCTCGACCCCGCGCGTCTCAAGCAGATACCATACGACTACCTGTCAAACGCCATTAAGTTCACGCCAACGGGCGGCGAGGTGACGGTCAGGGTGGTCACTGCCCCGGGTGACTGCGTGCGTTTCGAGGTCCACGCCACGGGCATTGGCATCGCCCCCGAAGACCTGGGACGGCTCTTCCACGAGTTCCAGCAGCTCGACGCCAGCGCTTCCAAGGAGCACAGCGGCACAGTGGCACCGGGCTCGGGCTCGCGCTCGCGCGGCGGCTGGTGGTCGCTCCGGGCGGCGAGATCGGGGTCGAGAGCGAGCCCGGTCGCGGCAGAATCTCTCACGCCGTCCTGCCGCGCCGCGGCATCGGCCGAGCACGGTCCGCGAGCCCTCGGGCGTCGTCTGCCTCCGATGTTTCTGCACCGTCGATCCTGGTCGTGGAAGACGACCCGCGCGACCCGGCGATCATCGTCGAGGTGCTCGCGACGGCCGGCTACCGGGTGGACGCGGTCAGCACCGGCGTCGAGGCGCTCGCGATGTGTCGCGAGACGGAGTACGCCGCGTTGACCCTCGACTTGCTCCTACCCGACATGAATGGCCTGGACCTCGTGCGCACGGTCCGGTCCGACCCTCGTCATGCCGGGCCTCCGGTGGTGTTGATCACCATCGTCCGCGAGGCCGCGACTGGAGCATTCGCCGTTCACGACGTCTTGGTCAAACCTCTCGACGCGGGCGCACTCTTGCGCTTCCGCAGCACGGCCGGCCTGCGGGCCGACGGTCGACCGGCCGTGATGATCGTCGACGACAACCCCGGTGCGCTCAAGCTCGCCGCGGCGGTCATCGAGCACCTCGGCTTCGAGACGATCGGCTTCACGGACGCGCGCGAGGCGCTGGCGGCCCTCGATCGACGCGCCGTCTCCGCTGTCTTGCTCGACTTGATCATGGCAGGCTTCGACGGCTTCGAGTTCCTCGCCGAGCCCCGGGCATCGCCTCGCCACCAGGGGCTGCCGGTGCTCGTGTGGACCAGTAAGGACCTGTCCGGCGAGGAGCTCGCGACGCTCAACGAGCGAGCGTCGGTGGTGGTGGCGAAGGGGAGCGCGATGGGACTCCACGCCGCGATCAGGGCCTGCCTCGGCGCTCGCGAGGTCCTCGCCGATGGCCACTCGTCGCATCCTCATCGTGGACGACAACCCCAGCAACATGAAGCTGGTGTCGTACCTCCTGACCCACCGGGGCTACGACGTCTTGACCGCGAGCGACGCCACGCAGGCGTGGGCAGTCCTCCAACGGGAACGTCCCGCGCTGATCCTCATGGATCTCCAGATGCCGGGAATCGATGGCTTCGAGCTGACGCGACGCGTGAGGGCCGACGCCTCGACACGACACACCGTCGTCATCGCGGTCACCGCCTTCGCGATGGCGGGGGACGAGGGACGGGCGCGCCGGGCCGGTTGCGACGGCTCCATCACCAAGCCCATCGACACCCGCCGGCTCCCGGGGCTCATCGAGGAGTACCTCGCCCGCTCGCGACCAGTTGGGCCGTAGCTCCTCGGCTTCCCGAGAGCACCCTAGTCCGAACAACTCAGCGTCGAGCCATCGAGGGTGTACACCGCCACCCCCACGCCCTCCACCTGGGGCTCGCCGATGACCGGCCGCAAGAGTCGCTTCACGCGTGGCCAGTTCGAGCCGCCCATCGTCCCGGCGCCGAGCCCCGCAGCGGTCCCCTCGAAGCGCGACAAGTCGACGACGGCGTAGCGGAAGCCGAGCGCCAGGAGGCGCTGCCGGTCGGCCTCGTCGTAGGCGGGATCGCGAAGCATCTCCATGTCACCGTAGTCGAGCAAGAGGTCGAGGAAGCTGTTCTCCGCGCGCAGCGCGAGGGCGGAAGCGCTGCCGAAGGAGGGCTTCTTCACGAGCATGCCGCCCAGGATGGGCTTCTGGTGGAGTGTCTGGAGGTAGAGGTTGTGCTGGTCGGACAAGAACGGGAGATCGACCACGGCACCGTGCGGGGCTCCGGCGAGGCACCGCATCCCCGGGGCAACGGCGCCGTCCCAGGTTGAAAGCGGCACGATCCCCACGCGCCAGGTCTCCACGGCCACCATTGTCACCACCCCCAGCATGCCCAGCCGTGAGCGCGCCGCCGCAGGAACGAGCACGCACAGCGCCACCACAACCCCTGCGACGCCGCGGCCGGGCCACCACCACCGACGCAGGACGTCGATTTCCTGCATCAGCCAGATGTAGGGGCGGTTCACCACGAAGCCATCGCCGAGGACCAGCACCGGCCCGAGCGCGATCCCGAGCGACAGGGTGACCGCGAGCAGGGCAACGAGGGCCGCCGCGCGCTGGTGAGATCGCCAGAGCACGACGCCGCCCAGCGCCGCCGCGGCGACCCCGGCGAGACCGAGCGCGGGCTCACCGGGAGTGAACCGCACCCCCCCCTCGTCGACCACCGCCCCGAAGACTCCTCGCAGCGAAAGCACCTGCATACCGGCCGCATCGCCCTCCAGGGTGCGGAAAGCGAGCGGCGCGGTGACGCCGGTGCCATCCATCGCGAACAGGCCCGGCACTTTGCCCTCTGCCAGTTGACCCGAGAGGAGCGCCAGAGCAGGCGACACCGCCGCGAGCGCGACCAGCCCGGCGAGACCCAGCGTCCAGGCCGAGTTGAAGTCGCGTCGGTGCCCGAGCCGCACCACGCCCGCGAAGACGACCAGAATCCCGAAAACGAACCCGTAGTACCAATAGAGCCAGCCGGTCGCCGCCACCGCGAGCCCCGTCGCCACCGCGCCAGACACGCCGCGAGCCTGCCACGTGCCTGCAAGGGCGAGGGCCGGGAGCGCGAGCCATGCCTGCGTGGGGCGTCCTTCCTCGATCTCTCGCAAAACGAAGGGGTTGAGCGCTAGCACGAGACCTGCGGGCCAGCCCGGACTCCTCGTCATCACCCGACCGAGGTAGGCGCCCGCGGCGAAGTTCGTGGCCACCAGGACGGCGATCCACGCGTTGTACCCCAGCACCGGGCCGAGCACCGCGCGCAACGGCCAGGCCGCCAGGCCATCGAGCAGGTTGCCCCCGGTGTGGGCGAAGACGTCCTTGCCTCCCGGGAAAAACAGGAGATTGGTATGCACTAAGTCCGCACGACCCGCCACCACCTCGCCGAGGTACCAGAACCACCACATCGTCCCGAAGCCGTCCACGTAGCGAACGCCGACCACCTGCGTCCATGGCGATGCAGCAACATGAGCCAACACCAGCGTCACGACGAGGCCACACAAGGCGAACGGCCCCCACCGACTCAAAGCGCGCCCACGGCGAAGTGCACCCGGACGACCTCTTCGTCGCGGTAAGCCAGTGGCGAAGGATTGAAGCCGAGGTCGAGCTGCAAAGGACCGATGGGGGTGGCGCGCCGGATGCCGAAGCCCACGCCGTAGCGCAGCAAGGGGTCGGTCCCGAGGGCCATCGAGTCAGTGACCACCGCCGGGTTGGTCCACCACACGTTGCCCACGTCGGTGAAGAGAGCGAGCTGCCAGCTACTCCAGCTCGACAGTCCCAGGCGGGGGAAGGGCACGTCGAGCTCGGCGGTGGCGATGACCAGGGCGTCGCCGCCCGTGGTGACCCAGCGACCTGCGGCGTCGCGGTCGTTCCAGCGCAGGAGCGGATCGAGCGCCTCGGGGTAGTCCACATCCTCGCTCGACACGTAGTTGGCAGGGCCGACGGAATCCACGTCGAAACCTCGAAAGCTGCCGCCTCCTCCCGCAGACAGGCGTTCCTCTATGGGCAGCGCGAGCGCCTGCTCCTCGGGAACGATCGCCGCGCCGGCGCGACCCCGCAGGAGCACCCCGAGGCCCGACACAGGGAACAGCTGGGTCCACACGCCCTCGGCGCGCGCGAAGGCGATGTCGCTCAGCACGTCCTCGTTGACCACGAAGTTGACGCTGCCCAGACCACCTCGGGTGGGATTCGCCACGTCGTCGCGCAGGTCGACCACCACCGAGCCCTCGATGGCCGAGGCCCAGCGCCCGGCGCTCGGGAGCACCGGCGAGGGGTCGGACACGTCCTCAACCCCCAGCTCATCCAGCCATGCGTCTCCAGCCACGAGCACGCCGGGATCGATGTCGTAGAGGGTCCGGTACTGTGCGCGATAACCGAGCTCAGCGCTCACCCCAGCGCCCAGCGCGAGGCGCACCGAGGCGCCCGCGCCGGATCGGTAGAGGCGGTAGGCCGACTCCTGTGTTTGCTCGTTGAACAAGATGTCCAGCGCCACGAGTTCGCCCCGGGTCGGCAGGTTCGGTGCCTCGTAGCGGGCCGCGGCCTTCCACTCCGGTGCGAGCCAGTCCGGCGCCCAGCCGTCGCCCACCCACCCCACGCCCACCTTGCCGTAGAGCGTGAGCCGGTGAGCGAGCCCCCAGAGGTTGCGATGGCCTGCTCGCGCGAAGACGGCGGCGCCATCGTCTGTCGCGATACCACCGCCCACCTCGAACGCGAGGTTTTTCTTCTCCTCCACCACCACGACCACGTCCTTCACGCGGTCCTCGTCTCCGACGGCCTCCACGCTCACGCGCTGGAAAACGCCGAGGTCGTAGAGGCGCCGGCGCATCGCCACGAGCTGCGCGGGCGACACGGCGTCGCCCGGGAAGACGTCGATCTCCCCCTCCACCAGCGGGCGCCGGGTACGCACGGTGCCCTTGACCAGCCTCGAGCGCACCAGGACTACCGGCCCCGGGACAACGGTCACCGTCACCGTCGCGCCCTCTCCGCCCGGCTCCCGCCGCGTCACGGGCTGGGCGTCGGCGTAGAGGTGGCCAAGGTCCATATGCGCCTCGACCAGCCGCCGTGTGCGTTCGCGGAGCGCCGCAGGGTCGACGGCCTTGCCCACCAGGTCGCGGAAAAGGCGCTCGGTGTCGACCCCAGGGGCGCCGCCCACGACATCCACCGCCTCGAGCCGCACCCGGGGGCCTGCCTTCACCTCGAGTCCCAGCGTCACGAGGCGCCGCCGCTCGCCCGCGGCCGGCTCGAAGCCTACCCGCGCCACCTCCACGTCGAGGTAGCCCTGCGACCGGTAGAAGTCCTCGATGTCGTCCACGGCTCGGTCCGCCACCTCGGGGGTGAGCGTCTGCCGAGAGAAGAGCGGCGTGGGCACCACCTCGCGCGCCGACTCCGCCGCCGCCTGGCATAGGAACCGCGCGCTCGCGTCATGGAGCGCATCGGTCGGCGCCGACGCGCGGCAGCCGGAGAAGACCGAGCCGAGGGCCAGCGACACGCCGCTGGCGCCCGTCTCGGCGGGGTCGACCACCGCCCCCCGGGCCTCCACGGCAGCGAGCGCGTAGCGGGGACCACGCTCACCCCCGATGGTGAGGTTCACCGTGTCTTCCCCCTCGCGGGCCCACACCTCGATAGCGGCGTCGAGGTAGCCGCGGCGGCGCTCAGCGTCGGTGAGCGCGAGGGACGCCTCCGTCCCGAAGTCGCGACCCAGGCGCGCCCCGTCCTCCATGCCCATCGCCTCCACCAGCTCCTCCGGGCGCGGCAACCTCCGCGCCTCGGTGTGGTCGTCCACCTCGATGGTGTAGCGGCGGCGGGGCTCGATGAGCACCGAGAGGCGGTCGCCGCCCTCCGTCGGCACCAGCTTGAGGTTCACCCGCGCCTCTGGCCACCAGTCCGGGGTCCACCACAGGGTCCGCCCGTCGTAGTCGCGCAGCTCAGCGGCAAGCGCGTCCTGGGCCTGTCGTAAGCGTTCGGCCGTGTACGGTCGCCCGGTGGCGATACCCTGCCGCGCCAGGACCTTCTTCACCCGGGCCTCGCTCAGCGCCGGATTGGGACGCACCCGAAGCTCGGCGAGGCGTTGCGGCGGACCCTCTTCCACGCGCACGGTGAGGGTGACGTCGCCGTCGTCGTCGTACTCGGCCACCACCTCGCAGTCGGTTGAGAGAAATCCATTCGACCGGTAGAAGGCCTCGATCTGGTCGCCCACCTTCGCCGGGGCATCCTCGCGCCAGGGCTCACCGCGCACCGCGCCGCCTGCGGCCAGCACCTCGGCGAGCGGGAGGCTACGCACACCCGTCGCCACCACCCGCCGCACGACTGGCGTGGCGAAAACACGGTACTCCACGCGGACACCCTCGACTTCTTGCCCGTTGAGCAATACCGTCGGCCACGGCTCCACCCAGGCCTCCACCTGCGCGAAATCGCCGGCGCGCACCAAGGTCGCGATGTCCTTGCGCACGTCCATCGGGTGGTAGACGCTGTCCTGCCGCACCTCGAGGAGCGCGTCGAGATTCTCGTCGCCGAGGCCGCCTCGCGGCGCCGACACGCTCACCTGGGCCACCAGTCGACCGGCGTAGTCGATGGATTCCTCGGCGAAGGCGGCGAGCGCGAGGAGGAGGCTCAGTCGAGCTCCCAGCGGTACTTGAACTCGGCCCCGACGGCCGACCCCAGCGACAGGGCGCGCCCTTCTTCCTCGGTGGTGAGGTAACTGCCGACGACGAAGCCGCGCGCGATACGACGCTCGGCGCCGAGGTACCAGTCTTGGCTGTCGATGACGAACTCGCCGGTGAGCGTGTAGGGACCAAGGTCCTTCTGCCCCACCAGCCGCCAGCTCGAGTCGAGGGTGGGCGAGCCGCGCGCGGTGATGCCGCTCGAGATGTTCCAGCGGTCAACCAGCTCGCTGATGCTGGTGCCTGGCGCCTGGGCGGTGATCAGGTCGACCGCCTGGGCGCCGAGGGCCACGGCGGCCACACCGCCGTATTGCTCGAACTCGTCGCGGGTCATGCCGAAGAGCAGCAACGTATTGATGTCGGCTTGCGACAGGTAGGGGTCGGCGGAGGTGGTGGTGCGCCAGTTTGAAAACGGCCCCGTCACCGCGTAGTACACGTGGTACTCGCGCTCGCGACCACTCACGTCGGTCTCGAGGAGGATGTCGAGATCGGGGTCGAAGGTGAACGGGTCGAGGTACCGGATCTCGCCGCGCGCGATCTCGAACTCGCGATCTTGTAGGTACATCCGTCCACCCGGCGTGACAATGATGTTGCCCACCATGCCGGGCCGGGCCGTGTCGCCGATGATGCGCAAGTCGACGCTCGCGTCGGCGTCCGCGAGGTTGTTGCGCAAATGCACGGTCTCTGGCGCACGAATACTCAGGTCCATCGAGAAGTAGTCGGTGCGATCCTCGCTCGCCGAGCCCGTGAGGCGGCTGGCCTGGAGGCTCACGATCTTCGACTCCCAGTCGATGCGGTCCCGAAACTGCATGTCCTCGATCAGGATGTCACCGCCGAGGAGAAGGTCGCCAACGGGGCCGTCGAAGTGCAGATCGGCGTCGCCCACGAGCGGCGGCAGGTAGTCCAGGTACTGCACGCGCGCGTCGCTGAGGTGGCCGCGAAGGTCATATCGCCGAGGGCGCCAGTTCTCGGCCACGATGCTGCCCTCCGCGGCGAACTTGCCGCCGCCCAAGTCGGCCTTCACCGCGTCGAAGCTGTAGCCGTGCCGCGTGGCGGTGGCGCGGAGCCGCAAGTTGTTGAATGTGTGAGGGAAATAGTCGGTGCGGAGCGTGGCGCCCTCGGTGTCGAGGGTCAGCTCGATCGGCGCGTCGGCGCTGCCCTCGACGATGCGTACGCCCACGGTGGCGGTGCCCTCGAGCAGCGACACGCCGGGCGCGAACAGCCGGGCCAGGTCGAGGTCGAGCTTGCCGCCGCCCTCGAAGGAGGCCTTGCCGCTGCCGATGCTCCAGCCCTTGAGCGTGAGGTCGGTGCGCTCACCCTCCCGCAGCGACACGCCCGGCACCTGCACCGCGTTGCCGTGTACCGCAAATACCCAGGGCTCGGGGTTGCGCAGGTCATGCTGGTTCCAGCGAAGGTAGACGTCCGAGAAACGCGCATCGATACCGACGGGCGTGGGCGTGTCGCCGAAGGCGCCGGCGAGGTCGATCTCGCCGGTGACCCCGAGCTCAATCTCATGGCCGTCGGCGGCCAGGGGGTACAGCAGGTGTAGAGGGACACGGTCGAGCTCGGCATGCACGTCGTAGGCCCTGTCGCCCTCGATGGCGAGACTGCCATCAGCCATGACCGAACGGCCGAGAAAGCGGCCTTTCCACGCGAGGCGACCGCTCTCGTCGGTGGCGAAGTCGACGATGCTGTCGTCGGCTGAGCGATCACCCACTCGGGTGCGGTCGAGGTACAAGCGGCCTCGCGGGCGCCAGTCGAAGAGCGTCCCCCCTACCGCGACATCGGCCACGAGCTCCCCACCCAGCCGCACCGGCGCCTCTCGCAGATGATCGAGGTCCTCAAGCCGCAAGCCGTCCGAGAGGACCTCCACGTTCATTGCGTAGCCCCGTCCCACGCTACCGCGGGCGAGCACCGTCTCCTCGCGTCGATGCAGGCTCAGATCGGAGATCGTCAGGATGCCGTCGTCCATCCATGATGTCGCGACGCCAGACTCGAACTTCTCCCCGAAGACATCGATCTCGTCGAGCTCGACGTGCACCTCGCCGGTGAGACGTTGCGGCGGCCCGTGGAGCACGGCATCGCCCACGATGCGACCGTCGAGCCCCGGGATGTCCACGAAGATCCCCGTGAGGTCGGCCACCCGCCCCTCCGGGATCACGATTTGCGTGTCGATCCACATGCCCTCGGGCAAGAACGCCAGCGAGAAGTCGCCGATGTAGCTGGATCGTCCCACCTCGGCGCGGATGTCGTGGAAGTCGAGGCGCTTGAGGTCCGCGCTCTCGAGCCGGGTGACCATGTGGTCGGCGATGGGCTTATTGATCACCACCACGTCTCGAGCATCGATCTGGGCCCAAGCCGAGAGGTGCTTGAACGGGCCGGTGAGCTCCCCGCGCATCTCGGCCACGCCACCGAGGCCGGCGCCGCCGAGCGGTTGCACGTGCTCAAGGTGGAGCGTGCTGAAGTCGGCCTGGAGCTGCAGCGGCCCCTCCTTGCCGAATCCGATGTCGGCCCAGACACCGCCGCGTGAGCCCCCGAAGTCGAGCTCCTGCCCATCGATGATCACGTGGTGACCGTCGATTGCGAGCGTCCCCGCGATACGACCGTTCGGCGGCGCGAGCATCACGTCGGCGCCGCTGTCGAAGGCCCCGTGGCGCACGACGAGATCGGCCACGCCGAGACTGAAGGGCCCGGCCAGCGCGAAGGGCTGCACGGTGCCGGTCAGGTGGGCCTCCACCCTGCCCTCGAAGTCCACCCACGGGCGCCGGTGCGCTCCCGTCAGGCGCAACGCGGGACCGAGGTGGATCCCCTCGGCCAGGAGGTCGGCGACGAGCGTCTTGCTCTCCAGGTCGGCCACCACGTCGAGCCGAACCGTCCCCTCGGCCCATCGCATCTCGAGCCCGCTCGCCCTGGCGACGTTGCCCTCCACGCGCAGCGGGCCGATGAGGTCGCCGAAGGCCACGGCAGCGGGTTCGTTCTTGCTGGACACCCGCCACAGGACCACCGAATGCGTCGCGAGCGCGACATCGACAATGGGCGCCGCGACCGGGCCACTGAGCAGCACGCCGGCATCGACGGTGCCGTCGACGTACCTGCGCGGGTCGACTGTCGAGGTGGTGAACGCGGGGAGGGAGACATGAACGTCGAGCTCGCCGTCGATGTTGCCCTCCGACTCGACGCGCAGTCGCCCGGTGACGCTCACGTCCTTCGCCAGGAGCTGGATGTCGGGCAGGTCGATGTGGCGCGGCGAGAGCTCCACACGCGCGAAGGTGGTGGGCCCCGCTGACTGGAGGATCGCCTCCTTCCACAGCGCGAGGCTGCCGAAGCTCAGGTCGTGTCGCCCATCGCCCGCGGGCACCACGTCGAGGTCGCCCACCTCCACGAGCAGCTCGGGGCCCTCCAAGCGGAAATGACCGTCCGTGACCACCAGCTCCCGCCACGGGAAGCTGCGGGGACGCGGCGCGCCGCTCGGCTGCTGGATGCGATCGCGGAACTCGCGGAGGCCGTCGGCGTCGAGGTGGAGGCTGAGATCGGGACCCTCGATCACCAGCCGTTGCAGGCCGGGCATCCAGTCGTGGACGCCAAGCCGGGCGCGAACTGACTGCACACCGAGGATGCGCTCGCCCGTGGCGCGGTGGTTCACCACGATCCCTTCGAGCGCCACCTCGGGTGGGAAGTAGCTGAGTTTCACTGTCGCGACGGTGACTTCCTCGCCGAGCAGGCCCTCGGCGAAGGTCGCCGAGCTACGCGCCGCGATGCGCGCGACGATGTCCGTGCGCAAGATCACCAGCACCAGGCACACGAGGGCCAGCGGCACGAACCAGGGCCAACGGGCCCGGCGGCGGGTACGGGGAGGGACGGGCGGCACCGGCATTGCCCCTATGGGACACCGTGGCTATATGCACGTGCGCCGCGGGCGTAGCTCAGTTGGTAGAGCACGAGCTTCCCAAGCTCGCTGTCGAGGGTTCGATTCCCTTCGCCCGCTCCATCGGTAGAAGGGGGGAAACCCGCTTGGGCGGGTTTCCCCCCTACCGCCCGCTGCCCTCCGGGCTCCGAGCTTCGCTCTCCGCCCTGCGGCGTTGGCCGTGCACGGAGCCCGGCCAACGGCGGGCTCTCCCCCCTTCCCGCGACACACCTCGGCTTGGGTGATCCCGGTGGCGACTCTCTTGCTTGGGTGGAGCCGGCGGTGGCTGCGCCCCGCCCTACCGGCGGCGGAGGCTGCGCCCCGCCCTACCGGCGGCGGAGGCTGCGCCCCGCCCTACCGGCGGCGGAGGCTGCGCCCCGCCCTACCGGCGGCGGAGGCTGCGCCCCGCCCTACCGG
>SXON01000173.1 GCA_005778355.1 Pseudomonadota bacterium | reverse complement strand
GTAGCGATACTCGATGGTGTTGCCGTTGCCGTCTTCCACGCGCGACAGGAGCCACGCGGAGGTGTCGTCGGGACAGCCCGTGTCGATGGCCACCCACGCCCCGCCCAGCGTGCAGCGCATCCCCCCGCCCTCGCCGCGCCATTCTGTCGCGCCCTGGCCCACGAGCCCGGCGTCCGCGTACTCGCCGTAGGTCCAGGTCCAGCCGCTGCCCGAGGCGGTCCAGGTGTTGCTCGCCTCGTCGTAAGCGAGCACGCGCCCGTCCTGCTGCTCCGGCATCCACAGCGTGGCCGCCCACCCCGACAAGAGCGCGCTCATCACGCCCCAGCTCGCCAGCTCGTCGGCCGCGCTCCAGAGCCGCTGGCCATCGACCAGGAAGGTGTCCGCGCTGGCGAGGGGCTCGTCGTCGAAGGTGGGCACGCCGCTACCGAGGGGACCGCGCCGCTCGATGCGGGAGGGCCCGGCGAGGGACCAGTTGGGGCCCAGCCAGCCGTCGGCCACGCGGTGGTCGGCGACCAGCGCCAATGAGGGCACCATCCCGCCCGGCGCCGGGGGGAGCTCGAGGGGGACCGCGTGCGTCCACGCGCCCTGCTGGAGCGAGCCACCGCCCGCGATCGCCACGCCCGGCATGTCCGCCGGCGCCACGCGAGAGGGCTCGGCGTGGGCCACGCCTGCGGCAGACACCAGAAGCAATCCCAACATTGAGATCCCCTTCGTCCAGGGCTTGTACGACGTGAGAGGATATCTGATCGCGACGGAAAAGTGCAAGGGGGGAAATGCCCGCATTTGGCAACCCCGCCCCGCAGCCGACCCGCCATGATTCGCAGCGAGTGCGACTCCCCGCAGCGGGGCCGGGGTCGCCCACCGAGGCCGGGCATCGGACGTTTGCCGTTGTCGGGCGATGTGCCCGGCGCCTGGCTCCCCTACTCCACACACCGCACGGCCTCGCTACCATCGACCCCCAGGAGGTACACGCACGCCCCCGCCGGTGGCTCGATCACCCCGCCCGAGGCGAGCGCCGCCGTCGCGAGTCCATCGGCGACCAGTCCCGAGGGCGCCGTCACATAGACGCCAGCGAGCGCATTGGCCGGTCGACCGTCGCGAGCGTCAACCACGTGCCCGGGTTGCTGCTCTTGCGACGAGGTGGACAGCGCATGCGTGACCGTCACCGTGCGGATTGTCCCGGCCACGGCCACGTCAACAGGCCAGCCGCCGTCCCCAGGCCGGGCCTCCCCGTGCACCACCACGTCGCCGCCGACGTCCACCGCGAAGTCCGTCAAGCCCGCCTCGCGCAGATGCTCGGCGGTGCGGTCGGCCAGGAAACCCTTGAGTAAGCCTCCGAGGTCGAGTCGACCGCTGACGGTCAACTGGTAGCCTTCCACCGACCACGTGGCCCCGCGCCAGGCGATGTCGAAGGCGCCGCCGCTCGCGTCGTGCAACCAGCCCGCGTACTCGAAGAGATCGAGCCCCTCGGCCTCGAGCGACTGCGGCGACACCGCGGCCCTCGAGGTGATCGACGTCGGGTTCCACTCCGAGTAGAGAGCCTCCCACGCGTCGAGCGCGTCGAGGGCCGTGTGGACGGTGGCGATATTTGTGTCACGACGCACCGTCACCCCGACGATGGTTCCCGCCCCAGGTCGCGACACCCGTGTGTTCGGGTCGACCGGCGGGTGCGCACACGCGACTAGGATGAGGAGGGGCCCCACATGTCCCAGGTGGCGACGGCGGCCATGTAGAGGAAGCCGATCAAGAGCGCTCCGTTGACGGGGATCATGGCCGACCCGAGCGCCGCGCTGCCATAGGTCACCCCCCAGGGCAGGGCGATCTGCAGGGCCATGGCCAGCGTCGTGACCACGATCGCGGCGGTCTTGCGGGCGCGCGCGTCGCTGCCGAGGTTGTAGAGGTGGGCCACGACCAGGAGCGCCACCGGCTCGGTGAACAGGTGGAAGTGGGTGAGCTCCACCAGCTGTCGATAGGACTTCGGGTAGGCCATGCCGGTGTCGTCGCCGCGCCAGTAGAGCGCGGCGGCCTCGCCCGAGGTGCCCATCCCATCGACGTGGAGCATCGCCGCAGAGAGCAGGCCCACCACCGTGAACCCGAGGAAGGCGGTGTAGAGCAGCCGAGCGCCCTGGTCGAGGCGTCGTAGCGCGCTGGGTGCCCGTCCCTCGAAGTGTTTCATACGCCTTCGAGCCACGTAGCCAGGAGCGCGCTGGCCCGCCGCGCCCCCGTCGCGAGCGAGCGCGTACTGATCGTCGCCCCGCTCACGATGCGGATCTCCTTGCCCGCCCGCATCGGATTCTTGAAATCGAGCCCGGGGAACTGGGCGAGGAAACCCTCGGCGCGCACGCCGTCGCCGTATTGCTCGCGGTACACCATCACCTCGATGCGCTCGATGCTGGTGTCGGGACGCAGCATCACGCCAAAGGTGATGGGCTCATGCTGGCCGAGCTGCTCGTCGACCAGGGCGTAGCCGGTCACCGCATCGCCCTCGCGGGCCACGTGCCAAGTATAGCTCTTTACAGGCGGATAGTAGCCCACCTTGGCCTTGAAGGAATCCCGTGCGGCCGTCGAGGGGGCCCACACGACCTCAGACACGACGTCGACCGAAAAAAAACTTTGCATCAAGGTGTCTTCGGTGAAGTACACGTACGCAGCGGCGCGCGCCGGGAGCAGGGCGAGCAAGACACTGAGAATGATTTTCAATTTCGGGTGGACGGTCACGGGGCCAGACAATATTGATATTGAAAGTCAACGTCAAGACGGAGCCTGCGTGACCCTCCTCCTCCTCGCCGCATTCCCCGCCCTCGCCGGCGAGCGTACCTTCGCGTTCAGCTACGGCTACGGCACCGTGCCCAAGGGAGGCGTGGAGCTCGAGCAGTACACCACCGCCTACGGCAAAGACGGCGGGGCCAACCACTTCTGGGAGCACCAGACGGAGCTCGAGTACGGGATTACTGATCACCTCGAAGCTGGTCTCTACCTGGTGCAAGGCCACTGGGCCGGCGACCCCATCGACTTCAGAGGCTACAAGGCGCGCCTTCGGTACCGATTCGGCAACGCGGCCGGCACGCCCTTCGGCGCCAACGCCTACCTGGAGTACATCGGCAGCCCCACCTTCGACGAGCACGGTATCGAGCTCAAGGCCATCTTCGCCGGTGAAGTGAAGCGCTTCGAGTGGGCGTTAAACGTCGAATACGAGGTGGAGTTCGGCGAGGAGTTGGTGCAGGAGATCGAGCCCACCTTCGGCGCCGGCGTGCACGTGGCGCGCCCGGTGGTGGTGGGGATCGAGGGCAAGTTCGAGACCTACCTGAAAGAGTCCGGCGTCGATGGCCCCTACCTCTTCGTGGGACCGTCCGTGCACCTCGCGGGCGAGGGCGGCAAGGTGTGGTGGACACTCTCGGCGATCGTCCCAGCCACGCCGCTCACCATCGAGGAAGAAGGCGTCACCTTCCGTTCGCTGGTGGCCGTCAACCTGTGAGCCCGGTCGACGAGGTGGTGGCCTTCCTCCGCGACTACGTGGGGCTCTCAGGCGTGCAGGCCGACACGCGCCTGGGCATCGACGTGCCCTTCGACTCCTTCGCCGTGGTCGATGTCATCGCCTTTCTCTCAGGCCGCTACGGTAAACACCTTGATCCGCTGAACCTGAGCATGGACGACTTCGCCACGCCCCGCACCATCGCGGCGCTCCTGGAGCGGCCGTAGCGTGTCGGCGATCGAGCGCGCCAGTATCGTGCTCGCCGGGGTTGCCGTCGCCACGCTGACGGGCACGCTCGCGCACGCGGCGATCACCACCGAGGCGCCTCGCCTAGACCTCTTCCTCGGCCTCGCGCCCTCGCTCGCGGTGGTGGCGCTGGCGGTCAACGTGTTGCCCGAGCGCTGGTTCGCCCGCGGGCAACTCGCCGGGATGATCGTGCTCTGGCTCGGGTGGCGGCTGGCCCAGTGGCCCACCGGCGAGGGGCTGGTGTCGGTCCTGGCCACGCTGGGGGCGCTCGGGCTGGCCTTCCTCCCCGACCGGCTCGGGTGGCGTCGGCTACAGGTACTGCTGGCTACCGGTGCGATCGGCGCGCTCTTCCTGGTGAAGAGCGACTGGGAGCGCCCGCTGGTGGGGGCGGCGCTGCAGCTGGTGGCCGTCGCCGGGAGCCGCGCCCGGCCGACCGGCCTCGCCGATCGTGCTCGCTGCTTCTTCGCCACCAACGTCACGCAGAGTACGCCCATCCCTTACGACGAGGCGCAGAAGTCCGACCGCTCCCTCGACACGCTCTACCGGGGTGCCCTGTGGCTTGCGCTGGCCGCGCCCGCGCATGTGCTCGGACGGGCGATCGTGGACTCGCCCTGGTCGGAGCCCATCCTCTCGCTCGACCGGGGACAGTACCTGCTCGCCACCGGAGAGGCGCTCTGGCTCTGGCTCGGCGTGATGCTCGACGTGGCGGGCATCATCTTCCTCGACGCGGGTGCCCTCCGCTTGCTTGGCGTGAAGGTGGAGGCGCCCGTGCTCGAACCCTGGAAGAGCCGCGACATGCTCGACTACTGGCGACGGGCCAACACCTGGCGCTATCGGATGATGGTGGAGGGCTACCAGCGGCTTTTCATGCCGGTGAGCGGGCCGTTGATGCCGGTGGGCGTGTTCGTGGTTTTCCTGGTCTCCGGCGTGCATCACGCGTCGACCGTGGTGCTCGATTTCTTCCCCTTCTTGCGGTGGACGATCGAGGGTCTCTTGTGCGCGCTCAACGCCGCGTGGAACCAGTGGAAACAGGGACGTGACGTGCGCGGCTACCTCGCCACCGGAGCCCGTCCCTTACGACGGGGCCTCGCCGGGGCGGCGGTCCTGGTGATCCTCGCTCATGGATTACTCCAGAACGTGTCGCGACCAGAACAGGCTACGCGGGACGTGATCCGCGAGTGGACGTCTCGATGAATAGCGTCGATCCTCTGTGGCGCTGGCTGGTGGATGGGCCGGGCGACGATGTCGTGATCGTCGACGCTCGACGGACTTGGTTGCGGCGGGAGCTCGTGGACCGCGCTGCGCGGGCGCAGTTGGCCCTTGGCCGGGGGAGGGGGCGACGCGTGCCCGTTCCGGTACCGGTCGAAGGCGAGGGCGTGGCTCGCTTGCTGGGCGTCATCGCGGCCGGGGCGCTCCCCTGCGTGGGCGGCAAGCTCGATCTGGTCGCGGCGCCGTGTTGGACGCCGGATGGTACCTCCCTCGCTGTCGCGACATCGGGCAGCACCGGCGCGCCGCGGTGGGCAGCCTTGTCCCCAGCGGGCGTGGAGTACGTCACCGAGCGGATCGTGGCCACGCTGGGACTGCAGCCCGGCGAGCGCCTCTTCTGTCCCGTGCCCCTGCGTCACACCTACGGCCTGTCACAACTCTGGGCCTGCCTGCGTGCTCGTGCCACGCTCGTGATGCCGCGGCTGCCGCTGCTCGGGCTCGATTGGCAGGGCGCTCGGGGTGCCGAGGTCGTGGCGGCCATCCCGGCGCAAGTCGATGCGCTGCTTGCCGCCGGGCTCCGTCCCCGAGCGATCACCTTGGCAGGGCAGTCCACGCCCGTGTCAGCGCGACGTCGCATGGACGCGGCGCTGCCGGGCGTCGAGAAGCACGTGTTTTACGGGCTCACCGAGGCCACCACGCGGGTGCTTGCCCTGCCTCCTGGTGAGTTCATGTCGCGACCTGAGGCGACGGGTCGCGCCCTGCCGGGGACGGCCTTGCGCATCTGCGACGGCGAGCTGTGGGTGCGGGGTCCTCAGGTTTTCCTCGGGTACCTCGACCGCCCTGGGTCGGCGCCGTCCGAGTGGCTCGCGACAGGCGACATCTTCGCCGAGCACCAGGGGCTCTACCGCCTCGTGGGTCGTCGCGACAGCATGTTGAAGCGCTTCGGCGAGAAGGTGTTCCCCGAGCAAGTCGAGAACGCGATCAGCGCGCTGCCGGGCGTCCGCGACGTGCACGTCGTGTCTGAAGGCGAGATCCTGGTGGCGCGCGTGGTGGGCGAGGCGAGTGACGCGGAGATCCGTCGGAAGGTCCGGCACCAACTCGGCGGCGTGGCGGTCCCCGACCGAGTAGAGCGCCTCGTTAGGCTCGCCCGCACGGCCGCTGGCAAGCTCCCTCGCGGTCCCCAGGTGGCGGTAGGTTGACCGATGGCGACGGTCTGACAGCCGGGGTACGTGGGCCCCCTTCTCGAGGCACGCCCATGAGCGACAATCTCCTCCCCTTCACCATCACCGAAGACCTCCTCGACACCGGCATGCGCGGGTTCCCGGTTTCAACCGTGTACACCAGCGAAGTCGACCCCGGCGAGGGCCTGCACTATGTCGGCTACCCCATCGCCGACCTTGCCGACCTCGACCCCGAGGCGGCGATCTTCCTACTCTTCTACAAGCGCATCCCCGACGCCCAGGAGCTCGCCACTTTCAAGTCGGAGCTCGTGAGCCGCGCCAAGGTCGACCCGCGCGTCATCGAGTTGATCAAGGACTTGCCCAAGGAAGGGCACCCCATGGAGTGGCTGCTCGCCGGCCTCAACTTCCTCGGCATGCTGTGCAAGACCGGCAAGTACAAGGAAGACGGCCTCAACGTCGTCGCGCAGATGCCCGAGGTGGTGGCCGCGATCTACCGCGTGCGCTCCGGCTGGGGCAGCCCGATCGAGAGCAAGCCCGAGCTTGGCCTCATGGAGAACTTCGTCCACATGATGGGCGTGCCGGGGGCCGATGCCGCCAAACTCACCCGTCTGATGCGCGTCTTCTACGTGCTCCACATGGACCACGGCGGCGGCAACCTCTCCACGTTCGTGGGCAAGGCCGTCGCGAGCGGCAAGTCCGACATGTACGCCTCGCTCGGGGCCTCGATGGCCGGCCTCTACGGCCCCCTCCACGGCCGTGCCAACCAGGAGTGCCTCGAGTTCCTCGACCGCTGCGGCACCGCCGTTCCCGACGAGGTCGAGGCCTTCGTCCGCGCCGAGATGGCGGCGGGGCGTAGCATCTACGGCTTCGGTCACGCCGTTCTCCGTGCAGAAGACCCGCGCGCCGGCATCCAGTACGAGCTCGGCAAGGAACTCTGCCCGAACGACCCGCTCTACCAGCGTGCCGTCACCATGCGCGAACGCGCGGTGAAGGTGCTCAAGGAGTCGCCGAAGGTCAAGAACCCCTACCCCAACGTCGACGCGGTCTCCGGCACGCTCCTGCGCGCCTGCGGCCTCGACGACAGCGAGTACTACACGGTGCTCTTCGGCCTCGCGCGCTGCTCCGGCATCGCGGCCCAGATCGTCGACGAGCGCACCGTGCATCGCAATGGCAAGGGCGTTCCCATCTACCGGCCGAGCGACCTCCCGGTCAACCAGTCGCGTCGTCGTCTCGAGAAGTAGGCGACGGATGCCTCAGGCTGCGAAGGGGTTCACGACTCGGACCCCTTCGTAGACTTGGCCAGGGGCGAGATCTTCGGAGTAGAGAATCGTGCTGCGACTCGCGACGGCCGCGCGCACGATAAGCGCGTCCCAGTAGCTGATTTGCGCGATTTGGTGGTAGTCCACCGCGGCGGCGACGAGCGTGCCGTCGAGCGGTACGACCGCGAGACGGCCAAACGCGTGGACGTGGCGGCGCGCTTCGGGTCGCGGGATCCGGTACTTGCCCACGGCGTTGGAGTAGAACTCGTTGAGGACCTGCGTCGAGGTGCTTCCGAGGCCGCTTTCCAGGGCCGTCCTCACCAGGGCCACGGCAACGTCCCGCTTGCGGGTTTCCACGGCCTCGAGGGTGTACAAGAAGACGTTGGTGTCGAAAAACATCAAGGCGTTGAGCTTGTGTTTTTTACGCCGTGCGCGTAGGTCTCGTCCCGAGAAAAGGGCTGGGCGGCCACGCCGGCGCGCGTGCCCGTCGCCCAGAGCAACTCGAGCTCGGCCAGGGCCTGGGCGCGCTCCCCCTGGCTGCCCACGGCGGCGAGATGGTCGCGAACGAGCTGCTGGACGCTGGTTCCGTGCGCCTCCGCGTAGCGCCGGGCGGCGGCAAGGACGTCGTCGTCGATCGACAGCGTGAGGTTCATGTCACACACGATACGTGCGCACGAGGCTCGCGTCAACGTCTGACCGAGTGGCAAACAGGCTCCCCACCGACTAGACGGGCCGCCCTTTCCAGAGGTTGGCATGTTCGAGAAGATCGCTCCCCCCACTCGTGGCCAGGCCATCACTGTGGCGGCCGATGGCACCCTGAACGTGCCCAACGAGCCCATCATCCCCTTCATCGAGGGCGACGGCACCGGCCCCGACATCTGGCGCGCCTCGGTGCGTGCGCTCGACGCGGCGGTGGCCAAGGCCTACGGCGGCGAGCGGAAGATCTCGTGGCTCGAGATCTACGCGGGCGAGAAGTGTTTCAACCAGTTCGGCGAGTGGCTCATCCCCGACACGCTCGCGGCGGTGAAGGCCTACAAGATCGCGATCAAGGGACCCCTCACCACGCCGGTGGGCGGCGGCATCCGCTCGCGCAACGTGGCCCTGCGCCAGGAGCTCGACCTCTACGCTTGTGTGCGCCCGGTGCAGTACTTCGACGGCGTGCCCTCGCCGGTGAAGGAGCCGGAGAAGGTCGACATGATCATCTTCCGCGAGAACAGCGAAGACATCGACGCCGGTATCGAGTGGAAGGCGGAGAGCGACGAGGCGAAGAAGATGATCGCCTTCCTGCAGAACGAGATGAAGGTGAAGAAGATCCGCTTCCCCGAGACGAGCGGCATCGGCGTCAAGCCCGTGTCTCGCGAGGGCACCGAGCGACTCACGCGTGCCACCCTCGACTACGCCTTGTCGCAGAAGCGTCGCAACCTGACGATCGTGCACAAGGGGAACATCATGAAGTTCACCGAGGGCGCGTTCAAGGACTGGGCCTACGAGTGCGCCGAGCGCGAGTACGGCGACCGGGTGTTTACATGGGCCCAGTACGACCGGATCAAGGAGAAGGACGGCGAGGGCGCGGCGAACGCCGCCCAGAAGGCCGCCCTGGCCGCCGGGAAGCTCCTGGTGAAGGACTGCATCGCCGATGCCTTCCTCCAGCAGATCCTGCTCCGTCCCGATGAGTACGACGTGATCCTCACGCTCAACCTCAACGGCGACTACTGCTCCGACGCGCTCGCCGCGCAGGGGGGCGGCATCGGCATCGCGCCGGGCGCCAACATCAACTACCTCAACGGTCTCTCGATCATCGAGGCCACCCACGGCACCGCGCCGAAGTACGCGGGGCTCGACAAGGTGAACCCCTCGAGCGTGATCCTCTCGGGCGAGATGATGCTCCGTCGCCTCGGCTGGAACGAAGCGGCCGACCTCATCGTGAGCTCGATGAAGAAGACGATCGGCCAGAAGCGCGTCACCTACGACTTCCACCGCCTGATGGAAGGCGCCACGCTGCTCAAGTGCAGCGAGTTCGCCGACGCGCTGATCGAGAATATGTAAGAGCGCGTGAGCGTTGCGCTTTCCAGGCGGATCCTCGCTCGGTTGAGGCGGGGGGGGGTTCGGGCTGGGGTCCTCGGCGGACCATCGGAGTTCACCCGGGCGATCTACCTGTCATCGCGCGAGGTCGTGCTCGTGACCGCGCGCCATGCCGAGGAGGAAGCGCTCTGGCCTGTCGACTGGCACATGCCTGCAGGCCTCGAACCGCCGCGGTATGCGCTTTCGATCACGGCTGGGGGTCATGGGACAGCCGTGCTGCTCGCGGCGGGCGCGTTCGTGGTGAACTTGATCGCCGCGACCCACGAGGCCGTCGTCCTGGAGGCGGGTGCGCGCAGCGGCCGAGACGGCAACAAGCGGGAGGCATTGGGACTCCAGGCACGCGAAGCGGCGTTCATCGACGCGCCGGTGCTGGCCATTGCCGAGGGGTGGATCGAGTGTCGAGTCGAGGAGTCACGGCAGCTTGGCGACCGGCAGCTCGTAGTGGGGCGCGTCGTTCACGCCGAGACAGCTGCTCGCACGCCCAGACTACATCACTCGTGGACGCTCAGGTGAGTACCGTCCGCGATGCCTACAACGCGGCTGCGGGGGCCTACGACACTCTCTTTGTCGAGGCGAATCGTGCGCGTTGGCAGGACGCCTACATGCCTCGTCTTCGCCCGGGGATGCGGGTGCTCGACGCGGGCTGCGGGACCGGTACCGACAGTTTGGCGTGTGCGCGGGCTGGCGCCGAAGTCGTTGGTATCGACATCTCGCCCTGCATGCTTGAGCGAGCACGGGGGCGTGCGGCGGCGGAGAGGGTGTCCGTGCGCTTCGCCGAGGGCGACATTGCGCGCCTGCCGGGCGTGGACGTGGCCACCTTCGACCTGATTATCTCTGGCTTCGCCGCGCTTAATACCGTCGATGAGCCCGGGGCCTTCGCGGCGGCCGCCGCGCGAGCGCTTCGTCCGGGAGGAGAGCTGCTGGTTCACTTCCTCGGGACCGGGGCCCTGTTTGACCGGCTGGGCGACGCCTCCCGAGGGCGAGTGGCCCAGGCGCTCAGTGGTGGCGCCGTGCGCGAGCGTGAGATCCGAGTCGGCGACCGGGCGGTGCGGCACCGGCTTTACGCGCCTCGGGCGTTGTACGCGGCGTCGTTCGCACATCACTTCGACCTCGTCGAGGTCGTTGCCGTCGGCGTTTGCACCCCTGACGACGGGCCTTCGCGTGTGCCTGACTGGCTCCGCGGCCGGCTGGAGTCGATTGACGTGCGACTCGCCGGGCGAGGGGTCTTCGCGGGACTCGGTCGCTTCGCGATTCTGGTGATGCGTCGGCGGGCGTAGCGGCTACTCTGGGATGGCAAGCAGGGCGACGGCGCCCGCATCGTCCGCGCCCTCGTCGTCGAGCCGACCACCGACGGCAAACCAAAGCGCCCCGTCCCCCGCGACGTCGCCAGCGGCTACCGCTCGGCAGCCGAAGGCGGAAGACCGCCGAGTCGCAACCGCTTGGAGCCGTACCTCGTCGGCCTGCACTGCGGCTCCGAAGCGCAGATCGGAGCCGTCCACGATGCCGGCCCAGCCCGATCCCACCGAGGACATCGACTCCACGAAGAGCATGGACTCGGCTCGGCCGTCGTCATCGCGATCAGTGAGGTCGATGACGTCGGTCACGGCATCGCCGTTGCTCTCGATGCTGGCGTAGGCGTCGTCACGCGACCAGGACGGCGAGGCGGTAAGGTCGGTGTAGAGCGCTGCCGACGTGCCCAGCACCACCAGATCGACGCGCCCGTCTCCGTCGATGTCGCCAACCATCCGAGTGTCGGCGACAGCGTCCGCGATTCGTGTCATCGCGAGGGAGGGTATGGCGCCGCTCGGCGTTCCGCCCGAGATGACCCAAAGCTCCGTCGCGCCGTTCGAAACCGCCACGTCGTCGAGGCCGTCGCCGTCCTGATCGCCGATAGCGTGCACATTGTTCCCCACGAGTTGCTCCGGCTCGCTACCCGACCAGACTACAGCCGCGTCTGCAGCGCCGAGCGTGTCGCCACGGCTCGCGAGCGCCTGTGCGTTCTCGACGTAGACGCGGCCCGCGCGAGACAGGCCCTCGGCACTCGCGTACGGGGCCGAGGTTGCCAGGTCCACCATCCCGTCGCCGTCCACGTCGCCGACGAACACGGCTCGCGCACCCAAGTAGTTCTCGGTGTCCTCGCCGAGGATGGCACCCGTCGCGACATCGAGGAAATCGCGGGTGCTGCCGCCGTCCAGGCTGGCGGCGAGCGTAATCGTCAAGATCCCTCGCCCTGACCCATAGCCGGTGGCGCCCAGCAGAAGGTCCGGCCGGCCGTCGCCGTCGACGTCCTGTCCGCCATCGAGGCCGGAGCCCAGGAAGCTGTACGGCTCGGAAGACTCGAGCGTTTCCTCGTCACCGAGCGGCCCCGTGGCCTCGCCTCGCACGATGAACACCGCTCCGCCGTACACTGTTCGACTGTTGTCGTAGTAGGCGGCTACCGCAAACTCGTCGCGACCGTCGCCATCGACGTCGCCGAGGGGGGCCATGCTCGCGCCGGCTTGTCCGCCCGCACTGCGGCCGGTGAACACGCTGGTTCCGAACTCGAAGAGGAGCTCCTCCAACCCCCCGTCACAATCCGAGTCGGTGAACCCCCGCTCCCAGGACTCGTCGGCACCCGGGTAGGTGAGGGGGTCGGCGTCGTCGCAGTCGTCGCCACCGACCTCGGCGGCATCGTGACCGTCGAGGTCGACGTCGGCGAGGTCGGCGCCGTCGCAGTCCTGGTCAGTGCCGTCGTAGGGCACTTCGGTGCCGCCCGGGTGGGCGTCGCCGTCGTTGTCGTCGCAGTCGGAGGCGTCGGCCACGTACCGGGTCTGGGCGTCGCAGGCGGTGATTATGGCGTCGGGGGAGCCGTAGCCGTCGCCGTCGGCGTCGAGGTGCCAAGCGGTGGCGTCGACCGCCTCCTCGTCGGTGTCGCCGTCGCAGTCGTCGTCGATACCGTTGCAGGTCTCGGCCAGGGCGGCGAAGTCCTCGTCGGCCTCGCCGTCGCAGTCGTCGTCGATGCCGTTGCAGGCCTCTGCCAGGGCGGCGAAGTCCTCGTCGGCCTCGCCGTCGCAGTCGTCGTCGATGCCGTTGCAGGCCTCCGCCGCGCCGGGGAACACGTCATCGTCGAGGTCGTCGCAATCCGCCTCCGCCACGACGCCGTCGCCGTCGAGATCGGCGAGGGCGGCCATGCGTTCGCGGTAGAGTTCCTCGTTGATCAGGCAGGCGGTGAGCCAGAGCATGGCGCGAGTCTATTCGACGGGGCTCAGGCGTGCGCGCCGGGCGCCTGGTGGGTGTTCACGAACTCCGTCGCGGCGTCGTCGAGCAGGTTGTAATTGGGACGCGGCTCTTCGGGGGGCAGCGGGCGCAAGGTGTGGACGAGGTACTCGCCCTCGGTCACGAGCGCATCAGCCATACGACGGTAGTTGGGCGGGGTCGCCACGGCGGTGACGGGGTCGCGGGTGGCCACCAGCCAGCCCGCGAAAGAGAGCGTCCAGAGGGCATTGACGGGGATGCAGCAGCAGGCGTCGTCGGCCCAGGTGACCCCCGACAGCGAGGCGGCGAACTGCTCTCCGAGCCACGGCGACACGGCGGCGGCGAAAACGCGAAAGACTGTTTCGACGGTGGAGATGCTCACCCAGATCCACGCCGCGCGGCGCGCGTTGGGCCGATGAACAAGGAGGGCTGCGACGATCAGGAGGGCGGCCATCGACATCCCGATGTTCCACAGGCCGCTCCCAGCCAGCGCGGCCCAGGTCAGGTCGCCGGTGCCACGTACCGGATCGTAGGCTCGGTCGTTGGCCCCGCGGAGAGAGACGACCCCCATTGCGGCGAGGAAGGGCAAGACGCCGAAGAAGGCGCGGAAGAGGGCGAGTGGGAAGGCGAAGGCGAGGGGAGCGAAGGCGAGGCGTGACACGTGAACTCCGGTTTCGTTCCGGTGTGGGGCAAGGCGCGTGCCAATGGGACAAGCTTGCTTTTCTGTGCCTCGCGCTCGACGTTCGTCGGCCGGTGGCCTGACGGTCGTCGGTCGTCGCCAGTGTCGCGACAAACCAGGCGAGGTCATCGGGGTGAAAACGAGACACTTGGTCCAGTCAAGTGGGAGAAAATGAGACAGATGCGCGGCTCGGCCGTTCTCGGCCACGAGCGAACGCCGATTTCTTCAGGCGCGGCCGCGCGCAGGACGCCGAATGTGCGCTCCGTGTCTCGTTTTCTGGTCGATGACTCCGGCAAGTGTCTCGAAATGGGGTGCATGAGTGTCGGCCATTATGTCGCGACACCATGTCGCTTGGTATTCCCCGTCGATGGCCACGGTTCTGGCAGCCTCCGACGTCGCGGCGCCCTCCCGCAGCTAAGTCTTAACCCTTAACCTCCGGCACCTTCGGGATCTAGTACGAGCAAGCGTACGTGAACGTATTCGAGGAAGAACTACGGTAATCGTAGTATGTGCCGTAGGACGTGATGCTGTAGCCGGCGTAGATCGTGTTCCCGGCGTCGTAGGCGGTGATGCTGTTGCTCACGGTGACCGTCAGCGTGGAGCCCGACTTGGAAGCCGACCAGGAGGTGGAGGCGGCGGTGTCGGTGTCGCAGTCACAGCCCGACGCGCAGTCGTCCCACGTGAGCGACATGCCGCTGGCGGCCGACACGCTCGCGCTCACGACCTGGCCCCCGCTGCCGTCGCTCCCGTCATAAAACGCGCCAGTGATGACGACGTCGGAGCAGCCGCAGGCGCTGATGGTCACGCTGTAGTCGTAGGATCCGTTGCACGAGGAACCGCCGTAGGTCGAGGCGCTGTATGTGATGTCGGTCACGCCGTCGTCGACGTTGCCGTCGCAGTCCTCGTCGCTATTGTCGCAGGTCTCGCTGGCGGCGGGGTTGATGCCGGGGTCGGCGTCGTCGCAGTCAGAGCCGTCCCCCACGTAGCCGGGCGCGACATCGCAAGTCGTAGTCCACACGTAAGCGTCGCCGAAGCCGTCGCTGTCGGCGTCGGCGTACCAGGTGGTGGCGGTCGATCCGTCGAGCCCGACGTCGTCGTCGTCTGTCAGCGTGTCACAGTCGTCGTCGATGTCGTTGCACACCTCGATGGCGGCGGGATTCACCTCGGGGCGTGAGTCGTCGCAGTCGCTGTCGTCCGCCACGTAGCCCGTCGCTGCATCGCAAGACGTTGTGGAAACGGATGTGTCGCCGAAGCCGTCACTATCGTTGTCGGCGTACCAGCTGGTGCCGGTGCCCAAGTCGACATCAGGGTCGTTGTCGTCCGCGTCGCCATCGCAATCGTCGTCCATGCCGTTGCACACCTCGATGGCGGCGGGACTCACGGTGTCGAGGGTGTCGTCGCAGTCGGTGTTGTCGGCCACGTAGCCGGGACTTGCGTCGCAAGTGGTGGCCTTCGTAGCGGCGTCGCCGTACCCGTCGCCATCACTGTCGGCGTACCAGGTGGAACCGGTGGCCACGTCGACGTCGGCGTCGTCGTCGTCGATGTCGCCGTCGCAATCGTCATCGATCTCGTTGCACAGCTCGCGCGCGCCCGGGTTCACGTCGGACGTGGTGTCATCGCAGTCGTTGGCGTCGGCCACGCTTCCGGCCGGAGCGTCGCAAGCCAGCGCCGAGGAGTCGGCATCGCCATAAGCGTCGCCGTCGCCGTCGGCGTACCAGCCGAGGGCGCTGGAGAGGTCGAGCGAGGCGTCGTCGTCGTCGATGTCGCCGTCACAGTCGTCGTCGAGGTCGTTGCAGATCTCGGCCGCGGCCGGGTTGACCGCGGCGTTGCCGTCGTCACACTCGGTGCAGGCCGCGTGGCCATCGCCATCGGCGTCGACGTAGCCGATGCTGCCGTCGCAGTTGTAGTCCTCGGCGTCGGCGCAGGTTTCTTCTGCCCCGGGGTTGAAGTCGGGGTCGTCGTCGTCGCAGTCGCCGTCAAGCGGGGCGTAGCCGGTGAGGGGGATGCAGGCCTCGTCGGTGGCGGCGTCGGTGCCGTAGCCGTCGCCATCGCGGTCCTCGTAGAAGGGGCTGGTGACCTCCTCGTCGACCGCGCCGTCGCAGTCGTTGTCGATCTCGTCGCACACCTCGATCTCGCCCGGGTTGGCGTCGCCGCGGGTGTCGTCGCAGTCGGTGCTGTCGGAGACGTAGCCCTCCCCTGGGGCCTCGCAGGTGGACAGGGGCGCCGAGGCGCTCCCGTAGCCGTCGGCATCGGCGTCTGCGAAGTAGGTGACGGTGCCGTCTTCGTCGGCAGTGCCATCGCAGTCATTGTCGATGCCGTCGCAGGTGTCGGGCGCGCCGGGGTACACGTCGGGGCGCGTGTCGTCGCAGTCGGTGCCGTCGGCCACGAAGGCGTCCGGGGGCTCGCAGGCTTCCACTCCCGTTGCCGCGTCGCCGTAGCCGTCGGTATCGGTGTCGCGATACCAAATGTTCGAGAGGCCCTCGTCAACGCGGCCATCGCAGTTGTTGTCGATGCCGTCGCAGGACTCCGCCGCCCCCGGGAGCACGGTGGCGTCGTCGTCGTCGCAGTCGCCCTCCTCGGTGGAGAATCCGTCGCTGTCGGCGTCGCTGACCAGATCCTGCACCTCGGTGTCTTTCTGCTGCACGTCCTCGGTCTCGCGGCAACTGAGCAACAACAAGAGGGGAAAGAACGAGCGCATCGCGAGAGTGTAGCTCACCTGTCAGGTGGCCTGACAACCGTCGGCTGATCCGGTGACGGACGTCCGTCAGATCGCAAGAAAACCTGCCTCGAACCAATGGCACGGTGCCTGCAGTTGCGCTCTTCACCATGCAATACGAGACAAGCACCCAGAAGTCCACCACCCCGGCGCCCGCCATCACCACCGAGGCCCCGGCGAGCGCCGCCAGCAACAGCGAGGCTCAGGCCTCGGCGGGTCTCACCGGGGAGGCAACCACGAGCGCGTCGACCGACGATCTCGTGGCCACCGTGTCGGCCATGGGGTCGCTCGGCACCGTCGTGCTCGACGCGCTGCCCTACGAGCAGGCGATGGAAGTAGCCGGCCAGCTCACCGCCCTGGACTGGGTGGTGGAGTGGATCGACGCGGCCGCCGCGGCTTATGGCGACCTCGGGGAGGACGAAGCTCAGACCGGAGAGGAGGAAGAACCCGGGGTGCTCGAGTCCATCGCCGACTGGGTCGGCCTCGAGACCGGCGACACCGAGGATGGCTGGGCGCTCGCCAAGCAGACGGCAGACAACCTCAAGTGCGTGACCAAACGGCTCGACGAGGCGTCGAAGGTCGCGAGCTACGAGGGGCTCGACGACCTCGTGGCGGAGCTCGAGACGGCGAAGGCGAACTTCTACGAGACCGACCTCATCGCGGGCGCGGTGCTGAAGGTGGTCCAGGCCAACACGGCGGTCGACGCCGTGGAGCGCCTCTGCCACGCGTCGATCGCGGTGTACGAGGGCGAGCTGTCCGACAGCGACGCCGCCGAGGTGTACGACGAGTTTTTCGCCGCCTCCGGGGCGATGGGGGAGATCGTGGCGGATTACTCTGGCCCGGTGGGGACCATGCTCACGCCGATGGCGACGCTCGCGAAGATGTTTGGGGAGTATCGGATCTTTGAGGCTGTGCAGCGGAACATGGAGATGCACGGGGCGGGCGGTCCCAATGGCGACGCCATCCGTGACGCCGAGGCCGAGGGCTACCTCTAGATGCTCGGTTTCTTCGCTTTGTCCGGTCTCGCCATGGGCGACACCTTCGCAGGCACGCTCCACGGCGACATGTGGCATCATGGAACGCCGCCGACGAACTCGGACAATGCAGAGGTTTGGCGGGAGATGGTGCTGCACGGCACCGACGGTGTGAACTACGTCGTCCGGGATGGAGCCGCAGCCGACGAACCCCACACGGCGATGGCGGCGGCGTGTATGGGTGGAATGGCGGTCGTTGAGGGCAAACCGCACCCGCTGCTCGGACACGGCTTCGCCGAGTGGGAAATCGACAACGCGCGAGTGGTGGCCTGCGTGCCCGTTGCGACCACGCCGCCCTCGCTCCCCGGCCAGTCGGTCGCGCTCACCGGGAAGGTGCACGCGATGTGGCGGTACGGGCCTCCCGGTTTCGGAGCTTCCCCCTCCGTCGACCGCCCGGGGGTCGCCGCCGAACTGCTGGTCGGCAGCGCACGCGTGCCCCTCGTTGTTGCCGACTCCGTTCCGATGCACGAGATGACGCTGATGATGTTGGCGTGCGACGGACAAGAGATGAGCGTCACCGGCGTGGTGGTGACGTCCCGGGCAATCGGTCTCGCGCCCACGTGGCGCCTGCAGCTGGGCGAACTCCCGTCGCCCTGCGCCCAACCTGCCTGGCGTGCGCCGGGCGACGATCCCGTCCCCCTCCCGCCCACCTGGTTCCTCCCCGCCCCCTGACCCCAAGGGAACCCCGGGCCCCGCCCGCTGTCAGCCCGGGGATGAGTTCCTCCACCCACGGCGAGCTGAACCTCGTCCCCTACCTCGACATCGTCACCACGTTGACGATCCTCTTCCTCGCTATCACCGCCTACGCCGCCGAGGCTTTCGACCTCCACCGCCTGGACACCGACGTGCCCGGCTACACGCCGGTTGGCGACGGGAGTCCGCTCCGGGTCGATGTCGAGCACGACGGCTTCCGCGTCGTCTCGGGTGATCGCGTGTCGCGACTCCCGCGGGAGGCCGACGCCTATCCCTACACCGCGTTGACTCGGGAATTGCGCGCCCTCCGGCCCGGGACGGACGGCTCTGCGAGCGCGGTAGTGACGGCCTCCTCGGGAGTGCCATACGCGACCGTTGTCGCGACGTTGGACGCCATGCGCAGCGATGAGGCGGGCGCCATCTTCCCGCGTGTCGCGCTCGGCGCGGCGGTTCAGAACGTCCAGTAGAACTCGAAGGCCTGCGGAACCCACAGGAGCGGGATCGTCTTCGTCGGCACCGGCAAGCCCACGCGCAAGTACCAGTGCTCCCAGGTGAACTGCCACGACAGCGTGAGCACGCCCTGAAGCTGCTCGGTCAGGGGCTTCTCGATGTGCGCCGAGGCGCCGACCTCGACCGTGTCGTCCTCGGTGGCGTAGCCGCCGCTGATGTTGCCCGACAAGAGCACGAAGGTGTTGGCCTGGAAGACGACCGCGTCACGACGATTGATGCGGTAGTCCATCGCGAGACGAGTCTGCGTGAGCGAGAGGTTCGCGCCTGCGTAGAGCCCACCACCGTCTTCTAGTGACGACGCGAGCTCCGACGATAGGTCAGCACCGACGGCGACAGCGAGCCCCTCGCCCAGCTGGTCGAGCGAGATCTCGCCCCGCGCGCTGGCGAGCAGCCAGGCGCTGCCGAAGTGGAGTGAGAACTTGGGCGAGGCCACCCAGGAGGCCGTCCACCCGATGGGCACCACCGTGAGGTAGCCCCCCGGCACATCGAGGTTCTTCTCCAGGTCGTAGCCGTGCCAGGCCGCGTCGAGTCCGATGTCGAAGGTGTCGGACCGGATCGCGGTGATCTTGGCGTGGGCGTTGGGCACCCCGATGAGGAAGAGCGCTGCAGTGGTGCCGACGTCGACGTTGTCCCACAGCCCGAAGTCCTGGTCGAAGAGGCCGAGGCGACCGTGGTTGCGCCCGAGCGTGTAGGCCGAGAAATCGGTGGGGATCTTCGGCTCGATCTGTTGCCTCGCCCACTCGCCCGCGAGCCCCGCGCCAACCAGGATGAGCCACATTCCCTGATCCTATCGCCGGGCCTTGTGTTAGGGCGGCGCCCCCCAAGAGGCGGTCTTCGCGCCCCGCGTCGACCCGACCCCAGGGAGCGAGTCGGCATGAAGATCCACGAGTTCCAGGCCAAAGAGGTCCTGCGGAAACACGGCGTTCCCACGCTTCAAGGCGCGGCTGCGCACACGCCGGAGCAGGCGGTGTCGGGCGCCCAGTCCATCGGCGGCGGCATCTGGGTGGTCAAGTCGCAGGTCCACGCGGGTGGCCGCGGCAAGGGCCGCTTCGTCGGCGAGGTCGACGAAGAGGCGCTCCAGCAGGCGGCACGCGGCGACGACGCGCCCGGCAAGGGCGGCGTGCGCGTGTGCAAAGACCTTGACAGCGTCCGCGCGGCGGCCCAGGCCATGCTCGGCAACACGCTGGTCACGAAGCAAACCGGTCGCGACGGTGCCGTCGTTCGCAAGCTCTACGTCGAGCAGGGCTGCCAGATCTCCAAAGAGTTCTACCTGGCGATCATGCTCGACCGCGCGAAGGGCCAGGTGCTGGTGATGTGCAGCGCCGAGGGCGGCACCGAGATCGAGGAGGTGGCGGCGCACCGTCCCGAGGCGATCCTGAAGGCCTGGGCCGACCCGCTGACTGGCCTCGGCAGCTGGCAGGCGCGCGACCTCGCCTTCGGGCTCGGCTTCACCGGCAAGGCGGTCAACAACTTCGTCAAGCTGGTGCAGGGCCTGTTCCGTGCCTACAACGCGGCAGACTGCTCGATGCTCGAGGTCAATCCGCTGATCCTGACTGCGGATGAGCAGGTGCTCCCGCTCGACGCGAAGATCACCTTCGACGACAACGCCCTCTTCCGTCATCCCGAGTATGAGAGCTATTACGACGCCGCCGAGGAAGACCCACAAGAGGTCGAGGCCGCCAAGTACGAGCTCTCCTACGTGAAGCTCGACGGCAACATCGGCTGCATGG
>SXON01000172.1 GCA_005778355.1 Pseudomonadota bacterium | reverse complement strand
CGCCACGAGCGGTGTCACCGACGCCACGGCCGGGAGCGGCGCGCGGGCAGGGACAGGGACCGCCGTCCGACCGGGCGCGGGGGGCGGGCAGGGTGGCAACGGATTCAACCCGCCCATCAACGGCCGGATCATCTCCGTGAACGCGGATTCGATAACGATTGCGGTCACCGCGCCCCGCACACCCGGCCAGGCGGGCCAGCCATCGGCCTCCCCCGTCGTGACCTCTTCCATCGTGCTCGTCGGGGGCGGCGCGCGGGTGCTGCGCACGACCGAGACCGACATCAAACTCTCGGATCTCAAGGCCAACGATCAGGTCACCATCATCGGACAGACTGACGCCACGACGGGCACCGTGTCGGCGCAGACGGTCGTCGTCGGCGGTGCCGGGATCTTCGGCGGACTCTGCGGTGGTGGCCAGGGCGGGCCGGGGGGTCAGGGCGGCGCCGGTGGCCCGGGCGCACCGCGCCCGAGCCCAGCCCGCTAGGCGACGCTCACATCTGCTCTGGCGCCGAAACGCCGAGCAGCGCGAACGCCTGCCGCAGCGTGACGGCCACGGCCTCGAGGAGCCGCAGCCGCGCTTTCGTCAACCCGCGGTCATCGGTGAGAACGCGATTCACCTTGTACCAGGGATGGAAGAGCCCCGCGAGCTCCGAGGCGTACGCGGTGAGCTGGTGGACCTGAGCGGTCTCGGCAAGGTCCGCCGCAAGCTCGGGGAAGCGCAGGCAGGACCGTACGACATCGAGCACGCCGGGGTCGTCGAGGAGTGAGAGGTCCGCGTCGTCCCAGGTGAGCCCCTGCTCGCGCGCGTTCCGGAACACGCTCGTGATCCGCGCGTGGGCGTACTGGGCGTAGTAGACGGGGTTCTCGTTGGACTGCTGCACCGCCAGCTCGAAGTCGAAGTCGAGCGATCGGTCGGCACCCGATTGGAGAAGAAAGAAGCGGGTCGCATCGACCCCCACGGCATCAAGCACGTCGTCGAGGAGGAGGAACTGACCGGTGCGCTTCCCCATCTTCACAAGCACGCCCTCATGGATGAACTTCACGAACTGGTAGATGACGACCTGCCACTTCTCACCGAGGTCCAGGGCACCCATCGCGAGCTTCATGCGCCGAGCGTGGCCGTGCGTGTTCGCTCCCCAGATGTCGATCTTCCGGTCGAACCCGAGGCCGCTCAGCACCTTCCTGTGATACGCCACATCGACGCCGAAGTACGTCGGAAGGCCGTTGCTGCGGACCAGCACGCTGTCGATATCCTCGCCCAGCTCACGCGAGCGGAACCACACCGCACCGTCGCGGTCCTCCACGTGGCCGCGCCGGCGCAGCTCGGCGACCGTCTCCTCGAAGTATCCGGAGTAGAGTAGTGATGTCTCGTAGGTGAAGTTGTCGAAGCGGATGCCGAAGCGCTCGGCGGTGACCTTGTGGCCGGCCACAAGCAGCTCGATCGCACGCGGCGCAAGGGCCCGCGCCTGCTCCTCCAGGGAGAGCCCGTCGTACCGCGCCGCATCCTCGACACGGATCTGGCGCGCCAGCTCGCTGACATACGGAGCGGCGTAGCCACCTTCGGGGATCTCGAGGCCGGTCTCGCCGCAGAGCTCGCGATACCGCACCGCCAGAGTTCGACCAAAGATCTCGATCTGATTGCCCGAGTCGTTCACGTAGTATTCGCGCACGACGGCAGCCCCCGCAAAGGACAGCACGTTCGCGATGACGTCGCCGAGCGGGCCGCCGCGCGCATTCCCAACGTGCAGGGTCCCACCCCCAAAGCCCCCCTAGAAATCCCCCTCAAGCGCCGACTCGAGCTCGGCGTAAGTCTTCCCATCCGTCCCCCTCGTCGCGTCGAGTCCCCGCGTCCAGATCTCTCTCGCGGCGGCGAGGTCACCCGCTTCTTTCCTGGCCATCCCGTAGTGGTAGAACGCGGCCCCGTACCTCGGGTGGTGCGCCAGCAGGGTGTCGAAGGTGGCGAAACACTCGGCGTGCAGCCCAGCCTTGCGCAGCTCCATCGCGAGTGCGTAGAGGCCGAAGCGGTCGGTGGGCTTCTTGGCAACGTAGTCGCGCGCGGCAGCGAGGCGGTCGGACACGGGCTTTCCTGCGAGGGAAGTGAGGCGCGCCCCGGCGCGCGTCGAAATCAGCACGGCACGCGCGGGCCCGACAAGGTATCCTGTCGGCCGTTCCGGAGGCGGCGTGGTCCTTCCTTTCACTCTCTCGCTCACGATGATGGCCTGCAGCGGCGGCGTGCTCAACGATCAAGACAACCAGAAGGACACCGACACCGGCTCCGGCGAGGATGCACCTGACATCTCGGTGCAGACCACCGAGGTGGATTTTGGCGAGGTGGCCTTCGACGATCGGCTCACCGAGCTCATCACCGTGGTCAACACCGGCACCGGCGACCTCGAGATCTCGAGCATCGCGGTTGACTCGCCCTTCCAGGTGAATCCGCTCTCGATGCACCTCACGGCCGGCTCCACCGCGCAGATCACGCTCACGGTGCAACCACAGGCCTACAGCGAGTTCGTGAGCGCCATCGTGATCGACAGCAACGATCCCGACGAGGCCACCGTGGAGATCCCGGTCCTGGCGGTCACGCTCACCGACAACGACGGCGACGGCTACGACCTCGAGGAGGCCGGCGGCACCGACTGCGACGACACCGACGTGACCGTGCATCCCGACGCGTACGAGGTCTGGTACGACGGCATCGATCAGGACTGCGACGACGGCTCCGACTACGATCAGGACGGCGACGGCTACGAGTCCGACGCGTACAACGAAGACGTGACCGAGGGCGGCGGCGACTGCCAGGACTCCGACGCGGAATACTACCCGGGCGCCGCCGACGAGCCCTACGACAACCGCGACACCGATTGCGACGGCGCCGACGACTTCGACGTGGACGGCGACGGTTCCCGCTCCGACGACTACGGCGACGGTCGCGACTGCGACGACAACGACGCCAAGGTCAACACCTCGGGTGAAGAGCAACTCAATGGCAAGGACGACGACTGCGACGGCGACGCCGACAACGGCGCCGTCTTCAGCACGACCGAGTACATGTACACCGGCCGCAACGCCTACGACCGCGCCGGCTGGCACACGGCCCTCGGCGACCTCGACGGCGACGGCATGGCCGAGGTGGTGGGTGGCGTGCCGTACTACGGCGCTACCAGTGGCAGCTCCACCTCGGGCGGCGCGGTGGTGATCTTCGAGGGCGGCCCCTACCTGCCCGACAGCAGCACCGAAGACGAGCCCACCCCCTCCGGCGACGTTCGCGACGCCGACCAGCTCATCGAGGGCGACGGCAGCTCCGACCTGCTGGGCGGTTTTGTGACCGTGCTCGGCGACTTCGACGAGGACGGCGTGAACGACCTCGCGGTGGGCGGCACCGGCGTGTCCTCCGGTGCAGGCGCCGTCTACATCATCAACGGTGTCGATGCGACATCAGGTCGCGACACGTCCGACGCTTACTACACGCTCACCGGCTCCTCGGGCAACGCCCTTGGCCGAGGTATCGCGACCGACATCGACCTCGACGGCGACGGTGTCCACGACCTCGTCGCCGCCTACACCGAGTCGAGCAACAACGCCGTGGCCCTGGTGTACGGTGGCAGTGGGGGCGACGAGTCGATTGGCAACGCCGACGCGCGCTGGACCGTCAGCGGCAACGGCGACGCCTTCTACCGGAACGCGCCGGTGGGCGGCGACCTCGATGGCGACGGCTACCAGGACCTCGTGCTCTCGGATGGCACCTCCGACCAGGCCGCGACCGATGGCGGCGCGGTGTGGGCGGTGTGGGGCCAGGGCGGCCACTACTCGGGTGCCACCAGCATCACCTCGGTGGGCACCACGCTGATGGCGGGGAGCAGCGCGCAGGGCATCGGCACGGCCTCGCAGCTCGGCGCCGACTGGGACGGCGACGGCGACGCTGAGCTCTGGGTCTTTGCCACGGCCAGCGCGATGTACACGCTCGAAGGTGGCCCTGGGCGCGGCACGTACACGTCGGCCGACGCGGCTGTCACCTACACCTGGTCCGACAGCTACGCGGACGCGGCCGGCCTGCGGCAGATGGGTGACTTCACCGGCGACGGCGTGAGCGACATGATCGTGTACTTCGAGGATAACGGCGGCTCAGGCACGATGATGCACTTCGAGTCGGAGACGCAGTCGGGCACGCACGACCAGCAGGTCGTCTGGGCCGGCTACGTCCGCGGCACGAGCGACCACGGCAACGGCAACGCCGGCTACGGCAACGCCCCCCTCGGCGCCGACATCGACGGCGATGGCGACGACGACTACGCGGCCGGCGACCCCCAGTGGCACGACCCGGAAGACGCGAGCTCCGGCTCCGAGGGCGAGATCTACGTGTTCATGAACGAGACTCTGCGAGAGTAGGCGCCGACTAGCGACTAGCGGAACGCCTCGGCGAAACGGCCGATGGCGCCCGACCAGCGCAGGGCGAGGGACTGCCCGAAGAAGAGCCACGCCACGGCGCCCATGCCGAGGAAGGGCCCAAAGGGCACGGCCACCTGGAAACGTCGGCGGATGGTGGCGAGGAACTGCCCCAGGCGCGACAGGGTCGAGAGCTCAGGATCGCTCGGCCACTCGGGTGGACGCGCGAGGATCTGCGCCATCGCTGCGGAGCCGCCCACGAGGGCGCCGGCCGTGGAGCCGATCATCAGGATGGCGAACATCGCCGGGAAAGGGCCAAAGTAGGCCCCGAAGAGCGCCATGAGCTTCGCGTCGCCCCAGCCCATGCCTTCTTGCCGGGTGAGCACCCAGTACAGGCCGATGATCGCGGCGATGCCGAGGCCCCCGGCGCTGGCGCCGATGAGCGACTGCTGCCAGGTGGGGGCGCCCTCGTACCCCAGGAACCCAAGGAGCGCGGCACCACCGATGCCAACGGGCACCGAGTAGATGCTGAACTCGTCGGGGATGATGCTGTGGCGCAGGTCGATGAAGGCCATGGCCACGATGGCGAAGCAGAGCCAGAAGTACCAGAGGAAGGCCACCAGGTGCGCCACGTCGAGGTAGCCGAGGTCGGGCACGACGTGGCGAAACAACAGCGTGGCGAGGACCGCGAACTGGGCTTCGACCAGCGGGTAGAGCGGCGAGATCGCCGCCTTGCAGTGGCGGCAGCGCCCCCGGAGCACGAACCAGGACAAGACGGGGATGTTGTCGTAGGCCGCGATGGGCGTGCCGCAGGACGGGCACGCGGATCGCGGCGATACCACCGAGCGATCCTCCGGCATGCGGCTGATGCACACGTTCATGAAGGAGCCGAAGAGCAGGCCGAGCAGGCCGGCGTAGCCGGTGAAGAGGGCGTAGGCGGTGTCGTGGTTCACGGGGAGAACGCTCCCCCCTTGAACGACCGCATCGCGTCGATCACCGCGCTCGCGTCGTCGTCGCCCAGGCACTCGTGCACCGGCAGGGCAAGGCTCTCGGCGCAGAAACGGTCGGCCTCGGGCGTGGGCGCGTGGGCGATACCTTCGAGCGCCTTCTGTCGCGACAGCGGGATCGGGTAGTAGATCGCACTCTCGACCCCGCGATCAGCGAGGTGCTGACGAAGCGCGTCGCGCTGGGCAACGCGCACCACGTACTGGTGCACGGGGTGTCCTGGGGCGCGAGGAAGGCGATGCACCCAGGGGGGCAACTCGGCGTCGTAGCGGGCAGCCGTGGCCCTTCGGCTCGCCACGCGCGCGTCGAGGTCGTCGAGGTGCGCGAGCAAGACCGCGGCCTGGATGGCGTCGAGGCGGCTGTTGGCGCCCACGTGCCCACGCACGCGCTCGTGCACGTTGTTGGCGGGCATGCCGTGGTGGGTGAGCTTGAGCACGGCGGCCTGAGTGTCGGCGTCGTCGGTGAGCACCAGGCCTCCGTCGCCGGCCGCGCCGAGGGTCTTCGTGGGGTAGAAGCTCATCGCGCCAATGGTGCCGTTGCGAGGGGGGGGATCGGCGCCGATCACCTGCGCGAGGTCGTCGATCACCGGCAGGTCGAGACCGGGCAGGAGGCAGGGCTCCCCGTAGAGGTGCACGGCCATCACCGCACGCGTGCTCGGGCGCAACGGCAGGCGTTCGAGGTCGAGGTTCGGGTAGTCGGACCGCACGTCGGCCACCACGGGGGTGTGGCCCGCGCGCACCACGGCGCCGGCCGACGCGAAGAAGGTGACCGCCGGCACGATGATCTCGCCGCCTGGCGGAAGGCCGAGGGCGAGGATCGCGTAGACGAGCGCGTCGGTACCACTGTTGGTGCTCGCGCCGTGGGCCCAGCCCATGCGCGTGGACACCTGCAACTGCACCGCGCTCACCAGCGGACCGCCGATGTAGCGACCCGAACGCAGCGCCTCGAGCACCGCCGTCTCCGCACGGGCCGCCACCCGCGCGTGACGCGCGGCGAGGTCGGCCATGCGAATCACTTGAAGTCTCTACGTTCGAAGATGATCATCGCCACGGCGAGCACCGCTGCGGTGTAGCCAAAGCCGTAGGCGCAGGTCCACAGGACCTCGCTGGCCGGCACCGCCACGCCGTGCACCGCCTCGGCTCGAATGTTGAAGCTCTCGAGGTTGGGAACCACCCGGTACAGGGCCAGCACCATCGTCTTGAAGGCGCCCTCCTCCGCTCGTTCGCCGAACAAACGCAGGTCGTCGGCGAAATGGCCGATCAGGTAGATGCAGATGGAAAACGCGGCTGCGGTCATGGGCGTGGCGAAAGTGGAAAAGAGCGTGGCCCACGCGGTGAGCAACGAGAGCTCCACCATGAGTAGCGCCATCGCGAGGTACACCCCGGCATCGGGCAATCCCTGCTGCGTGGCCAGCACCACCGTGTAGAACAGCGTGAGCAGGCCCACCTCCGCGGCGAGGGTGATCCAGAGCCCGAGGTACTTCCCTAGCAACAGCTGCCAGCGCGGCATCGGCTTACTTGCCAGCGTGTAAATGGTCTTCTTCTCGATCTCCTTGTACACCAGGCCCACGCCGAGGAAGATGGCGATGACGGCGGCCAGGAGGCTCGTGCCGCCGAGGGCCACCCCGCGCACGACCTTGTCGGTGTCGCCGATGGCGACCTCGCGAAGCGCCAGCGACAGGCAGAGGAGCAGCACCGCGAAGAACAGGATGCTGTGGAGCACCCGGTCGCGCACGGCCTCGCGAAAGGTGTTCGTCGCGATCACCCAGACGCGGCTCATGCGAGCACCCCGAGTCGCGTCTCGTTCACGAGCTTGGCGCGTTCCACCTCGTCGAGCAGCACCTCCTCGAGGGTGCGCGCGTTGGGATGGACTTCGAGCACCTTCGCGCCGCGCTGGCGGGCGGTGTCGATCGTCGCGTCGACGTCGGCACTCAGCACGCGCACCGTCACCCGCTCGCCGTCGCGACGGATCACCCGACCCGGAGGATCCCCCGCGCTCAGGAAGGTGCAGTCGACTTCGTCGGCGGTCTGGCCGATGAGCTCGCGCACCGTCCCCTGGCCGCGCAGCGTCCCGGCCACGACGATGGCCACCTCGTCGCAGATCGCCTCGACGTCGGAGAGGATGTGGCTCGAGAAGAACACAGTCTTACCTTTCTGGCGTTCTTCCAGAATGATGTCGCGCACCAGCACGCGCCCCAGCGGGTCGAGCCCGCTCATGGGCTCGTCGAGCACCACCAGGTCGGGGTCGTTGACCAGCGCCTGCGCGATGCCCGCCCGCTGCAGCATGCCCTTGCTGAACTTGCCAAGGGCCACGTGGCGAAACCGGGCGAGGCCCACGCGCTCGAGGAGCTCGTCGATCCGGCCGGCTCTTGCCGCAGCCGGCACCTCGGTGAGGCGGGCGTAGAAGTCGAGGAACTCCGAAGCCGTGAGATGCTCGTAGAAGTAGGGCCGCTCCGGCATGAAGCCCACGCGGCGTCGCGACTCGGGATCGGAGATGGGCACGTCGTGGATCCAGGCCCGCCCGGAAGTGGGGGCCTGCAAGCCCATCAACATCTTGATGGTCGTGGTCTTGCCCGCGCCGTTGGGGCCGATGAAGCCGAAGCTCGAGCCCACCTTCACCTGCATGTCGAGGTTGGATAGGCCCACGAACGGGCGACGCCAGAAGCCAGAGAGGTATGTCTTACCTAGTTTTTCTGTGCGGAGGGCGAGTGACATGTGGGAATCGCGAGCGGAAGGAGGTGAGCGCGGAGCGCTCATTATTGCCGGCCAAGTATTCCGCCACCGCCTCGCTGGGCATGGTGCCGGCCCCGCGCCAATTGCAGAGGGTGCAGTAAGGCCCGGAGTCTTCGAAGCGCCCCTCGGCCTGGGCCACCCGCCAACGGTGAAGCGTTGGGCCGTTCCACAGCTCGGCGAGCGGCGTTTCCCGGGCGTTCCCAAGGGTGTTCTCGAGGCCCTCGTCGAGACAACACGTGGTGACGCGCCCGTCGACATGCACCATGGGCGTTTCCCAGAGACCCGCGCAAGGCGGGCGGGGGGGCTCGGACGGTGCGGCACCGCGGCGTGCCCCGGGACGGCGCGCCCAGGTGCGTCGCGCCCACTCGGCTAGTCGATGCGTGTCCACACGCCCCCCACGCGACGCTCGTTCGGGCGATAGTCGGCCTTGTACCTCAGGTGTGCGCAGTCCGAGACGTAGAAGCCCAGGTAGTACCAGTCGTAACCCTGCGACGCCGCCCACGCGATCTCGGCGAGGGCCGAGAAAACCCCGAGGGAACGCCGCTCCTCGGCGGGGTCGAAGTAGTGGTACACGCTCGACACGCTCGTTTGCCCGACGTCGAGCACGCTCACCGCCACGAGGCGATCGCCCACCAGGTAGCGGAACTCGCGCGTGTCCACGCAGGTTTGCACCAGCCAGGCCAGGTAGGCGGTCGCGGTCAGCGGCTCACCCGAGGCCGACAACCCCCGTTCCAGCTTGTGGCGGTTGAAGAGCGCGAGCCGCTCGTCGTCCACCTCGGGCGCGCCCACGACCAGTCGAACGTCATCACAGTTGCGTCGCCAGGCGCGTCGCTGCGACTTGCTCGGCACGAACTCTCGCACCGGCACCCGCAAGGGCTCGCAGCCCTGGCAAGAGGGGCAGGCGGTGCGGTAGAGCATGCGCCCGCTGCGACGGTCGCCGTCGGCGAGGCAGCGGTCGAATTGCGCGGGCGTGAGGGGGCCCATCGGCAGCCGCAGCGGCAGCCGGGCACGCTCGCCCTCGCGGTAAGGGCAGGGCTCCACCTGGTCCCAGAGAACGCGGAAGTTCACGCCGCTATCGTAGCGCGGTAAGTGAGGCGCATGGCGGTACACTCCACTCGCGAGGGGATGCTCGGCACGGTGACGCTCGACCGTCCCGAGAAGGCGCATGCCTACGATCGCGACCACCTCGACGCGCTCCTCCACGCCGCCCTGGAGCTCGGCCGCGAGGTCACCGTGCTCGTGGTCCAGTCCACGGGCGACCGAGCCTTCTGCGGCGGTGCCGATCTCGGCGCGATGAAAGCGGCAAGTTTCCTCGATGCTCTCGAGTTGCGCTCTCAGCGTGTGTTCGACGAGCTGTCGCGACTTCCGTGCGTGACCATCGCCGCCATCCAGGGCCCGGCGATCGCGGGCGGCTTCGAGCTGGCCCTCGCCTGCGACCTGCGCGTGGCCAGCCCCACCGCCCGATTTGCCCTCCCGGAAACGGCGCTGGGCATCATCCCCTCCGCCGGCGGCACCACGCGGCTCGGGGCGCTCGTGGGCGCCTCGCGGGCCAAGGCGGTGGTGCTCGGGGGCGCCAGCGTGAGCGCGGCGGAGGCGCTCGACTGGGGTCTCGTCCACCGTCTTTCTACCGACCCCCGCGCGGAGGCCGCCCGCTGGGGCCTGGAGATAACGGAGCGTGATCCCGTCGCCCTGCGCCTCGCCAAGGAGGTGATGGGCGCGGAGCTCTCCGCCGCGTCACTCGCGCGCGAACGCGTGGCCGAAGCCATCCTCTATGCGCGCAAGCACCCGGAGTCGCGATGACCCAGGCCGATCCGTACGCCCCGCACATGCTCTTCGGCTTCCCGATGTGGGCGTCGCTCATCTCGGGCTCCGAGCAGCACAAGGAGGGCCTGCTCAAGCACGTGATGGGCCTTCGGGAGCGCTACCCCGGCGTCGTGCGGAGCAACCGGCACGCCTGGCACTCCGGTCCCGAGTTCCTCCGCCACAAGAGCGAGCACGTGGCCTGGCTGCTCCAGAAGGTCACCAAGTTCGCCACGCTCGCGACCGCTCGCTACCACGACAACTACCAGAGCCAGGAGCTGGTGCTGGCCGGCTGCTGGGCGAACGTGCTCGGCTTCGGCGGCTGGAACGCCCCGCACCACCACGCGCCCACCCACTGGTCGGGCGCCTACTACGTGAACGTGGGCACGCTGCCGACGGAACCGGGCGACTTCTCCGGCATGATCGAGTTTCTCAACCCCAACCCGCAGATGGCACTCTACGGGCAGTCGGGCAACTACGTGCACCGCCCCAAAGACGGGTTGATGGTGCTTTTCCCGGCCACGGTGACGCACTACGTGCACCCGCGCTTCGCGGACGATTTACGCGTGTCGATCGCCTACAACTTCTCGGTCGTGCCCCGCGGCGAGAAGCCGGGGGCCACTGGCTATTCGCTGCAGTTGCCGTAGAGCGCGTACTCGACCTCGATCACGGTGCCGCCCGAGGGGATGTGGTCGTCGTCGAAGTCGACCGACTGGTCGATGTCGTTGTAGGTCCAGCCGTCGGTCTGGATCACGCCGTCGATCCGCACCTCGATGGTTTCCGGGACGGGTGGCTGGGTGAGCTCGAAGCTCGACAGGTCGATCTTGGAGGCCTCGGCGATCGACTCGAGGTGGCTCGCCCAGTCCGTGGCGCACACCGAGAGGTAGAGGCCCCCCGTCGCGACGGACATGTAGTAGAACTTCTCGCTCGGCGAGGCGGTGGCGCAGCCGCTCGGCCAGTCGCCGGCGATGGCGCTCACGACCACGAGGTCGGTGTCGTCCTTCAGCGACCAGAAGTGGTTCATGTAGGTGGACCAGTCGCCGGTGCTCGAATCGGGCTCGTCGGTGACCACGATGATCGAGAGCTTCGAGTCGTCGCGGAGGAAGTCGCTGCCCGGGCCGGCGTCGCCACCCGCCTGGGTGGAGTTGTAGGCCATCTCGGAGGGGCGCTCGTCGCCGGAGCCGCTGGTGCCGGCCAGGGCCTGAGCCACGAACTCGTCTTCGAGGTCGGGGGTGTCCGGCGTGATGATGTCGCCCCGGAAGTCGGGGTTGTCGGTGGTGATCACGCCCACCTGATAGTCGTAGTCGGCGCCAGCGAGCACGGCCGCGAAGCTGGCGAAGTTGTCGGCGAGGTTGGTCTGTTCCTCGGCCATCGAGCAGGAGTTGTCGATGACGAAGAGGATGTCGGTCGACGACTGCAGCGACTGCTCGAAGACGTCGAGGTTCTCGCCGTAGAGCTCGCCCGAGCCCGCCTGCTGGGCCTGCGCTTCGCTCTGGAGCGGGTCGTTGCTGCCCACCACCACGAAGCCCTCGTCGGGGTAGTCGTCGAGCGGCGCGTAGTTGACGTAGACCTCGCGGCTGTCGCCCGGGCCGATGGTCCAGGGCAGGTCGCCGTTGACGACGGTGTTGTCGTCGAGGGACATGTCGTCGCTCGCGGTGACGTAGTCGAAGTCGCTCACCACGAGGTCGGCGTTGCCGATGTTGCTGATGGTGACCGGCTGGCTGCCCTCGCAGCCGATGTAGAGGGTGCCGAAGCTGTACGACACCGGGTCGAGCTGGATGATCGGGGCCACGCCCGAGCCGTTGAGCTTCACCAGCGTGCTCGCCTCGTCGGGATCGTTGCTCTCGATCACGATGTTGGTGCCGTTGTCTTCTGCGGTGATGGGCGCGTAGGTGACGGTGAAGGTGGTGGACGTCCCCGCCGGGATCAGGATCGCGCCGATGGCGGAGTAGCTGAAGGGCTGAGCGGTGTCGGCCAGGTAGAGGTCGTCGATACTGAGCGAACCCTCGCCCACGTTCTTCACGGTGACGGTTTCCGTCTTCGTCTCGCCCTCGCCCACGGCAAGCTCGCCGAAGTTGATCTTGACGGGATCAACCTCGATGTCCGGGTCGCCATCGTCGACCTCGTCGGTGATGTCGGACCGCTTGTCTTCGATGGTGTACTCGTTGCAGCCGAGCGCCACGAGGGCGAGGACGGGGGACATGTAGATGGACGTGCGCATGCCTGTGGCTCCGAGACTCGGCCCCATTAACGACACGGCCCCCCCCCTTGTGACAAGAGGGAGATCACAAAATCACTTCACGATGGAGCCGGGCGCCACGTCGTGCAGGGGGCTCAGCAAGGACGCGATGTCGGCCCCGCCCGCCGCGAGAAGCATGCCGCGCGACTCGACCCCGCGCAGCATGGCCGGCGCGAGATTGATGACGACGACGACGCGCTTGCCGACGAGGGCCTCCGGCGCGTAGTGCTTGGCAATGCCCGCGACGATCTGGCGCGGTTCGGCCTCGCCGACGTCGACCTTCAGCACGAGCAGGCGGTCGGCGTTGGGGTGTTTCTCGGCGGTCACGACGAGCCCCACGCGCAGGGCCACCTTGCTGAAGTCGTCGTAGGTGATGGTGTCGGACACAGGTACTTCCTTGGTAACGGGGGTTGGCTGGGGAACTTCGGGCGGTGCCTTGGCCTCGCGCCGCATGAAGAGCGGGTCGCCAGCGCGGGCCACGTTGCCCGCGGGGAGCACGTCGAGGCCCACGCGGAGGTCGGGGGCGGCGAGCCCCAGTCGCGACAGCACCTCGGTGCAGGCGTGCGGGCAGACACACCACAGGTACGAGGCCACCATGCGCTGGACTTCCTGCGCCACGCGGAGGACCGTCGCGAGGCGGGCGGTGTTGTTTGCCTTGGCCAGTGCCCACGGGGCCTCGGTGTCGACGTACTTGTTGGTGGCGCGCACCAGCTCCCAGAGGCCCTCCAGCGCCTGGCGGAACTGTAGGCCTTCAAGCTCGGTGCGGAAGGTGGCGGTGGCTCGACTGGCCACCGCGAGCAAGGCCTCGTCGCCCGGCGTGAAGCCGCTGGCCGGCCCGAGCGGCGTGGCTGCCCACTTGCTCACCCGGTGCACGAGGTTGCTGAAGTCGTTGACCAGGTCGCTGTTGAAGCGCAGCAAGAAGGCGGCGTCGGAGTACTCGCCGTCGTAGCCGAAGGGGATCTCGCGCAGCATGAAATAACGCACCGCGTCGGCGCCGAACTCGTCGATGAGCACGTTTGGATTGACGACGTTGCCCACCGACTTCGACATCTTGGCGCGGTTCATCAGCCACCAGCCGTGGGCGTACACCTGCCGGGGGGGCTCGAGGCCGAGCGCCATCAGCATGGAGAACCAGTACACGGTGTGGAAGGTGAGGATGTCCTTGCCCACGAGGTGGGCGTCGGCCGGCCAGTAGCGAGCGCGGTCGTTGCCAAGGGCACTCACGTAGTTGCTGAGCGCGTCGAACCACACGTAGGTGACGTAGTCCTCGGCGAAGGGCAGGGGGATGCCCCAGGACAGGCGCGCCGCCGGGCGGCTGATGCACAGGTCGCCGAGCGGCTTGCGGAGGAAACCCAGCACCTCGTTGCGACGGTGGTCGGGCTGCACAGAGCCGGGATGCTCTTCGAGCCAACGCACCAGCCGCTCCTGGTAGGCGCTCATGCGGAAGAAGTAGTTGAGCTCGGTGATGAGCTCGACGGGCGCGCCGGAGTCGGGGCACACTGGGGTGAGCTTCCCGGCCTTGAGATCCTCGACCGTCCCTTTGGCGGCCGTGGCCACCTCATCGTCGGTCCAGAAACGCTCGGCGGAGGTGGAGTACCAGCCGGTGTAGGGGGCGGAGTAGATCTCGCCCTGGTCCCAGAGCTGCTGCAGGAAGGCCTGGACGACCTCCTTGTGTCGCGACTCGGTGGTGCGGATGAAGTCGTCGTACTGGATGTCGAGGCGTGTCCACAGGTCTACGAACCGGCGCACCGTGATGTCGCAGTGTTCCTGGGGGCTGCGACCGAGCTTGGCCGCGGCCTGCATCACCTTCTGGCCGTGCTCGTCGGTGCCGGTGAGGAAGCGCACGTCGCGACCGTCCAGGCGATGCCAGCGGGCGATCGCGTCGGCGGCGATGGTGGTGTAGGCGTGCCCGATGTGCGGCACGTCGTTGACATAGTAGATTGGCGTCGTGATGTAGAAGCGCTCGGACACGGGACGGCCTGCCGTTGGGGGTGCGGCGCCTATCCCTACGCACCGCTTCGCGCCGGGCGAGTGGGCTCGCCGCGAGATAGCCCCTGGCCGCCATGATCCGCGCCTTCGGCTACTGCAACGACACCGTCGACACCGCCAACCCCGGCCGCCTCTGCCGCGGGCGCGAGCGCTGGCTCGACGGCCTCCCCGACGCCGAGCACGGCGTGGTCTTCCGCACCATCACCAGTGGCGCCGTCTTCTCCGACGACAGCGCCAGGGACGCCAAGCGCGGCTTCCGCCACAGCGGCGTGCCGGCCGGCGCCCTCCTGGGCGCCCTCTTCCCCAGGACGCGCGTGTTTGCCTTCGCGCACGCCGGCGACCCCCTCTGCCTGCCGCCCGGCATGGTGATCGAGGAAGACTGGACCTACCTGCGGCATGGGGGCGTGCAGGAACGGCCGGTCGTCCGCTGGATCGCGCCGGTCGAGGGTGCAGAGCTCGACGACATGATGGCCGGCGAGCGCGACGGGGTGGCTTGCCCCCGCGCCGATGGCTTCGTGGTGCTCGAGGACGAGCCCACGCAGGAGTTGGCCGACGCGCTCTACCACCTGTGCGGCTTCGCCAGTCCCGACGGGCAGCCGGCCGAGCTCTACGCGGCCACCGCGCTCCCCGAGGTGCTCGAGCACGCTGTAGCCGTGGTGCTCCTGCACCTCGACAAGCACGGCCCCGGGCTCGCGATCTGCACCGCCGAGCCGCTGGAGGCCGACGACACTTTCCGCCGCGTTGCCGAGGAAGCGGGTGCGTTCCCGGTGCCCTTCGCCATCCCGCCGATGCTCGCCCGCTGGGACCGCGCGCTCTACGAGATGCGGCTCGACTGGGATGCCGATGCCCACGGCGAGTTCCCCGTGCCCCCGGCCGACGACGCCGGTGGACGCTGGTCGGCGCGCTCGCGACGGATCGGGCAGGTGCGCGAGGAAGAGAACGAGGCGGGCGAGGAATAGTCCTCAGTTCGACAGGATCGACGGGCCGACGGCGAGCCCCGCCACCACGCGGTGCTCCACCGCGTCGTTCCCAGGGACGAAATCGCGACCGGTGACGCTCGCCACCTCGTAGGACAGCGTGTACCAGCCGCCGTTCCAGAGCAGGTCGCCCGCGAGGCCGCCGCGGTAGCTCACTTCCTCCGTGGGGAACGTGAAAAGCCGGTCGTTGCGCGCCTCCACCACGCCCACGCGGTGCACCCAGTCGCCCCAGAGGCGCGCGCGCCAGCCCTCGCCCCAGTAGGCCACCTGGGCCCACATCGTCTCGCTGTCGGGGCCGCCGAAGTGGCCCATCACCCGGCCGTCTTGCTGGAAACCCTCGTGGTACACGCGGTGGCCCACGTACCAGCGGAAGTAGTCGTCCATCAACCGCGAGTACTCGGCGGTGAGCACCACCGGCCGCAGGGAAACTTCGCCGCCGTAGATGTTCCCCACGCCGGCGAGCGCCGGGTACTCGAAACTCCCGGCGTCGCGCATGATCATGTCTTCGCCGCCGTACTCCCACCAGCCTTCCACGTGGTGCACCGGCCCGCCGATCCACTTGCGCAGCGGCAAGTTCACGCGCAGGTGGATGTTGGCGAGCTCGTCCTGGTCGGGGAGGACGAGGTCGGGGTCGTCGTAGACGTGCGGTTCGCTCGGCACGATGAGCTGCCCGATGTCCACGTCGGGACGGTCCTCGCCGCCGAAGATCGACAGGCGCGTGGCGCCGATCTCGACGGAGGGCACCGGCATGTAGCGGAGGTCCATCAAGAGCAGGCCGGGGTTCTTCACGTCGCCGCGGGGCTCGCCGAGCCAGCCTACGCCGAGCTCGCCGCCGAACCGACCTGCTTTCGACGCCGCGCCGGGGAGCCGCCCGTCGCCGCCGCCATTGACCATCCAGGGGGCCACGGCGTTGTTGGAGAGGGCCATCGTCCCGTGGCGGCCGGGGCCGAGCCAACGGTCTTGCCGACCGAAGCCGAGCCAGCCGCCGCCGGTGTCGACGCCCGCCCAGGCCTCGGGGATCACGTAGGCGCCGTCGATGTCCTCGATGGCGTCGATGCCGCCCGCCCCAGTGACACGGGCGACGAAGGGCCCCGCGTAGACCGCGCCTCGCAAGCCGAGCCGGGGGGACAAGAGCCCGGCTTCAGTGTCACCAGACTGGTTGTCGGGCGACAGGTTGCCCCCGGCCACGGTGAAGCTCGGGCGGAGGTCGTAGCGCACGGAGAGCGACGACGTGTCGCGACTGCACTCGACGGTCAGCAGCAGGGACGGGCAGGCGCCCATGAGCGCGGCGCGCGACGCGGCCTCGGGGGCCATGGAGGCGAAGGCATCGACACCCTGGTCGCGCGCGGCCTGGCCGGCGGTGGCGGCAATCCAGTCCACCTCGGGGTCGGCGGCAAGGGCGAGCGTCGTGAACCACACGGCGGCCCCACGCTAGCCCAGCTGGCTCGCGCTAGCCCGCGCCCTCGGGATCGCTGGCCGGGCCAAACACGCGGCTGACGTCGATCTCGGTGGCCTCGAAGGGCGGCAGGCGCGCCTTCTCGCCGTCGCCGCCGCCGGCCACCTGCGCCCAGGTTCCGCCACGGTTCTCGAAGCAGACGATGATCCGCGCCTCGGGATCCACCGCCCAGAGCCAGGGCACGCCGTGCGCGGCGTAGAGGGGGCGCTTCCGCAAGACGTCGTGACTCGCGGTGGAGGGCGACCGGATCTCGCAGACCCAGTCGGGGACGATGTCGATGGGGCGCGAGGCGGGCAGAAGGGGCATGCGCTCGCGCCGCCACCCGGCGAGGTCGGGGCGGAGGATGTCGCTCGGCGAGAAGCGCACGTCGACCTCGGCGAGGATCCACCAGCCGCCGGGATCATCGTCCTGGTCGAAGGGTCCGCCGACGTAGCGCCCCAACGCCACCATCGCGCGGCCGTGCCGTGGTGCGGGGCTGGCACCCTCGTAAACGACACCGCCGATCACCTCCGCGCGGGCTTCGCGAGGCAGGCGGAGCAGGTCGTCGTAGGTGGCGAATCTGAGGGCAGGCGCGGCCATCGGCCAAGTGTAGCGCGAGAAGGTGGCCCCGCGTCGTCCACCCGCCCTCTGTCGGCGTGTGTCCGCAGGCACAGCGCCGCCTGTGCACTCTCACCCAGGTGGGCAGTATCGCAAACACGGCGTCGAATGTGCAGGATGGCACAAGTCTTGCTGTCTCCCGGCCGTGCTCCTCGTCTCGCTCGCCCTGGCCCTGCCCTTCGACGACCTCCTTGCCGAGGCGGCAGCACGCGCGCCCTCGCTCGCGGCGGAGTCTGCCCGGATCGAGGCGGCGCGATTCGATCTCGCCGCCGCCCGACTGCCGATGGACCCCTCGGCGGTGCTCGGCGCGGATTCGCTGGGCGCGATGGAGGGCGATCTCGACCCGACGATGTTCATGGTGGGCATTGAGCAAATGCTGGCGGGACCGGGCGAGGTGGGCGCCCGCGTGCGCGCCCAAGAGGCGACGATCGCCGTGGCCACGGTGACCCGCGAGGTCACGCTCGCCGACCTCCGCCTGGCCCTGGCTTCGCTGGTGGCGCGCGTGGTGTGGCGGCAGGCCGACGACGCAGCCGCTGCCGAGCAGATCGCGGCTCTCCGCCGGTTGCGCGAGGCGGCACTGTCGCGACACGCTCGGGGCACGCACCCGGGGTCCGCGGTCCCGGCTGTGACCGCGCCGGGCACACCCTCGCAGCTCGGGGCCCCACCCGCGCCCCGGAAGTCGTCGCCGGGTGGCGGCATGCCGGGGATGCCCGGCATGGGTGGGGGCGGGGTACCGGCGTCGTCGCCGGGCTCGTCGGCATCGATGCCCGCCATGGCGGAGATGGGCGGCGGCGGCATGGCCGCGATGCCGGCGATGAGCGCCGAGGGGCTCGCCGCGATCTACGCGCTCGACGCCGAGATCGCCCGCGCCGAGGCCGCGCGCGCCGCGACGCTGGCCCGGCAAGCAGGCGACGGCGCGGTGCTCGAGCGGCTGGTGGGGGCCGAGTGGGCGGGCCGGGTGCTGTCGGATCCCGGTGGCTTCGTGCCCGCCGCCGTGCCGGGGAGCGTCGGCCCCGAAGCCCGCCTCGCCGAGGCCCAGTCGCAGGCCGCCATGCGGGAGGCCGAGCTGGCGAAGGCGCGACTCTCTCCCGACCTCGACCTCGGCGCGTCGGTCGGCCTGATGCCCGACGGCATGGTGCAGGGCGTCAACCTGATGGTGGGCGTGGCGTTGCCCACCTGGGGCGGCCAGCAGCGCGCTCGCGACGCGGCCCTCGCGCGCGCCGAGGCGGCCCGGCTCGATGCCCTTGCCACCGGCCGTGCGCTCGCTGAAGCCCTCGACCGCGCCCGCGCCGAGGAGGCGGCGGCGCTTGCCCGTGTCGCCGCCCTGCGCGACCTGGTCCTCCCCGCGAGCGAACGCGCCTGGGCGGCGGCGATGACCGCCTACGAGACCGGCGGCACGCTCGTTTCCGCGCTCGACACGGCCACCGCGCTCGCGGCCACTCGTCGCGAGCTGGCGGAGGCCGCGCGCGATCTCACCTTGAGACGCGCCGAGCGTGCGCGCCTGGAGTCACCATGATCGTCTTCGCGCTGCTTGGTTGCCTGGCGGGCGCGCAGGAACACGCGGGCCATGGCGATGCGAGCGCCGGGGGGCACGGCGCCGCGGTCGAGGGCTATGCCACGGTGGCGCCCCGCCTCGGCAGCGGGCTGGCTCATCGCCGCGCCGCCGCCAGCGTGAGCTTCGACAGCGCCCGGGCCGCCCGGGTGACCACCGTCCCCGGCGGACAAGTCGTGGCGCTCGTCCTTCCCCGAGTCGGCGAGCGCGTGCGGACCGGGCAGGTGATCGCGCGGTTGTGGACCGCAGAGGTGGGGAGCGCCGTCGCCGAGCTGCGCCTCTTGTCTCAGGACCCGGTGCTCCGCGCCGCCGCCGAGGGGCGCCTCCGTGCGCTCGGTGCCCCGCCCGACGCCGAGGTCGACGGCACCTGGAACCTGCGCGCACCCCTGACCGGCGTCGTCACCGCGCGGCTGGTCGACGCGGGCGCCTTCCTCGCCCCGGGCGCCGCCCTCGCCGAGATCGCCCCCGACGCCGCGCGGCTGGCCGAGTTCTACACGCTGTCGCCGCCCGCCGTCGGCACGCCGGTGAGCTTCTCCGATGGCACGGAGACCTTCGCGGGCACCGTGGCGGGCGTGCTCCCGGCGGGCAACGCGGCCGGGACCGGCGTGCGCGCCGTGCTCGAGGGGCAACCGGCGGTGGGACGCCCGCTGCTCGCGACCTGGGACGAGGCCTTGCCGGAGGGACTCTGGGTTCCCCGCGCCGCGCTCGTCGACACCGGCGCCCGTACGCTGGTGTTCGTGGTTGACGGCGCGAACGCCCATCCACGGGAAGTCCACGTGGCCGCCCGTTCCGACAGCGAGGTGATGGTGCATGGGCTCGACCCCGCCGATCGGGTGGTCGCCAGCGGTGCTTTCTGGCTCGACGCCGACACGCAGGTGGCTGGTGGCGGCCACGCTGGGCACGGGGGACACTGATCGTGCTCGACCGTGTCGTCACCTGGTCGGGACAGAACCGGCTCGTCGTGTACCTGTTGTCGCTGGCGCTCGCGCTCGGCGGGCTGTGGGCGGCGCGGCAGAGCCCGCTCGACGCCGTGCCCGATCTGTCCGACCCGCAGGTCATCGTCTACGCGGAGTGGATGGGGCGCTCGCCCCAGCTCGTGGAGGATCAAGTCACCTACCCGCTTGTGACGGGGCTCCAGGCGCTCCCCGGGGTGCGCGCCGTGCGCGGCTTCACGATGTTCGGGATGTCCTTCACCTACGTGCTCCTCGGTGACGACGTCGATCCCTACTTCGCCCGGTCGCGGGTGGCCGAGCGCCTCCAGGTTCTCTCCGCGAAGCTGCCTCCGGACGCGGAGGTGTCGCTCGGACCCGACGCGAGCGCGGTGGGCTGGGTGTACCAGTACGCCCTGGTCGACACGACCGGCCAGCGCTCGGTCGACGAGCTGCGGCAGCTACAGGACTGGAACCTGCGTTTTGCCCTCGAAGGGGTGGAGGGCGTGGCCGAGGTGGCCACCGTGGGCGGCTTCGACCGCCAGCTCCAGGTGACGATCGATCCCGAGCGGCTCCGGGCGGCTGGCCTGTCGCTGCGTGATGTCACCAGTGCGCTCGCGCGCAGCAACCGCGGCGTGGGCGGGCGCACCATCGAGGCCTCGGGTCGCGAACTCTACGTGCAAGGCACCGGCTACCTCGACGGCCCCGAGGCCCTCGAACAAGTGGTGATCGGACTGAGCGGCGGCACGCCGGTCCCCCTCGGTGCCGTCGCGAGCGCGGCCTGGGTGCCAGCCGAGCGGCGCGGCGTGGCCGACCTCGACGGCAAGGGTGAGAGCGTGGGCGCGGTGGTGGTCGCGCGGCAGGGTCAGAACGCCCTGGCGGTGATCGACGCGGCCAAGGCGGCGCTTGCGAGCGTGACATTGCCCGACGGGGTGGAGGTGGTGCCGGTGTACGACCGCTCCACGCTCATCCGGGAGTCGGTGGCCACGCTGGGTCTCTCGCTCGCGGAGGAGATGCTCGTGGTGGCGGTGCTGCTGGCGGTCTTCCTGCTGCACGCGCGGTCCGTGATCATCCCGATGGTGGTGCTGCCCGTGGCGGTGCTCGCCAGCTTCATCCCGATGTATTTCATGGGGGTGACGCTCAACATCATGTCGCTCGCCGGCATCATCGTGGCCGTGGGCGACATGGTCGACGCGGTGGTGCTCCTGGTGGAAAACGCGGCGCGGCGGGCGGAAGATCGTCCCGGGGAAGACCGCACCGAGGTGGTGCTGGCGGCGGCGCGAGAGCTCGCGGGGCCGCTCGTGTCTTCGCTGCTTTTGATCGCGGTGTCCTTCCTGCCGATCTTCGCGCTCGAGGGACAGGAAGGGCGACTCTTCGGTCCCCTGGCGCTCACGAAGACCTTCGCGATGTTGTCCGCCGCGCTCTTCACGCTCACCCTGGCGCCGGCGCTGGCGGTGGCGCTTCTGCGCGGGCCCATCCCGCGGGAGGCGGACAACCCGGTGAATCGCGTGCTGCGAAGCCTCTACCGGCCGGTGGTCGGCCTCGCCACGCGGCACCCCTGGCCCTTCGTGGCGCTGGCGCTCCTCGCCACGGCCGCGACCGTCCCGGTGTACCGGTCGCTGGGTCGCGAGTTCATGCCGCCGCTCTACGAGGGCAGCATCCTCTACATGCCGGTCACCCTCCCGGGCGTGTCGATCGAGGAAGCTCGTCGCTTGTTGCAGGAGCAAGACCGTCGGATCGCCGCGATTCCCGAGGTGGCGCGCGTGTTCGGCAAGGCCGGCCGCGCCGAGACCGCCACCGACCCGGCGCCGCTGTCGATGTTCGAGACCACCGTCACGCTCCGGCCTCGCGACGAGTGGCGCGAGGGCCTGACCTACGACGCCATCGTGGCCGAGCTCGACGCCGCCTTGCAGTTCCCCGGGGTCCAGAACGCGATCACCATGCCGATCCGGGCGCGCGTCGACATGCTCACCACCGGCATCCGCACGCCGGTGGGCGTCAAAGTCTCTGGCGACGATCTCGCCGCCATCGAAGCCGCCGCCCAGCGCGTGGAGGCGGCGTTGCGCACCGTCCCCGGCACGCGCAGCGCCTACGCCGAGCGACAGCTGGCCGGCGTCTTCGTCGATGTGCAGCCCCGTCGCGACGCGCTCCTCGCCCATGGCGCGGTGGTCGACGACGTGCTCGACGTCGTCGACATCGGCCTCGGCGGCATGTCGCTCGGCAAGGTTTTCGACGGTCGAGCCCGGTACGATCTCGTCGCCCGATTCGGTCGCGACTTCCGCTCGTCGCCCGAGGCGCTTGGGCAGCTCTACGCCGACACGCCGTTCGGTCCCACCCCCCTGTCGCAGCTCGCCGACATCGTCACCCGGCCCGGCCCGGCGATGCTCGTGGACGAGGGCGGTCGACTCGCGGCGTACGTGTACGTCGACCCCGGCGGGCGCGACATCGGTGGCTACGTCGACGAGGCCCGTCGCGTGGTGGGGGCGCTTGACCTCCCGGAGGACATTGGTCTCACCTGGACAGGACAGTTCGAGTTCCTCGAGCGCGGGCAGGCGCGCATGGCCACGATTGCGCCGGTGGCGCTCCTGCTGGTTTTCCTACTCACCTGGCTCTCCTTCAAGTCGGTGGCGGAGACCGCCATCGTGCTCTGCACCCTGCCGTTCTCCGTGCTCGGCAGCATCTGGCTCCTCGCCGCGCTCGACTACAACCTGTCCATCGCGGCGTGGGTGGCGATGATCGCGCTCGTCGGGGTAGGGGCCGAGGTGGGCACCGTGCTGGCCGTGTACCTCGACCTCGGCGTGAAAGAGGCCCTGCAACGGGGTGAACGCCTCACGCCCGGTCGGCTCGCCGAGGTGGCGGCCGACAGCGCGGCCGGGCGCATGCGCGGGATGGTGCTGGCCCTGTTGATGAACCTCGTGGGGCTCTTGCCGGTGATGTTCGCCGAGGGCGCGGGGGCCGACCTCGCGCGGCGCATGGCGGGCCCGATGCTCGGGGGTTTGTTGACCCTTGGCTTCATGACGGCGCTGGTGCTCCCCGCGCTCTGGACGATCTGGCGCACGCGGCAGCTTCGTCGCGGCACGTTGGAGGTCGCGTGAGTGGACTGAGCACGACCGAGGCCGCCGCACTTCTTGCCCAGCATGGGCGCAACGAGCTGCGTCGCGAGGAAGCCACCCCTCCCTGGCGCATCCTCGCGCGCCAGTTCGCCTCGCCGGTGATCGCGCTCCTCGGCGTGGCGGCGGTGGTGGCCGGGGCGATGGGCGAGTGGATCGACGCGGGCGCCATCGCCGCCATCGTGGTGCTCAACGGCATCGTTGGCTTCGTGCAGGAGTTTCGCGCCGAGCGCGCGGTGCTCGCGCTGCGCGACATGACCGCCCCCCGCGCCCGGGTGCGTCGCGACGGCGTGGTGGTGGTGATCCCGGCCGCGGAGGTGGTTCCGGGCGACGTGCTCCTGGTGGAGGAGGGGGATCTGGTGGCGGCCGACGCCCGCGTTGCCGTGGCCCACGCCCTGCGGAGCAACGAGGCCGCGCTCACCGGCGAGAGTGCCCCGGTCGACAAGGAAGTCGGGCCGGGCGACCGCTCGCGGCCGCTCGCCGAGCGGGTGGACATGCTCTTCGCCGGCACGGCGGTGGTGCACGGAAGCGGCGAGGTGGAGGTGCTCGCCACGGGGATGAACACCGAGCTCGGGAAGGTGGCCACGCTCCTGGCCTCGGCCGAGAAGGCAGAAACACCGCTCCAAGTTCGCCTCGGCGAGGTGAGCAAGACGCTGGTGAAGCTGTCGCTCGGCGTGGTGGCGCTCGTCGCCGTGCTCGGGGCCTTGCGTGGTCAACCGCTCTTCGAGGTGCTCTTGGGCGCGGTGTCGCTCGCCGTGGCGGCGGTCCCGGAGGGGCTCCCGGCGGTGGTCACCATCGCGCTGGCGGTGGGCGTGCAGCGCATGGCCCAGCGCAACGTGCTGGTGCGGCGCTTGCCCGCGGTGGAAACCCTGGGATCTGCAACCGTGGTGTGCACCGACAAGACGGGTACGCTCACGACGGGGCGCATGACGGTGCGCGAGCTCTGGGGGGTGGACCATCGCGACATCGCCTTCGCCGGGGCCGCCTGCAACGAGGCCGACCTCGACGGGCGGTCGGGCGATCCGACGGAGCTGGCCTTGCTCGTGGCGGCGCGCGAACGCGGCATCGAGCGTGCCACCATCGAGCGCGATTATCCGCGCGGCGAGGTGAACCCCTTCGACAGCGAGCGTAAGCGCATGTCGATCGAGCGAGGCGGCACCTGGTACGTGAAGGGGGCGGTCGACCTGCTCCTGCCGCTCTGCCGGTCCGGCACTGAGGGCGCTTCAGAGGCCAACGCTGACATGGCGTCGCGGGGGCTGCGCGTGCTGGCCGTGGCGACCGGCAACAGTGGCGAGCGTGACCTCGATCTGCTTGGCCTGGTGGGCATCGCCGACCCCCCGCGGACCGAGGCCATCGAGGCGGTGCGGCTCGCGCGCGGCGCGGGCATCATCCCGGTGATGATCACCGGCGACCACCCGGTGACGGCCCGCGCCATCGCCGCCGAGATGGGCATCGTGGGCCCCGGCGAGGATCCCGCCGAGCGCGTGCACGCGCGCGTGACGCCGGAGGACAAGCTGCGGATCGTGCGCCAGTGGAAGGAGCGAGGCGCCATCGTGTCGATGACCGGCGACGGCGTGAACGACGCACCGGCCCTGCGCGAGGCGCACATCGGCATCGCGATGGGCATCACCGGCACCGAGGTGACGCGTGAAGCCGCCGACATGGTGCTCGCCGACGACAACTTCGCCAGCATCGTGGCGGCGATCCGCGAGGGACGTGCCATCTTCGACAACATCCGCAAGACGCTGGTATACCTGCTCGCCGGCAACGCGGCGGAGCTGCTGGTGATGTTTGGCGCGGCGGTGGCGGGTTTCCCGGTGCCGCTCTTGCCGCTGCACTTGTTGTGGATCAACCTCGTCACCGATGGACTACCGGCGCTCGCCCTGGTGGTGGAGCCGCCCGAGCGCGACGTCTTGTCGCGACCGCCCCGCCCGGCCGACCAGCCGATGCTTGGTCGCCCGGAGTGGACCAAGGTGGTGCTCACGGGGCTGGTGGAGGCCACGTGTGTGCTGGGCGTGTTTGCCTGGACACTCGCCCGCGAGGACATCGAAGCCGCGAGGAACATGGCGTTCTCGACGCTGGTGTTCTCGGAGCTTTTCCGTAGTTTCGCAGCCCGGAGCGACACGAGGATCTTCTGGGCCGTCGGGGCCTTCTCCAACCTGCGCTTGCTCGGGGTGGTGTTGGTGTCCGGGCTACTGCAGATGGCTTTGCACCACACGCCGGCCTTGCAGGCGATCTTCAAGCTACAACCGCTCACGTTGCTCGACTGTGTGCTCTCGGTGGGGCTGGCGCTGGTGCCGGTGACGGCGATCGAGTTGGTGAAGTTGGCGCGTCGCGGCTGAGGCGCGCTACCGTGGCGACGGTGGCTGCTCCCGACGAGACCCCCGAACAACGCGCCGAGCGACGTCGGCGTACCTGGTCGATCCGGCAAGTGCCGGTAGACGGCGCGATGTTGGCCTCGGAGAGCACGATGGAGGCGCGCGTCGCCCGGATGTACCAGCTCTCCATCGATCCGTGGGCCCTTCGCGGCGAGGCACTGCCCCGCTACCTGCGGGCGGAGATGCCGGGGCGAATCATCTCGGTGTCCGAGCACGATGACTGAGGCGACGCTGCACGCTGACTTCGTCGATCTGCTCGACGCGCTCGCGGCGGAGGACGTGGAGTTCATGCTGGTGGGCGCGTTTGCGCTCGCGGCCCATGGGGCGCCGCGGCACACGGGCGACCTCGACGTATGGGTGCGTGCCGACCCCGAGAACGCCCGCCGCGTGGTCCGCGCGCTGGCTCGATTCGGCGCGCCCATTGAGGCCCACGGAATCGGAGAGGCCAACTTTGCGCGGGTGGGCGACGTGTACCAGATGGGCGTGCCGCCGGTGCGCATCGACCTGCTCACCGGGGTGTCGGGGTTGGATTTTGAGGCGGCGTGGGCCCACCGGGTGACGGTCGGCCTGGGTGCCCTCCAGGTGCCGGTGCTCGGGCTGGCGGACCTGATCGCGAACACGCGCGCCACCGGACGCGTGAAGCACCTCCAGGACCTCGAACTACTGAGGGAAGCGGGCGTGGAGGTGGACTGAGCGGTCGGGAGGGGGCTCGGCCCGGTGACCGCTGTCCCTGTCGGTGTCGGTGTCCCTGTCGGTGTCGGTGTCGCTGTCGCTGTCGCTGTCG
>SXON01000171.1 GCA_005778355.1 Pseudomonadota bacterium | reverse complement strand
GTCGCCGGGGGAGCCGTCAGCGCCGATCTCTACTACAACCTTGGCAACGTGCTCTACCGCCAGGATCGCGTTGCGGACGCTATCCTCGCGTGGCGGCGCGCCGCCGTGCTCGCGCCGCGCGATCCCGACGTGTCGGCCAATCTAGAGTTCGCACGCCGGAAGGTCACCGACGACCTCGTCGCCTCGGATCCATGTCCGGCCTGGGCGCCATGGCAGGCGGCGCTGACCGCGGGGGAGGGGCAGTGGCTCGGGGGCGCGCTGGCTGGCCTGGGGCTTTGCGCCGTGGCGTTCCGACGTCGCTGGTCGCACCTGCCGCTGGCGGGCGTGGGCGGGGTGGCGACCGTCCTCGGGCTCTTGGTCGCGACCGGTGGTGCCGTGGAGGCCACCATGCCGCCGGCGGCCGTGGTGCTCGCGGCCGAGGTCACGGCGCGCTCGGATCTCGCTGGGGGCGTGGACCTCTTCGTGCTGCATGCCGGCGCCGAGGTGGGGGTGGCCGAGGCCGCAGCCGGCCAGGTCCTGGTGAGCCTCCCGGATGGACGACGAGGTTGGGTAGCGGAGTCTGCGGTCGGGCGTGTCGATCCTCACGCGCTTCGACGTTAGTTCCCGCCCCTCGCGAGGTTTGCCATGCGCTGGTTCGCCGTCTTGTTGGTCTTCTTGTCCGCGTGCTCCTGGCAAACTCGGGTGAAGTACCTGAGTGACGAGGAATTCAACTGCTACTACGCCCTGAAGCCCTTCATGGACGAGGACACGCAGAAGTCGTATCTCACCTACAAGACCGAGGCGGAGCGCGCGGCCTACCTCAAGTCGATCAACATGGAGCGGGTGCCGCCGATCACCCTCTACGACTTGTTCTACCAGTACGACCCGCAGATCCGGCAGGCGATCGTCGATGGCGCGGTGCAGGTGGGTTGGAACAAGGATCAGGTCCTGATGTCCTGGGGGCCGCCCTACGACAAGAAGAAGCTGGTCGGGCGCCCGGCGCCACGCTCGGAGATGCTCCTCTACAAGTTCGAGAAGCACGAGGATGGAACTATCCTTGTGTACACGCCTGACAGCAAGACGGAGTACAAGGCGGTGGAACGGTTCCGTCGCGAGATCATCCTCGACAGCGACGTGGTGGCCGAGATCGTAGAGAAGAAAGGGTGGGGTAACTGACAGGTTTTTCGGTAGACGGAATGGGGCTTGCCGTCTATACGTCCCACCCGCCGAGGTGTGCCTGTGAAGGTCTCGCTAGTCAGCCCCTACCCCGACATCACCAACTACGGCGTCCGTAGCATCAGCGCGCACCTGCGCGCGAACGGGCACCAGACGCAGATGATCTGCATGCCCGACTTCGCGGGCGACGGCGAGAGCGTGCACGTGCGCATGAGCGAAGACCGCTACTCGCCCGAGGTCATCGACCAGTACCTCGAGCTCGTGAGCAAGAGCGACCTCATCGGCATCACGCTGATGACCCACTACTTCGACAGCGCGAAGCAGCTCACCAGCGTGGTGCGCAAGGCCTTCCCGGAGAAGCCCATCATCTGGGGCGGCTTCCACCCCTCGGTGCGCCCGGACGAGTGCGCGAAGTGGGCCGACTACGTGGCTATCGGCGACGCCGAAGACCTGATGCTCGACTTGGCCAACCGCCTCGCCAATGGCGACTCGCAGCGCCTCCACGACATCAAGTCGCTGGTGTGGCGCAAGGGCAGCGACGTCGTTCGCAACCAGCCTGGCTCGCTCGAGCAGGAGCTCGACCGCTACCCCGCGCCCGACTTCGCGCGCGACGACCACCACATCCTGTTCGAAGGGCAGCTCATGCCGGTCACCAAGGACCTGCTGCGCCGCTACCTCCACAACGGCACCGTCAGCCGCATGTTCGGGAAGACCGGCTATCAAACGATGACCGGCCGCGGTTGCCCGCACGCGTGTACCTACTGTGGCAACAGTTTCTATCGCGACCTCTACAAGCGCCAGCGCTACGTGCGCTACCGTTCGGTACCGCACGTGATCGGCGAGCTCGAGGCGGTCAAACGCGAGTACCCGTTCATCAACTTCGTCTGGTTCAGCGACGACAGTTTCTTCGGGCGTCCGCTCCCCGACCTGCTCGACTTCGCGCAGCAGTACAAGGATAAGGTCGGCGACCCCTTCTACTTGCTTGGTAGCCCCGGCACGATCACCGACGAGAAGTACGAGGCGATGGTCGACGCCGGGCTGCACTGCATCCAGATGGGCGTGGAGCACGGCAGCAAGCGCATCCAGAAGATGTTCAAGCGCTCCACCATGGGGAACGACAAGATCCTCAAGAGCGCCGAGATCATCACCAAGTACACCGACCGCACCGCGCCGCCGCAGTACGACATCATCTACGACCTCGCCTACGAGACCATCGAGGACAAGCTCGACACCCTGCGCCTCGTGGCCGACCTGCCCAAGCCCTACCGGCTCCAGGTCTTCAGCGTCATCTACTACCCGGGCACCTCGCTCCACACGCTGGCGAGTCGCGACGGCCTCGTGAACGACGAGAAGGCGGAGATCTACGACCGCATGTTCTTCGAGCGGCACGACAGCTACACCAACACGCTGTTGTTCCTCGCGCGAAGCGGCAAGTTCCCGCACTCGTTGCTCAAGGTGCTCATCGATCGTCGTGTCGTCGACGTGATGACCAGCGACTACATGGCCCCGGCGGGCACCGTGGCCAAGAAGGCGATTCACTCCCTGCGGCAGGCGCTGCGGTCACCCGCAGTCGAGCGCGCCAAGGCCCTTGGCACCTACCGTGCCCGTCTCACCGGCATGACCGGCGCCGACGCCGGTGCTGCGGCGCCCTCGGCGGCGGAGACCTTCTAGTCCTCCAGCTTCTAGTCCTCGACCTTTTCTCCGCGCCACTCCGACTCACGACGATAGATGCTGCGGGTGCTGATGCCCAGCAGGTTCGCTGCGAGGGCTCGATCGCCATTCACGTGGCGCAGAGTGGCCTCGATCATGCGGCGTTCGACCTGCTCCAGTGGGGTGCCCACGGTGAACGTGAGCCAGCCGGCCTCGGCGGCGCCGGTGCCTCCCCGGAGGGCGGCGGGGAGGTCGGCGAGGGCGATGGTGTCGCCGCGCGCGAGCACGACGGCGCGCTCCACGGTGTTCTCGAGCTCGCGCACGTTGCCCGGCCATGCGTGACGCTCGATGGCGGCGAGAGCCTCCGCGTCGATGCCGAGCAGTCGCCGACCATGCCGGGCGGCGAGAACGGCAAGGAAATGCCTGGCCAGGAGCGCGATATCCTCACGACGGTCCCGGAGCGCCGGCACGTGCAGCGGGATGACGTTGAGGCGGTAGTAGAGGTCCTCGCGGAGCTTGCCCTCGACGACGGCGCGGGACGGATCGCGGTTGGTGGCCGCGATGATCCGCACGTCGGCCCGGAGCGTGCGCGTGCCGCCGAGGCGCTCGTACTCGCCGTCCTGCAAGACCCGGAGGAGCTTCACCTGCACGGCCACCGGCATCTCGGTCACCTCGTCGAGGAACAGCGTGCCCCCTTGCGCCAGGTCAAACCGTCCCTCTTTGCGACCCTGCGCGCCGGTGAAGGCCCCGGGCTCGTAGCCAAATAGCTCACTTTCAAGAAGTGTTTCAGGGATAGCGCCGCAGTTGACGGTGACCAGTCGCCGCTCCCGGCGCGGGCTCATCTCGTGCATCCAGCGCGCGAGCAGTCCCTTCCCCGTGCCGCTCTCCCCGGTGACGAGGACGCTCGCGAGCGACGGTGCGACCTGGCGCGCCTCCTCCACCAGCGCGCGCATCGCAGCCGACTGCCCGATCATCTCCGAGCGCGACACCTGCGCGATCTGGGCGCGCAATCTCGAGTTCTCGCGAAGTAGCTCGTGTTTCTCCAGCGCCTTGCGCACCGCGAGCACCACCTGCTCGCGCCGGAGCGGCTTGGTGACAAAGTCGTGCGCGCCCTCCTTCATCGCCTCGACCGCCGTTTCCACGCTGCCGTAGGCGGTCACCAGGATGAATTGCACCTCGGGGGCCACTTGTTTCGCAGCTCGAAGCAACTCCAAACCGGTCATCCCGGGCATCTTGAGGTCGGAGAGCGCGACCCCCACCTCGCCCTCCCTCAGGATCTCCAGCGCACCTCGGCCCTCGCTGGCCACGCGAACGTCGAAGCCCTCGCGGCTGAAGATGCGCTCGAGTGCGAGGCGGTTTGCCTCCTCGTCGTCTACGATCAAGATGGCAGGCATGGTGCCATTATGGCTCACGTCTGCCAGTTTGGCTACACGGGCACCTGCACGACGAACACCGTGCCCCTCCCGGGCTCACTCTCGACGGTGATCGTGCCGCCGAGATCCTCGATCCCCTGCCGGGTGAGCGCGAGACCGAGGCCCGTCCCGCGTCCCTTGGTGGAGAAGAAGGGCTCGAAGATCCGGGAGGCGACCTCCGGCGTCATTCCGGGACCGTCGTCAGCTACGGTCACACGTAGTGCCTCGTCCACTTGCACGCGCACCGTCACTCGCTTGGCGCCGGCCTCAGCGGCGTTGCGGACCAGGTTGAGCAGCGCCCGTCGCAAGAGGTTGCCGTCCACGTCCACCACTCGCGCGGGGCCACTCTCCACCGTCGTCTCCACGCCGAGCCGACGAAGGCGCTCGTCCTCGAGCGCCACCACCGAGCGCACGATCTCCACGGCGTCCTCGGGAGCGAGCACCGGCGAGCGGCGCCGAGCGAGGTCGAGGTAGCGCTCGGTGACAGCCTCTAACCGGCGGATCTCATCGACCAGCGTGCCCAGCATCGGCCTCCCCTCGCGGCTCACCTCGTCGGCGAGCAGCTCCGCGTGCAGGCTCATCGCGTTGAGCGGGTTGCGCACCTCGTGGGTCACCTGGGCGAGCAGCTGTCCCACCAGCGCCAGTCGCTCGGACTGCGCGAGCCGGTCGCGAATGCGATTGCGCTCGTCGACGGCCTCCGCCATCTCGTTGAAGGCCGAGGCGAGGACACCGATCTCGTCGTCATGGCCCGCGTCGACGGCGGCGGGGCGTTCTCCTGCCTTGAGGCGACGCGCCTGCTCGGTGAGCGCCACCACTGGGCGCAACGCCGTGCCGGCCAGCCAGAAGAGGGCCAGACCGAGCGGTAGCGACGCGGCCACGAGGCCGAGCGACACGGCCAGCGCGTCTTCCTGGGCGCGCGCGGTCTGGGCGGAGAGCGCGGCCACGCGGGCCTCGGCGAGGGAGGAAACCTGGCGCACCTCGTCGCGGAGCCGGGCGGGGTCGACAGTGGACTGGAGGATCTCCTCGAGCTGCGCGCGCGCCGAGCGGAGGTGGGCGGTTTCCTCGTCGTCCACCGCGCGACCCTCGCCCGTCGCGACGGCGCCCTGGGCCTGTTCAACGAGGCCGGCGATGCGAGCGGTTTCGCCGCGGTCGATCGCGCCTTCCATCCGCGCCCCCAGCCGTGCGAGCGGCAGCCAGGTGTCGTTGACGGTGGCCACGCTGCGCCCGATGCGGTCGAGCTGGTGCACGTCGTAAGCGAGCGCCGCGAGCTGAAACGCGACGCCGATGAGCACGGCGCCGAGTACTCGACCCCGCAGGGTGCGCGACCATCGTAGCAACCGCATGTCACGAAGGTAGCCCGCGCGTTGCCGCTGCGAAGGCCCGGGTTAGGCGGCGGGCTCGCTTGATTGGAGCTTTGATGTCCTCGTTGCGTCCCCTCCTCGTTGTTGCCGCTCTCGTGGGCTTTGTTGGCACGGTTCCCGCTTTCATCGCTTGCGATGGCGGCAAGGCCGGCGACGCCGCCACCACCGCTGCCCCTGCTGAAGACATTGGCGAGGTGCTCGCCACGGTCAACGGCATCCAGATTGGCAGCAAGGAGTTCATGACCGCCGCCGAGCGCAAGGCGCCGGCCAACGGCGACACGCTCTCCGCCGAGGAGAAGAAGGAAGTTCTCGACGGGCTCGTCGAGGAGAAGCTGCTCTACGCCGCCGCGCTCAAGAAGGGCCTCGACAAGGACCCCAAGGTGCAGAAGGTGATGGTCAACACCCTCCTCCGCGAGGAGGTGTACGCCACGGTGAAGAACAGCGACTTCACCGACGAGATGCTCCAGGCCTACTACGACCAGCACAAGAGCGAGTTCATCGTCCCCGAGAAGGTGCAGATTCGTCGCATCTTGCTCAAGCCGAGCGAAGCCCGCAACGACGACGCCACCAAGGCCGAGGCGGAGAAGCTTCGCAAGGAAGTGGCGGCCAAGCCCGACTCCTTCAAGGACGTCGCGGCGAAGTTCTCGGAAGACATGTACAAGCGTCGCGGTGGCGACGTTGGTTTTGTGTCCAAGGAAGGCAAGCCGGGCCTCGACCAGGAGATCGTCGACAAGGCCTTTGGCCTCGAGACGGGCGCCGTCTCCGACGTCTTCAAGACCACCGACGGCTACAACATCATCATGGTCGCCACGCGCCGTGAGCAGGTGGAGCGCACCTTCCAGCAGATGAAGGGCTCCGTGCTGCGCAAGGTGAAGAACGACAAGATGAAGGAGCTCTACGACGCCTACATCGCCAAGATCAAGACCGGCGCCGAGATCAAGGTCGAGGAGGCCAAGGTGGCCGCCCTCGAGGTGAAGAGCACCCGTCGCACCGGCGCGTTGCCCGGCATGCCGCTCCTGGGCGGCGAGGACGGCGAGGAGACCGAGGGCGGCGGCGAGGGCATGGAAGGCGGCGAGGGTGGCGAGGGCATCACCGCTCCCCCGGCGATGCCCACCCTCCCCGGCGCGGGCGAGGGCGTGCAGCTCGGCGAGGGCAAGGCCGGCAAGGCCGGGGCCATGCGACCGGGTGGCGGTGGCAAGGGCGGCGGCGAGGGCAAGGCTGGCAAGGCCGGCGCTGGCAAGGCCGGCGGCGAGTAGCTCACGATGGCCGCGCTCCCCCGCATCGTGAGGAGCGCGCTCGGCGTTTGCCTGGGCGTGGTGCTCACGCTCGGCGGCGTGGCCCAGGCGCAGACGGCGGGGAAGGTGGTTGATCGCGTCGCGGCGGTCGTGAACGACGAGGTGATCGTCTTGTCCGAGGTGTATGCCCTGGGCGGCGACTTCATCGAGGACTCGGTCACCACCGGCGGCGCGTCGGCGCGTCGCGAGGCGGAACACGCGGTCCTGGAGCGCCTGATCGAGCGCGCCCTCATCGACCAGCAGATCACCGAGCTCAAGCTCGACGTGACCGAGCAAGACATCGACCGGGCGATCGACGATCTCGCGCGGCGCAACGGCCTCGACCGCGACGGCCTGCGCCGCGAGCTCGAGCGGCAGGGCATGACCTGGGACGGCTACCGTGACGAACTTCGTGCGCAGCTCCGCGACATGAAGTTCCAGCAGTCGGTGCTCCGCCCGCGAATCACCATCACCGACGACGAGCTGCAAGACGCCTGGCTGCGCTCCGGCGGCGCGGGCGGGAGCGACGTGGCCACGGTGCAGGGTGTGGTGCTGGCCGTGCCGAAAGACGCCGATACCGCCGCCATCGACACCGTTCGTTCGCGGGCCCGCGAGGCCATCGCCAAGCTGGAAGGCGGCGCTCCCTTCGCGGAGATCGCCAACACCTACGACGAGGGCCCCTACAAGGCGCTCGGCGGCGAGATGGGTAGCTTCAAGCGGGGCGAACTCGTCCCCGCGCTCGACGCGCCCGTGTTCTCCAGTGAGATCGGCAAGGCAGTGATCGTGGAAACGCCGACGGCGCTTTTCGTCTTGCGGGTGCAGAAGCGCGAGAAGGTCGACAGCGGCTTCGAGGAGGCGCGTGACGGCCTCGCGGAGCAGATCTTCATGGCGCGCATGGAAGACGAGAAGGAGCGCTGGTTCCAGCAGGCGCGCCGGGCCGCGGTGGTGAAGATGGCTCTCCCCGGTGGCGACGGCACGGGGCCTCGCGCGGCGCGCTGATGCGCCCCCTCGTCCTCACCCCCGGCTGTCCGCTCGGAATCGGGCCGGAAGTGGCCTCTCGTGCGCTCGCCGAGGTGGATGTGGGCCCGGTGCTCGTGCTCGGTGACATCGAGGGGTTCAGGGCGTCTGGCGGTGTCGAGTCGCGTCGCGTGACGATGCGCGAGCCGGCGCTCTCGCGGCCAGCCGTGGAGTGGGCCGCGCTCGAGGAGGCGGTGGGCCTCTGCCTGCGCGGGGAGGCGAGGGGACTGGTGACGGGGCCCATCCACAAGGCCCGGCTCGCCGCCCGGGGCTTCGCTTTCCACGGGCACACGGACTTCCTGGGCGCGCTGGCGGGCGTAGACGCGCCGGTGATGGCCTTCGTCGGCGGGGGCTTCCGCGTGGCCCTGGTGACCGTACACGAGCCCCTGGCGCGCGTGCCGGGGCTCGTGACGACGGAGCGCGTGCTGGCCACCCTGCGCGTGGTCCAGCGCGACATGCGGGCCTTCCTCGGCATCGCTTCGCCCCGGCTCGCCGTGTGCGGGCTCAACCCGCACGCTGGGGAGGGTGGGCTTCTGGGGCGCGAGGAAATCGAGCAG
>SXON01000170.1 GCA_005778355.1 Pseudomonadota bacterium | reverse complement strand
CCGGTGAGCACGCCGAAGAGCACGGGACGGTCGACGCCGGCCACGCGGTAGCCGATGCCGGCCACCACGCCTTGCACCGCCCCGGCCACGAGCCCGGCGAGCACCACGTTGCGGGCGAACTGCGCGAAGACATCGAAGATGCGGCGGGTCTGGTCGGGCTGGAGCGGGCTCCGCCGGAGCACCCAGATCGCCAGTTCCGGTCCACGCGCGAAGGCGGTCGCGAGGGCCACGTAGAAGATGGTCAACTTGAGTACGGCCCGCGCGGTGACGCCGAGCAGGCCGGGGACGATGTCGCCCGCTGTGCGCGCGGAGTCGAGGAGCGCGGCGCGCGCCGCCGTGGTGACCGTCGCCGTTCCCCCGGCCTGCTCGGCGAGGGTGGCCACGAGCGGCAGGTCGCCGAGCGCCTGCAACCACTGGTCGAGTTTCTCCGCCTCGAGCTCGGTGGCCAGCGCCTGCGCGAGCGCGGCGAGCTCTCGCGACACCAGCCACGAGAGCCCCGCCACCGGCGCCACGACGCCGGCGGTGAGGGTCAAGAGCGCCATGAGCGTGGCCACGGGCCGAGGAAATACACGGCGAAGCATGGCGTTGAGCGGCCAGGCCAGGAGCGCCGCGACGCCAGCCACGAGCAGCGCGTCGAAGAAGGGCGACACGAGCCAGGCCACGGCCGCGCCGGTGGCGAGGAGCAGGACGAGGACCACCGGGGATCGGCGCGCGGGCTCCATCCTCGTAAGCTAAGCCCCGCGAGCGGCGGCCGCCGGGCGGATAGGGCGCCCCATGCACTACGCGCTGGTCTTTGGACTCTTGCTGCCCTTCGTCGTGCGGATGAACGAGTCCTTGTCGCGGGCCATCGGCCACCTGCCGGCCTCCTTCGCGGTGCACGCGGTGGGCGCGGTTTTCGGGGCCATCGCCTTCCTGCCCCTGTCCGGGGGCTCCTGGTGGCAGGCCGCGCGAGGCGCGCCCTGGTGGGCGTGGTTCGGGGGCGTGGTGGGCTCGGGCATGGTGATCCTCGCCAACCGTGCGGTGGGGGCGATGGGCATCGCGAGCTTCACGGCGCTCACCGTGGCCGTCCAATTGGTGTCGAGCGCGGCCATTGACCACTTCGGCTGGGTGGGGAGCCCGGTACACCCGATGTCGATGCTGCGCGCCGCCGGCATTCTCCTGCTCGCACTCGGGGCCACCCTGGTGGTGCGCGGATGATCTTGCTGGCGTTCTTCGGCTGTGACACGCCCGAGGCCGCGCCAACGGACTTCCGATTGCGACTCGTCGAGGCGGGTCGAGTGTCGCGTCCCACGGCGATCGCCACGCCCCCGGGGGCCGACCAGCCGTGGGTCGCCTCGCAGCCCGGCCAGGTGTACTCGCTCGATGGCCGCTTGCGTCTCGATATTGTCGAACGGGTGAAGTCCGGTGGGGAGACGGGACTGCTTGGCTTGGCCTTCCACCCGCGCTGGCCCAGCGATCCGCGCGCCTTCGTCAACTACACCTACCGCGACGCGACCGGACTCAACACCCGCATCGCCTCTTTCCGCCTGGACGCGTCTGGGCAGTTGCTCGACCCCGGCTCGGAGCTGACGATCATCACCTACAAGCAGCCCTGGTCGAACCACAACAGCGGGCCGGTTGCCTTCGGCGCCGACGGGAAGCTCTACGTGACGGTGGGCGACGGTGGCTCCGGCGGCGACCCCACGGGCACCGGGCAGTCGCGCACCGATCTCCTCGGCAGCATCCTACGTCTGGACATCGACACCGTGCCCTACGCCGTGCCGCCCGACAACCCCTTCGTCAACGAGCGCGGCGTCCGGCCCGAGATCTGGGCCTACGGTGTCCGCAACCCCTGGGGGATGTCTTTCGATGGCGACACGATGTGGTTCGCCGACGTGGGACAGGATCTCTGGGAAGAGGTGAACGTGGGTGTCAAGGGTGCCAACTACGGCTGGAATATCCGCGAGGGACGGCATTGTTACGATGCTGTCGTGTGTGCGCAGGGCTTCACCGAGCCGGTGACCGAGTACTCGCACCAGGTGGGCAACTGCGCCACGGGAGGACTGGTGTACCGGGGCCCGTCCATCTCGGTGATCGACGGCAAGTTCGTCTACGCGGACTTCGGCTCGGGCCGTTTCTTCGCCACCACGCGCGAGGGGGAGGTGACCGAGCTCGGCAGCGTCGGCGTCAACCCGAGCGCCTTTGGACGCGACGGTGCCGGCCGGATGTACGTGGCGGACTACGGGCCGGGGGTGATCTACCGGGTGGAGTCGCGCTAGCCGAGGCGCAGGTTCGCGCGGCGATAGGCGACTTCGAAGCCCAGCATGGAGAAAATGTCATACGCCGGTCCAGAGCGGGTGTCGCTCGGCGACTCGATGTCGGCGATCACGACACTGCGTGGGTTGTCGGCCACGATGGTGCGAAGGATCTCGCCGTCTGTCGCGAAATCGCGCGTCATGAGTCCCGGCACGGGGGCGTCGATGCCCATCCAGGTGAAGCCGTCGCGGGTGAAGGCCGAGCGGGCGGCCACCAGCTCGCCGTCGCGTTCCACGACGTAGTGTTGCCAGCCGGGTCGACCGGCGAGGGCGAGCAGCCAGGGGGAGGTGGGCAGGCCGTAGATCTTGTCGACAAAGGCGCCCCAGTCGCGGGCACGGTCGGCGGTGACGCGGGTGACCGTCGCCGAGGCCGTGAGCGCCTCCCGGGGACGCCGGACGACGCGGTCCCAGCTCGAGGAGTGCGCGAACCCACGCGACCGCAGCGCGGTGTCGTCGATCCCGGGCACCACGTGCACCCAGGGCTGGGCCACGCCGTGGGCGGCGTAGGCGGCCACCAGTCGTTCTACCGCCGGGGCGTCGAGCGGACGTCGCAGGCCGAGGCCGCTCCCCGCCGCGTTGAAGTGGATGAAGGGGATCTTCTGGCAGTAGAAGAGAGCGGCCTCGGGCGTGGCCACCATGCCGAGGCCCACGGCGGCCGCGAAGGGCGCGGGCACCGCGGCGAACATGTCGACCCAGGTGGACTCTTCGAAGAGCTCGATCTCGATGGGGTTCACGGGCACCTCGGGCGCCGCCCGAGGGAGGAGGGGGGGTGGATCGGCGGGGCCGCTGTCCAACCAGGACCGCCACGGACGAGGATACGCTCCACAGGCAAATGCGCCGCTTCTTCAACACCGCCGGCCCCTGCGATCCTCGCAAGCACTACATGCTCCCGGCGGAGCGTCGCCTCGGAGCCGTGCTCGAGCTGGTGGAGCGGGAGCAGTACTTCGTGGTCCACGCTGCCCGGCAGACAGGCAAGACCACCTCGATGCGGGCGCTCGCAGCGGCGCTGCGCGAGCGCGGCGTGGCGGCCGTGCACGCATCGCTGGAGTCGAGCCGTCGCATCGACGATCTGGAGAGCGCCGAGCGCCTATGGATGTCAGCAATCCACGGGGAGGCGGTATTCGAGCTCCCACCCGGCCAGCACCCACCCGAGCCCCCGCCCGGAGGGCCTGGCGGTCGCCTGGGGGCTTTCCTGCGCGCCTGGAGCGTGGCGCTGGCGCCGGTTCCGTTGGTCCTGTTCCTCGACGAGGTCGACTCGGTGGCGAGCTACCCGCTCGTGAACTTGTTGAGCCAGCTCCGGTCGGGCTTCCCGTCGCGGCCCCGTGGGGCTCCCGCCTCGATCGCGCTGATCGGCCTGCGCGACCTGCGGGACTACATCGTGACCGCGAAGGACGGCGCGTCGGTGAACCCCGGCTCGCCATTCAACATCAAGGCGAAGTCGCTCACGCTGCGGAACTTCACCGGGCCCGAGGTGGCGGAGTTGTACACGCAGCACACGGCGGACACTGGGCAGGGCTTCACGCCCGGCGCGGTTGCCCGCGCGCACGAGCTCACCGGGGGGCAGCCCTACCTGGTCAACGCGCTCGCGGCAGAGTGCGTGGACACGCTGGTGAGGGACCGGTCGATCGCCATTGACGAGTCCCACCTCCTCGCGGCTCGACAGTCACTCGTCCTCGCGCGCACCACCCACCTCGACAGCCTCGCGCAGCGGCTGCGGGAGCCGCGGGTGGCTTCGGTGATGCAGGCGGTCTTGACGGGCGGCGACGAGGTGCCGTCTCACTCCGACCACTTCGTCTACTGCATCGACCTGGGACTCATTCACCCCACCGCGCGCCCGCCGGAGGTGGCCTGTCCGATCTACCGCGAGGTGATCGCACGGGAGCTCTCGCTCACCGCGCAAGACAACCTCGTCCTGCCTCGCGCCCGGTGGCAGCGCGCCGAAGGCACGCTCGACGCCCCCGTGCTGGTGAACCAGTTCCTCCAGTGGTGGCGCGAAAACTCCGACTTCGCGGTGCGCCACGCGCCCGAGGGTTACCGCGAGGCCACCGTTCACCTCGCGTTCATGGCCTTCCTCCAGAAGGTGGTGAACGGTGGCGGACAGATCCACCGCGAGTTCGCGGCCGGGTCCGGTCGGGTCGACCTCTGCGTGGAGATGGCCGGCGCCCGGACGGTGATCGAGCTCAAGCGCGTCCGTCCCGACCGTGGCACCCTCGAGCGCGCCGTTCGCGACGGGGTGGAGCAGCTCTGCGAGTACCTCGACACGATGGGCGAGCGCGAGGGCTGGCTCATCGTGTTCGACCAGCGCGAGGGCCTGTCGTGGGACCAGAGGCTCTGGTGCGAGGACCGCGTGGTCGACGGGCGGACGCTATACCTGCGGGGGGCGTAGGCGCGCGGCGCTAGCCGGATCGCAGGTCGCGACGGAACACCCCCCGAGCCCGCGGCTAAGGACGTAGCCGGGCCAAGGCCACGCTCCACTCGAAGGCCACGCGCAGGTTCTCGGGGTCGAGCGCCGGGCGTGGCTCGGGCGGCGGCATGTCTTCTACCTGCCGGTAGCGGGTAACGGGCATCACTCGTCCTCCCCCGCCTCCAGCATGCGCTTCACCGGCCACGCGGCGGCGAGGCAGGCCATGCCTGCGAGCAACGGGACCACGGCGAGCCCAGTGGCCCCCCAGCCGCCCAGGAAGGACGTGAAACCGGAGAAGACGGACGGCACGGTGCTCGCGAGGGCGAGGGCCGCCGCTGGCACGATGCTGGCCCGCCAGTGCACCTCCCCGCAGGCGCGCGCGAAGGCCGGGGCGAAGATGAAGGCCTCGCCGAGCGCGCCCACCACGGTCACGCCCAGCGCGGCCGCCAGGCCGCCCTCGACCACCACGCCGGACGGAAAGAGCGCGAGCGCCGAGAGCACGAGCCCCGCGCCCACGAGGGCCAACGACGGCACGCGCAGGCTCGTGAATTGCGCCGCGCCCAGCACGATCACGCCCGCTGCGCAGGCCAGCAAGACCACCACTGGGTTGGCGAAGTTGAGCCAGTCGAGGTCGCTCCGTCCGCTACTGTAGAGCGCCTGGAGCTGCAAGTCGGTGGCGATGGAGTTCCCGACGATCCCGAGCCCGGCCACGAGCGCCGTGCCCCCGGCCACCGCCAGGACGGGCAGCGAGAGGCCGCGCGCGTCGTCGCCCTCTGCCTCCGGCGCCCCGCTCGCGAAGTGAAAGGCCGTGGGTCCGAGCGCCACCAGTGCCATCGCCGCGGAGAGGGCACCCGACGTCATCATCGCGCTCGTCGATCCGAGCAGCTCGGCCAGGAGCTGACCGAGCGCGGGGGCCGGCATCGCGACGAGGTTCACGCCCGCGTACAGCGCGAGGGCCGCAGCGACGCGACCGGACTCCCAGCCCTGGCCGAAGGGGCGACAGAGGGCCGCCCACAAGGCCGGCCGGTAGAGTCCCAGGCCGAAACCGCAGACACCCATCGCGAGCGGCAGGCTCGCACCGCCGCCCACCAGCACGGCCGCGCCGAAGGCGTAGGTGAGCAAGCCGGCCGCCATGGCTGCGCCTGGGCCGAGCAGCGCCGCAAGCGGGATCGACAGGAAGATCCCGAGAATGGAGGCGGAGGCCTGCGCGGTGTACAGGGTCGAGATCTCGCCGTACCCCATCCCGCGCTCTTGCATCGCAATCGTGTACAGTTGGCTGCGCCCGGCGTAGTAGCCAAGGGTGTGCACCGTCGACACCAGGAGCACGCAAGCGACGGTGACCAGCCGGTGCATCAGAGTGGACCGGACGCCCGCACCAGGCCCCCAGCCACGGCGAACCATGCGTTCCCAGCGCTGTCGATCGTGATCTGCTGGATGCTCTCGCCCAGCACCGCGTCGTCGGCATAGGACGTGACACTCGCGGTGGCGACGTCGTGCACCATGAGTCCCTCCGCCGTCCCGAGGAGCACCGTGTCGCCGTACACCCGCAGGGCAATCACGCTCGCGGGCTCGTCAAAGAGGGTGGTGACACTCGCCCCGGCGTCGGCGGCGACATCGACCCGCGCGTAGCCGTACACGCTCGACGCCGCCCAGACGATGCCGTCGGCCGCGTCGAGGTCGACGATGTAGATGGGCACCTCCACATCGACCGGCCAGGGCACCCAGTACTCGTACAGGTCGGCGCTCGTCGAGAGGTCGCCATCGTTGCTGTAGCGCCAGCGGGAGAGCTGGTACTCGTCGCCGTTCCAGGCGTCGCCCTCCGCGGTGAAGGCCACGCCGCGACTGTAGCTGTGCGGGTGCGTGGGATGGGCGTGCTCCTGGAACACGTCGAGGTCGGCGTCCCAGAGGCACAGCCCCTCGTTGGTGCCCATCCACACGTCGCCCGCGCCCACCCCGTAGGGCTGCTCGCGCATCCGGTACACGCCGGTGATCTCGCTCGTCTCGTAGAAGTCCACGAGGCCGAGCGCGGTGAGCGTGCCATCGGCGTTGGGTTGGAAGTGCTCGCCCTGGCGGCTGTCATCGGCGTGGTGACCCACCCATACAGTGCCGTCGCTGTGGGCCAAGACGGCGCGCGGATCCCCGGTGTAGAGGCCGTCGCTCTCGCCGTAGAGCCAGGCGCTGCCGGTGGCGGGGTCGAAACGTAAGAGACCCGCGGACGTGGCGGCCCAGGCGGTGCCGTCGTCGGCGATGGAGAGGCCATACCAGGCAAGGCCGCTGCCGAGAGTTGCGGAGAGGTCGAAGGCCGCGACCACCAGCTCCACCGGGCCGGTGTCGGCGGTGTCGCTGGCGGAATCGGATCCGGAGTCGGATCCGGAGTCGGACCCGGAATCGGTGTCGGTGTCGGTGTCAGTGTCGGAGTCGGAGTCGGAGTCGGAGT
>SXON01000169.1 GCA_005778355.1 Pseudomonadota bacterium | reverse complement strand
GTCGACGAGCCCGTCGAGGCTGCCGTCCACGTAGAAGAGCCAGGTCTGTCCAGCGGTATCCACCACAGCCTCCGGCACGGCGGCGGTGCTCAAGACCACCTTCGCCGCGCCCGCCTCGTCGCGTAGCGCCGTCCACGCGAGGCCGTCGGTCGACCTCGCCACGCCGATGTCCTGGTACCAGGGGCCGTGTGTCGTCTTCCTGTTTTCCACCCACCGCGCCAGGGCCTGGGCCTCGCAACGGCTGGCCGAGCCGCGCCGAGCCGCCTCGAGGGCGCCCGCGAGGTCGACCTGGTCGAGATCGCAGGTGCAGGCGAGCAGGCTGGCGAGCACGTACATGGCGCCCCGAGCCTAGCCGGGAGACGCCCGGCGGGCCTGTTGTCCCGATCTGTCACGAGCAGGTGACCCCTCTTGCGGTGGCCGCGCGACCCCAGGTAGCTCGCGGGCCCTTCTCCCACTGGAGCCTTCGTGCGCCCCGCCATCCTGTTCGCCCTCCTCCCCCTCTTCGCCGCCGCCTGCATCCCCACCGTCCCCGACGACGACGACGACCAGAAGGACCAGAACGGCGACGACACCAACCAGCCCGACGACTCCGGGGTGGACGACGGCAAGGACAACGACGGCGACGGACACAAGAACGACGACGACTGCGACGACACCGACGACACCGTGTACGTGGGCGCTGACGAGCTGTGCGACGGCAAGGACAACGACTGCGACGGTGACGTTGACGACGGCGCCACCGACGGCAACGACTACTACACCGATAGCGACGGCGACGGCTTCGGCACCGGCCGCGCCCAGACCGGCTGCGAGCAGCCTGAAGGCACGGTCACCAACAGCGACGATTGCGACGACGACAACCGCCGCGTGAACCCCGACGCCGAGGAAGTCTGCAACGAGATCGACGACGACTGCGACGGCCGGGTCGACAACGGGGCCGACGGCGGGACCTACTACACCGACGCCGACGGCGACGGCTTCGGCGACCCCTCCTCCGAGGAGACGGGCTGCGAGGCCCCCGCTGGCGCGGTGGACAACGGCGACGACTGCGACGACCGCGACGCCAGCGTGTACCCCGGTGCGCGCGAGCAATGCGACGGCATCGACAACGACTGCGACGACAAGGTCGACGACGGCGTGGAGAGCAGCACCTGGTACACCGACAGCGACGGCGACGGCTACGGCGACGCGAGCAGCGCCGTGGAGGACTGCGAGCAGCCCCGCGGCACCGTCGAGAACGACGACGACTGCGACGACGGCGCCTCGAACGTGAACCCGGGTGAGAGCGAGGTCTGCGACGGGATTGACAACGACTGCGACGGCGACATCGACGGTGGCGCGGTCGACGCGGCCTATGGCTACGCCGACAACGACGGCGACAGCTTCGGCGACCCGTCGAGCTACGACCTCTTGTGCGATGGCGTTGACAACGGCGACGACTGCGACGATAGCGACAGCACCGAGCCCCAGGTGGTCGACGGCAGCTTCGGCGGCGTGTCCGACGGCACCGCCTCGCGCCCGTGGACCAGCGTCCAGGACGGCATCGATGCCGCCGACACCTGCGTGTACGTGGAAGCTGGGCTCTACACCGAGACCGTCGACTTTGGCGGCAAGGACATCCTCGTGCGGAGCTTCGATGGCGCCGCCTCGACGGTGATCGACGGCAACGAGGCCGGCCCGGTGGCGACTTTCAATAGCGGCGAGGGCCCGGGCGCCGAGCTCACCGGCTTCACCCTCACCGGTGGCAGCGGCTACGAGGAGGAGACCACCAGCTCTCGCTCCTGTGGCTCGTCGAGCACCTGCACCGACCACTTCACGATGATCTGCGGCGGCGGCCTCTACGTCGACGGATCGGCCCCCACGCTGCGCAACCTCACGGTGTCGTCGAACATCGTGAGCGTGCCGGCCGACACCTCCACGAGCACCGACTTCTACTACTACTTCGGCTTCGGTGGCGGGCTCTGCGTGCGGAACACCGACCTCGAGATCGACCTGGTCGACTTCGACCAGAACGCGGCCGACGAGGGTGGCGCGGTGTACGTGGAGAGCGGCGCGAGCCTCGTGCTCGCCCACGGCAAGGTGTTCGCCAACACCGGCGAGAACGGCGCCGGTGTGCTCGCCGATGGTGGTGAGTTCTCGAGCAATAACGCGATCTACGCGTGGAACAGCGCCAGCAACGCCGGTGGTGGCGTGATGGGCATCGACGCCACCGTGGCGCTCACCAACGTGACCGTGGGCATCAACGACGCCCCCGCCGACGGCGGTGGCGGCGTGTCGGCCAGCGGCAGCACCGCGCTCACCCTGCTCAACAGCATCATCTACGGTAGCAGCGCCGGCTATGGCGTGGCCATTGGCACGAGCGCCAGCCTGACCGCGAGCTACTCCGACGTGTACGACAACACGACCGACAACTACACCGGTGTCACCGATCCCACGGGTACCGACGGCATGATTGCCATCGTCCCCGGCTTCGTGTCGGTGTCGAGCGATGGCGACTACACCAACGACACCTGGACGCTCGACGCGAGCTCGGCGGTGATCAACACCGGCGACCCCGACGCGGCCTACGACGACACCGACGGCACGCGGAACGACGTGGGTGCGTATGGGGGTCCGAGCGGGGCTTGGTAGGGCGCAGAGCGACCTACCGAGCAACGCGAGGACGGGAGCCAGCTGGCGCGTGGTGAAGTAGGGTGGGCTCGTCCATGAGGGCGCGCTGGTCCTGGCGGTCGTGATGCGATCCCGTGGACATCTCCGAAGAGGTGGAGTCCAGATGTGCGAGCCAACAAGGGACTCCCATCAAACCACTGGGCGAAGCCCCCATGCGGAACGTGCCCGTGTTCATGGCGGCGCGGCGGGGTCGTGATCGAGGAGCACCGCCCGTGCGCCGATGGTGGCTCGCAACCTCGGTATCGGCCGGTTGACGCTCCCTCCCTGGGCGGAGGGCGCGAGGCGCGGCGGCCCCGCGCCCTGCCGCGCCCATGACGTCGGCGGAGCGTGAGGAGCGCGATTGGTTGCGTCGCGAGAGCTAGCTGCTGACGGCGGAACGCGAGAGCGTACCCAGAGGGGCTGCCTTCATCGCAAGGTAGAACACCAATACTTCGCGCTTGTGAAGGCGGAGTGGGCACGCTGCCCGGTGCGGGCCAGGTGCCGAGTCCTGCGCAAATGCGAGAGCTGCTCCACGGCTGGCGCCAGCAACCGTAGCCGCCCCTGACACAACGACAGTCCACGAGATCGGACCCCCCTCCACACGTCGCGGCTCGAAAAGCACGCTCTCGTGGCCCTTTCGGGTACCGGGTCGGGATAGCCTAAGCGGTGAGCCCCAGCGCCTCTCCAACCAAGCAACCCGGCTCCCGCCCGCTCCGGTGAGCCTGTCCGTCCTCGGGGGTCCCACTTGCATAGCGCCACACACCGCCTCGCGTTTCGGCTGCAGGCGACGGATCGGGCAGCGGTCCGTGCAGAGGTCTTTGGGCAATGGCTCAGGGAGGAGCCTGGAACGGTGACCTTGAGGCACACGTACCGATACGACGTCGAGACCCTGTCGGACGGCTCGATGATCTACCTGACCCGGCCCACGCGCCTGAACAAGGGGGCGGACGTCGTGGTCTGCTGCGAGGGGTTCACGCGGTACAAGAACGGGAGGGATCGCCCTCCCAAGCACGGTGACCTCGACAGCGCGCTGGCCGCGCTCGTCGCCGCCTCTCCGGCCCACCGGGTGGAGATCCTCACGGCGCTGCGTCGAATCTGGGAGTGCTCAGACAGCGCCGCAGTCGTGTCGGCACTCGCGCTGTATGCCACCAACGTGGCGGCCGAACGTGCGCTCCTGCTCGCCAAGTGGTTGTTCATCGAACAGGATGTGACCTACTGGACCGAGAGCGGGCGCCACATGCTACGCGGGGGGCTGGAACGCCGCTTCGGGGCATTCCCTTGACCAGCACTGCCACCGTCAGGCCCCGCTCCCTACTGCTTGCCTAGAGGATCGCGACAGATGTCCCTGACCACTCCAAATCGCCCGGCCACCGGTCCATTCTTGAAGTGGGCTGGCGGGAAGGGCCAACTGCTGGAGCAGTTCCGCTCCCTCATGCCCGCTTCGCTCGCAGGCCGGGGGTACGTCGAGCCGTTCATGGGTTCGGGCGCCGTCTTCTTCGATGTGATCCAGACCAGAAGTCCCGCTCGGTGTACGCTTCTTGACGCCAATCCGCAGCTCGTGAACCTATTCGTCCAGGTTCGCGACAACCTCGACGGGCTCCTTCCCATTCTGGCGGAGCATCGGGGTCGCCACAACGCGCCAGGGCTCTCGGACGAGGACCGGAAGGCCTACTACTACGGCGTCCGCGCGGCACAGCCGACCTGCGGCACCGTCGAAGCCGCCGCCAGGTTCCTCTACCTCAACAAAACCTGCTTCAACGGACTGCATCGCCTGAACAGCAAGGGGCAGTTCAACGTGCCCATCGGCTCGTATGCGAGCCCGGCCATCTTCGATCCCTCGCACCTCCGCGCCGCATCGGCCCTACTTCAGGACGTGAGGATTGAGACCTCGTCGTTCCGCGATTGCGAGCGGTTCATCGCCGACGGCGACTTCGTCTACCTTGATCCGCCCTACGAACCGTTGTCAGCCACCTCATCCTTCACGGCCTATGCGAAGGACGCATTCACCCGGGACGACCAGACCGCCCTACGCGACATGCTCCTTCGGTTGACCGACCGTTGTCAGTGGATGGCGTCGAACAGCACCGCCGAGTTCATCGAGGCGCTGTACGACGAGCCGGGGATGTTCAAGCACCATGTCTTGGCATCGCGTTCTATCAATTCGGTGAGCGCAGGGCGTGGCAAGATTCGGGAACTGGTGGTCACCAGCTACCCGGTGAACAAGGCGCCCGGTGAGTCGCGGCAGCTAAGCCTCCTGACCCATGCGCGAACGGACGGCGCGTTTGTGGGGGGGTCACGTGGCGAACCTTAGCTTCTACACGGAAAAGTATGGAATGACCTCACAGTCCGGCGCATTTCAGCGATTCGTGGCCTCGCTTCAGAATTACTACGATTCCGCCTACTATGTGGACTGGGCCAAGGCGCTCGCTAACGCCGGACGGTACGAAACGGAGCTCGCGCTACTCACCACACTTTGCAGGAAACCTGACCGGGTCGAGGCGGCCCGCAACCTGCTCCGCCGATATCCACAGATCATCCCGGCTCTTCCGATCCTCGTTGCCTGGCGCGGTCCTGCGGCGCTGGTTGAGGACCTGGAAAACGCGAGGGTGACGAACTATGACTTTGTAGCTCCAGAGATGAGCGGGATCTCCGAACACGTCGATCGCTACACTGCCTTTCTGGTTGCCTCCGGGTTGATCGACCTGTTGGAGCACATCGGATCCGTGAAGGACTACGTGATCGGTGTGGAAGTCGGAATGGACACGAACGCGCGAAAAAATCGCGGCGGTAACTGTGGAATTCGGACGATTTCGCCCTGAGTCACGGACGTGTTGGCGCGCAATCCAGGCATCGACGGGGGTGCGGAGGTGTCGTCGGACCGTCTCCGCCAGCTCGGGTGCCCCCTTCCGGCGAGCGCAACGGGGGTGGTGTGGGACTACGCTTTCTGGACTCGGTCCGCGGCCGGGAGGCGATTCGTCGTCATGGAAGTCAACCACTATGGCAGCTCGGGTTCGAAGCCGTCGGCCATCGCCCGTGAGTACACCGCCAGGGAAGCGGATTTACGCGGGGCTGGCGTCGGCTTTGTGTGGGTGACGGACGGGATGGGCTGGCACGCGATGCTCAGCCCGCTTCGGGAGGCATTCAACGGCTTGGAGTGGCTCGTGAGCGTGAGGCTTGCCGCCGACGGGATGCTGGCGCACGCGGTACGGTCGGTGATTCTAAAGTAGCTATGTCAAACCTTGACTCTGTCCCTATTTTCGCCGCAGCAAGTCGACGTCGACCAGCGCGTAGTTGACGCCCGCGAGGTTCTTGGGCCTCGCCCCTTTCACCTCGGCCCGCGCCAAGACCTCGTTGAGAGCGATGCCGTCCGCCAACTCGCGGAGCCGGTAGCCCGCCATCTTCCTCCCCTGAAGGCGAGGCATCGGGTAGTTGACGTCCTCTTGCGCCCAGATCCACTTCAGGGACTTCAAGATGAAGTCGGGGGCGTGCGCTGTTTCCACGGAAGGAAGGCGTTCGGGAGGTTCCGCACCGCCAAATACCTCGAATGCATGGTCGATGAACTGGAGCCCCAGGCGGTGATCTGCCATGAGCGCGCGGTGAAAGTCGTGCAGCATGTCGACGTGGGACAGCGCGCGGCCCCGGGTCTCACGGTCGCGCTCGAAAAGGGCGACCGAGAAGTCGTGGGTGCCCTTGTAGCCCGGCTTCGTGACGCCGACGTACCTCCCGTCCAGGAGCCTTTCCACCAGGTGAACGCCGTCCCCGAGGGCGAGCGTCGCCCGCGGAAACGTGTCGAAGGGTCCATTTGGCAGGAGGGGAAACCGCATCACTGTGCGACGGCGAACAACGGCTGCTCGGCCTGCGACGCGAGGAATCTGCGCTTCGTGAGGTCGAGATACTCCAGCTCCCGGTCGATCCCGACGTACCGACGACCCAGGCGGACGGCCGCGATGCCGGTGGTACCGCTCCCGTTGAACGGATCAAGCACGAGGTCCCCGACGTCAGTGCACGAAAGCAGGATTCGCTCCAGAAGCGCCAGCGGCTTCTGGGTTGGATGCCTTCCGAGCGTCTTCTCGGAGGCTGCGGGCGCGGTCATGGTCCACACGGATTTCATCTGCTTCTCCGCGTTCATGCGTCTCATGGTGGCGTAGTTGAAGGTGTACTTGCTCTTTGCGCTTGTCGCGGCCCAAAGGAGGGTTTCGGTGGAGTGAGTGAAGTACCGGCAGCTCAGGTTGGGTGGCGGGTTCGGCTTCTCCCAGACAACGTCATTGAGCAGCTTGAATCCAAGCTGCTGCATTGCGAACCCGATCGAGTAGATCACATGCCGCGTGCCGGACACCCAGATGGTGCCGTCGGCGTCAAGCACACGCCGACACTCGGTCAACCACGTAGCGTTGAACGCGTGCATGTCGTCGACCGTCGTCAAGCGGTCCCAGTCCCCCTTGTTCACCGACACCATCTTGCCCGACTGGCAGGTGACGCCGTCGTTGGAGAGGAAGTACGGCGGGTCGGCGAAGATCGCGCGGACGGCCCCGCGCTCCTTCAGCGCGGGTAGCAGATCGAGGGCGTCGCCGTGGTACAGCGCGAAGGCGCCATCGTCGGATCGGTACCACGGAGTCGGCGGGCTCATAGCTTTCAGGCTATCCCGGGCACGAAGAATGTGGTTCGGGTGCGGCTGCTCGGCCTCCCCGGGGCACTCGCACTCCCACCAGCCACCGGTCTGCGGGAAGGGTGCCTCCGGGGCCCTTCCGGCGCCTGGTAGAGTTTTCCCCCTTGCCGCTCCCGCGGTCGGTGCACAACCTTCGTTCGCTCGCCGCCGTGGCGCCCTCGGGTGCTGCGCAATGGGGAGCCGGGCGTATGTGCTCGCAGGAAACGCCGGGGTGACCCGGCGGAAGTTCGACCGTCACAGTCGAGCGCTGTCGCAAGGCAGTCCGCGCATACAGGCCGCAGTCAACGCCCCACGGGGCGTCCCTCGTTGAGTCGGGGGTACCGCGGAAGCGTGTCACGGGCTCGACGTGTGTCCAAACCGGTCGCCTCGGCGGCAGAAGGAGGCGCACGGACGTTCGGCTGGAACCCGGACTCCCGTACATTCCAACAGGCGACGCGCGAAAACAAAGCGGTAGTCCAGGGCTTTTCCCTCGGGAAAGGCGCGGCCCGATCTTGGCAAGATAGGGCGCCTGGGCATGGCGATCGCGAAGGGCCCGCGGGCCGGGAGCGTGAAGACAGGGCAAACCTCGCCACGAGGGAAGCCAGCGGGCGCGTTGGATTCGCATGCTCAAAAGGCATGGGAACGACCGGCAGGGCGCGCCTGGGTGACAGTGAATGTAGCTCAGCGGTAGAGCACATCCCTGCTAAGGATGATGACGCGGGTTCAAATCCCGTCATTCGCACCACAGGTGCGGCAAAGACCCTGCCGGTGTCACGAGTTTCAAGAAGCCAAAGGCTCACCACCGCGAGGTGAAGTGAGCGCCCCGGGGCCCGCGAGGCCGAGGGGTTCGATCGGGAAGCAGAAGAACCTGGGCTTTGGCCAGCCCAGCCGGATGCGGAAGGTCGATGCTCGTGACGCGACGGTGGAAGCGCCTCCACCCCAAAAAAGGCGGCTTCGTCGGGACACCCTCGAGAGGGGGTGGACAAGGAGTCAACGAGCCTCACAACTCGGTACGACAACCAAGATCCCGTCGTGGAGGGGCCTGAGTCTCGGGCCCCTCCTCACTTTTTCATGCCGCGGCCGAGAATCGGTTGACGCCATCATGACCATGGCTATATGACCATGGTGAGGTACCCATGGAGATCCCCGCTGGCGAGTTCAAGGCCCGCTGCCTGCAGTTGATGGACGAGGTCCAGGAAACAGGGCGGGAGCTGGTGATTACCAAGCGTGGGCGCCCGGTCGCGCGGCTGGTGCCGGTGGTCAACGCGCCCCCGCGCGTGGTGTTCGGCTGCATGGATGGCAGCGTCACCGTGCTCGCCGACATCGTGGCGCCCCTGGGGGAACAGTGGGAAGCCGACCAGTAACGATCGTCCTGCTCGACACGCACGTCTGGATCTGGGTGGTCAACGGGGGTCCGGAGCGACTCTCGGCCGACGCCCGGGAGGTCATCGAGGCGGCCGCTCTGGACTCCGCCCTCGCCGTGTCGGCTATCTCCGCCTGGGAGGTGGCCATGCTCGAAGCGAAGGGGCGCCTGCAGCTCCAGATGGACTGCCGGGACTGGGTCACCACCTCCACCCGGCGGGCGGGTCTGCGCGTGGTGCCGCTCCTCGCGGAGATTGCGGTTTCGAGCACGCGACTGCCGGGCGAGTTCCACGGCGACCCGGCCGATCGCATCATCGCGGCCACGGCGCGTCACGAGGGCGCCGTCATCGTCACGCGGGATCACTCGCTCCTGGCCTACGCGCAGAGCGGCTTCCTGCGGGCGATTCGGGCCTAGTTCAATCTCGAACGTCGGCGTCGCCACCCGGCAAGCGCCAAGAAACCCCCGAGGCCGGCACCGCCGTTGTCGCTGCAGCTGCAGCCCTCGTTGGGTAGCGGCTTGTCGCCCTTGTCGTCGCCCCAGGCAGAGTCCTGAGCCGTGTCCGGCTCCCCGGTGTCGTAAAGCTCGCTGCGACCGATCGGGTCACCGTCGAGGTCGATCTCGACGTGGAACAGGCCAGCGAGCCCGCCGGTGACGTCGAGCTCCACGTCGGACCAGCCGCCGCCCGGCAAGCCGATGGTGTCGCCGGCGGCGTAACCCCCGACGGGGTTGGTGTTGACGGTCACGTCGAAGGCCAGGGCGTCGTCGGTGACGACGCGAAAGTGGTCGCCGCGAGTGGTGAACCGCAGCTGGGAACCGACCCCGAGCGGGTCGTAGCAGGAGACGGCCGCCCCGTTGACGTCGAGGCACACGAGCGCCTCGTGCCGGGGCGACAGGTGCTCCTGGAAGGGGGCCTGGAACCAGGTGTCACCGAGGTCGTCCGACCAGAAGACCCCGCGCACGGTCGCGACGATGACGTGCTCGCCCCACGTGACGATGTCCTGGGGCGCGGCCAGCGGGAGCGTGGCCGACCAGGTGTCGCCGCCGTCCCGCGAGCGCCAGCCACGACCGGCGTCGTCGAAGCCCAGGATGGCGCCCGCGTCGGTCTGGCGGAGCTGCTCGGGCATCAGCACCGGCGGCGTCGTGGCCGGGGTCCACGTGGCCCCGCGGTCTTCCGACCATTCCACCTGGGCGTCGGTGGCGCGTACCAGGCGCGTGCCCTCGCCCGGCGGCCACGCCACCACGCCACGGATGTCGAACTCGCTGGTGCCGAGCTCGATCCACGTGTCGCCGCCGTCGTTCGAGAACAAGAGACCGGCAGGTGCCACGCGTCGAATCAAGACGCCGGGCTCGCCCTCGAGCACCACGTCGGCCACCTCCATCGGGCCGCCCTCGCCGATGTCCACCGCCGTGTAGCTCTGGCCATCGTCCGACACCGCCAGCACGGTGTCGGCGTCGCGAGAGCCCAGTGCCCACAGGCGACCGGCGGCCTCGGCCACCCCGACGAGGTGGTCGGTCACCATGTCGGCGGAGCTCAGCGTCGCGCCCTGGTCGGCGCTGCCGTAGCCGTTGAGGTCGCCGGAGAAGGCGAAGGTTCCCGAGGGGTGGGCCGCCACGTCGCGACCGAACTCGGACTCGATGAGCGAGCCCTGGGCGATGCGCCGGAAGGTCTGGCCCCCGTCGACCACCTCCAGCAACGCCCCGCCGTAGCTCGTCCACCACATGCGCCCGGCGCCGTCGCGTGGCTCCGCCATCGCGATCCCGCGCACGAAGGCGCCATCGTTGAGCCGGGTGCTGTGCCACTCGAGCGCGCCCTTGCGCACCACCGCCCCACGGAAGCCGCCGGTGACGGTGTACTCTTCACTCGCGATGAGACCGACAAAGGACTGCGCGGCGTTGTTGGCCATGCCGCCGCCGGTGCCGTAGGCCGCGTCTTCGGCGAAGGCGTCGACCTCCATCCAACTCCCGCAACCGTCGGTGGAGTCGTAGAGGTACTGGCCGGTGCCGGCGTGGAGCACGCCGCGGGTGGCCAGCACGCGGGTAACGCGGGTGGCGTAGTCGAGTTCCGGTCGCGACACGGGGAGCGCCGCGCACGGCGCCCAGAAGCCGGTGCGATGCACCGCCACGCCCTCGGGCCCGCCGATGTACACGACCCCGTCGAGCTGGGTGATGTCGAGCGCGTCGACGGGCGGGTCGGGAAGCTCGACCAGCGCCTCGGGCGGGCCGAAGAGGATGCGCCCGTCGCGGGTGCGCACCGCGAGGTTGGCGCTGTCGGAGGAGGCGAAGTTCACGATGTTGGCGGCCTCGGTGGTGGCTGTCTGCCACGCGCCCCGGGGATCGTCGGTCCAGTACACCCCCGTGGCCCCGCCGATGGCCACTCGGCTCCAGTCGGCGGTGATGCTGGTGATGTACGGGGTCGGCGCCGTGAGCCGCTCCCACTCGGCGCCATCGCGCCACCAGAGCGCCCCGTCGCCCGTGGCGATGATCGGTCGCCCGTCGAGCACCACCAGGCCGGCGAAGTCCGCGTTCGTGGCGGGTCGAGCCATGGGGTCCCAGTGCATGCCGTGGTCGAGCGAGGCATAGGGCCACCAGCCGAGGCCGTCGGTGGAGCCGTCGACCGCCATGATCAGGTAGGCCTTGCCGGAGGTGGCGAAGTCGGGGTCGCCGGCCAAGGCCAGGACGTACTCGTGGGGCAGGTGAGCAAGGGCCGACCAGCTGACGCTCAGCACCGCGAGAGAGACGACGAGACGGAGCCGAGGAAACACGGCCGGAT
>SXON01000168.1 GCA_005778355.1 Pseudomonadota bacterium | reverse complement strand
TCGCGCCAGGCACTCTACGCCGCGCTGGCCGCCTCGGTGCTGCTCGCGGTGTTCCTGGCCGCTCGTGGGCTGCGGTCCGACGGGGAGGAGGCGCTGGGCGTTCCGCCCGACCAGGTCTTGCTAATCACGTCGGCGAGCGGTGTCGGGGCCCGGGTAAGCTCGGACGGTCGACCGGTGCACGAGGGGAAACTCGCCCCGGGTAAGCAGGTGAAGTTCGCGGCGCATGACCGTCTCGAGGTGGAGCTCGACGAGCTGAGCGGCGTCACGCTCGTGTACAACGGGAACACCCTCCGGCCACTCGGCGCGCAATCGCGACCGCGGCGGATCGTGTTCGAGGACGACCGTGGAGGGTAGCCTATGGCCGAGAACCTCCTCGTCCAGCGGGTCGACGCGATCCGGCGCCTGGCACGACGCGGCCACGCCGCGCCGCTCGCCAAGGTCATCGCCAAGTCTCGCGCTGAAGACCTAGCCGCCGTCCTCGGCCACCTCACGGCGCCGGAGCAGCGCCTCGTCTTCGCCAACGTCAAAGACGACGGCATGGCGGCTGCCGTGCTCACGTCCTTGCAGGGCGACGATCTGTTGCACATCGCCGGCGACATGCCGCCGGAGCGCTTCGTGGCGCTCTTCGAGCACCTCGCCGCCGACGACCAGACCGACCTTCTCGGCCGCCTGCCCGAGGAGCTACGCGAGAGCATCCTCCAGCGCATGCAGGGCGAGGCCCGCGAGGAGGTGGAGGAGCTCCTCGGCTACGCCTCCGACACCGCCGGCGGCATCATGTCGCCGCTCGCCTTTCGGCTCCAGGACAACCTCACCTGTCGCGACGCGATCGCCGCCGTACAGGAAGCAGCGGACCACGAGCTCATCTACTACGCCTACGTCGAGAACGACGATGGGCAGCTGGTGGGCGTCACCTCGCTGCGCAACTTGCTCACTCACCCGCCGAGCACCAAGCTCGCCGACATCATGTCCACCGACGTGCTGAGCGTGCGCGCGGAGACCGACCAGGAAGAAGTGGCGCGCGTGGCGGCCAAGTACGATTTGCTCGCCGTGCCGGTGGTTGACGAGGCGCGGCGTTTGCTGGGTATTGTCACGGTCGACGACGTCATCGACGTCATCAAGGACGAGGCCGCCGAAGACATGCTGCTCATGGCCGGTGTGCGCGAGACGGAGGACGAGCCCGGCGGGCGTGTGCGCAACGCCTTACGACGGCTCCCCTGGCTCACCATCACGCTGCTCGGCGGCCTGCTCATCAGCGAGCTGATCTCGGCCTTCGACGGGATGATCAAGGCGGAGATCGTGCTCGCCGGCTTCATCCCCATCGTGATGGGCATGGAGGGCAACGTCGGCATCCAGGCCGCCACGGTGACGGTGCGTGGCATCGCGACCGGTCGCATCGACACCGGTGTGGCGCGCGCGGTGGGCGCCGAGGTGTTCAACGGGCTCTTCCTGGGCGTGGTCTTCGCGGTGGCAATCGGCGGCTACTGCCTGCTTCGATTCGGCGAGGCCGACGTGGCGGCGAGCGTGGCGGTGGCGGTGATCACGGGGATGACCAGCGCGTCGCTGGTGGGCACGCTCGTGCCGCTGTCGCTCCGGCGTTTCGGCGTCGACCCGGCGATCGCCACCGGCCCCTTTGTCACCACCGCGATGGACGGCGTCGGGCTCACGATCTACCTGAGCGTCGCGGCGCTGCTCCTGTCCTGATGCGCGATCCGGGGCGCGAGCGCGTGGGCGTGGTGGTGTCGAGACAACCCTACGGCGACAACGATCTCATCTTGCGATTCGTGGTCCCCGACGAGGGACGCGTCGTCGCCTTCCTGCGCGGGGGACAGAAGCGCCCGCGGGGGCTCGATGTCGCGACGAGGGCGCGCTTGTCGTTGCGAGGCCGGGAGGGCGGGATGGACACCCTTTTGGACGCCGAGGTGGAGGAGGCCCGGCTCGGCTTGCGTGGCGACTATGGCCGGTTGGCCCTGGCGCAGTACGCCTGCGAGCTGGTGGGGGCCTTCGTGCACGAGGGCCAGCCGGAGCCTAGGCTCTATGCACTCTTGGAGACCGCGCTCCTCGTGCTCGACGCGGCGCAGGGTTCGCCCGGCCGGGCGTTCCTCGCCGCCGTGCAACTCAAGACACTCACCTTCGCGGGCGTGGGCCCCGAGGTGCTGCGGGCCATCGAGCGCCTCGAGCGGCTACGCCGGCTGCCCTTGCGCGATGGCCTCGACGAGCATCTCGACGCGGAGGCCGAGGCGCTGGTGTACGACGCCGTCCGGGCCCATCTCGGCCATGAGCTTGGCGCGAGGGCGCTCGTGGACAGGCTAGGCTGAAGCCATGTGGCTCCTGCTCGCGGCCTGCATCTACAGCAGTGAGGACAGCGACACCGCCGTCACCTGGTCGGGCTGGGTGTACGCGAGCCCCGACGCCAGCGAGGAGACCGTGCTCGCCGAGGGGCACGTGAGCTTCTGGCTCGAGCCCTTCGAGGAAGAGCCGGTTGCGGCGAGCCAGCCCTACGAGGACTACCCGGGCTACTGGCAGGTCGAGATTGTCCCGTCCACGCCGCTCAACGTCCGGGTGAGCACCGAGCTGTCTCGCCCGGCGGTGTGGGCGGGCGACGCGCCAGCCGACGACGGCAGCTGGTTCAGCGGCGCGCTCTTCGCGGCCGACGACGCCTGGCTGGAAGACCTGTTCGACGCGCTCGACGGCGACGGCGACCGGTGGGTCGACGGCGCTCGCGACGGCGGCGTGCTCGTGCTCGGCACGCCGGCCACCGCCGACATCGACTGCGCCACGCTCACCGTGAACGACGAGCCCGCTACCTGCTGGGTGGTGGCCGAGGATGGCACCGTCGCCCGCGCCGCCGAGGGGCTCCCCACCTACTTCGCCGCCGTCGCCCAGCCGGGCGACATCTACGTGCACGCGGGAACCGCCGAGGAACACTACGTGGCCGACGCCGGCGACGTGGTTTTCGCGCTGTACTTCTTCGGAGACTCGTCGTGACCATCATTCTCTTCCTCCTCGCCTGCGACCCGATGATCACCGAGGTCCAGATGACGGGCACGGTGCTCGACGCCCCAGCCAACGCGGGCAACGCCGTGGGCGACGCCACCGTCACCGCGCTCAACGGCGCGGGCGAGCCCTTCGGCGTGGCCACGACCGACGCCGACGGGGCCTTCTCGGTGACGGTGCCGGCCGGCGCCCCGTTCTTCGTGGGCGTGGAGAAAGACGGCTACGTTCCGACCGCCTTCTCCGGCACCTCCGGGGTGAGCGACTTCGACGCGGGCGCCGGCTATCCCTGGCTCTCGACGGAGGACTGGGCCACCGAGGAGCGCGCTCGCTGGGAAGCCTGCGCGAACTACACGGCCGAGGGCGGCTTCGTGAGCGGGCAGGCGCTGGCCGTCGTCCCGGGGGTCGACGACTTTACCTCCTGGCCGCCGTTGCCCGACGCCGAGTTGCTCGCCTATGTCTCGGGCGACCTCGCGCTCGACGCCTGCTACCTCGACGACGAGGGGGTGGTGCTCGCGGCCGGCGAGTCGACCGGCAAGACGGGCGAGTACGCGATCTTCGGCGTGCCGGCTGGACAGGTGGTGATCGAGCTCACGGTGGCACGGAGCAACGGGGAGGCGGGCACCGACCTCTACCAGTTCGTCGCCTTCGAGGACGGCCTCATCCCGGTTTTCCCCACCCCGGTGGAGTTGTAGGGTGAAGGCCCCGCTTTTCTGACCGGCCGGGCGAAAAACCCCCCCCGTCCCCCTTGCCCGGCGAGCAAGCCCGCACTAATCTCGCGCCGCTCACACGGCGCTTCGCCGCGTCGTAGTTCGCAGGCCACCTTCCTTCCCGCCGGAGTTTTCCATGGGCCAGATGATTTCCAAGCCCGATGCCAACCCCATCATTCTCGCTGTCGCCAACTGGTTCGTCCCGGGCCTCGGCTACTTCCTGATGGGGCAGAAGAAGAAGTTCATGATCACCCTCGGCATCATGATCGGCGTGATCGTGGTCGCGGTGTGCACCTTCGGCCTCGGCGGCATCCTCGGCTTCATCAACTTCGTCTTCGTCTACGACGCCTACCTGCTCGGCCAGAAGCTCCAGGCCGGCCAGTCGATCGGCGAGAACGAGAACGGTCTCGACTTCCTCAACGCGATCTTCAAAGACTGATCGCGGCGAGTTGAGCGGCACCCGTGGCCACGGTCATCCCGCCCGCCATCGGTGCCGCCTCGTGCGTGCACGCCTGGTTGCTCCGCGGGTTCGTGGAGTGCGGGCTGCCCGACGTCACCCTCGGGGGCAGTGTCCCCGAGGGTGGCGCGTTTAACGCGGAGAACATCCGGCTCAATTGGGGGGTCGAGGGGATCCTGCTGTGTTTCCCGGGGTTCGAACCGGGCGAGGAGTGGGTGTATGGCGTGGCCGTGGCGGGCGCGGCCTCGGCGGTGCACGTGCGCTGTCGCGACACGCTCTTTTCGCAGTCCTACGCGGGCCTCCCGGTCGACGCGATCGCGGCGAGGGTGCTCCAGGATGTGCGCGCGCACAACGAGGCCTTCGTGCGCTGGCGAGCCGGGGGCGGCGAGGTGTCCGTGGCCGAGTCTCGGACGGTTGGCGACGCACGCGGCATCGAGTGTTCGCGCGACCTCGGCGAGTTCATCGAGCGTCGTTACCGTCAGAACCAGCTGCTCGTCGAGGGGCCCGGCCAGGGCTGGTGGATCGCTGGGATGTCGCGACAGGCCCGGGGTGCGCAGATCACCACCGGCGTGGGCAACGATCCCACCTATAGGTTGCACGCCGAGGCCCCGATACACGACCGTCCCGAGTACCGACTGTACGCCGAGTCGCTCAAGACGCTGGGAACGGTCATGCTCGTCTCCGGCGGCCTGGGGCTCCTGGTCGCCGCCATCAGCTTCACGGTGGCGGGCTACAACGTCTTCTCCCAGCGGGTCGACGTGATGGTGCTTGAGGCCTGGGAGGCCAACCTCTGGCCCCTGCTCGCCTTTCTCGGCGGCAGTTTCTACGGGGTGGCGCAGGTGCTCGGCGGGATCCGTATGCGAGCGCTGCGCAACCTGTGGCTCGTGCGAATCTGCGCGGCGGTGGGCCTCTTCCCCTGCGTGGGCACCTGCTGGCTGGTGGGCGTGCCTCTGGGCGGCTGGGTGCTGTGGAAGTTGATGGACGAGAAGGCGACGGTGATCTTCGGTAGAGGTTAGGCCCGCGGCCCCATGGCCAAGCCAAAAACCTTCCAGGACCTCATCCTGGCCTTGCAGAACTACTGGGCCGCCCAGGGCTGCGCGATCCTGCAGCCGTACGACATGTGGATGGGCGTGGGCACCTTCCACTGGGCGACCTTCCTCAGGTCGCTAGGTCCAGCGCATTGGCGATGTGCCTACGTCCAGCCCTGTCGCCGCCCCGTTGATGGTCGCTACGGCGTCAACCCCAACCGTCTCGGTCACTACTACCAGTACCAGGTGCTGATCAAGCCGAGCCCGCCCGAGATCCAGCGCCTTTATCTTGGGAGCTTGGAGGCGCTTGGAATCGATCTGCGCGAGCACGACGTGCGTTTCGTGGAAGACGACTGGGAATCCCCCACCCTTGGTGCTTGGGGCCTCGGCTGGGAGGTGTGGCTCGACGGCATGGAGGTGACGCAGTTCACCTCCTTCCAGCAGGTGGCCGGGCTCGACTGCGATCCAGTCAGCGCCGAGCTCACCTACGGACTGGAGCGTCTCGCGATGTACATCCAGGGGGTCGACAACGTGTACGACTTGGTGTGGGTCGACGAGCCCGTGCGGATCACCTATCGCGACGTGTACCATCGCAACGAGCAGGAACAGTCGCGCGACAACTTCGAAAAGTCTGATGCGAGTTGGATGGCGCGGCTGTTCGACGACAACGAGGCCGCCTGCCGCGCGCTGATCAGCGCGGGACTGCCGCTTGCGGCATACGACAACATGCTGATTTGTTCGCACACCTTCAACATGCTCCAGGCCCGCGGCGCGATCAGCGTGGCCGAGCGCGCCGGGTACATCAAGCGGGTGCGCGACCTGGCAGTCAACGTGGCCCGATCCTGGGCCGGGGCGGAGGTGCTCGATGCCTGAGCTCTTCATCGAGGTAGGGACCGAGGAGTTGCCCGCGCGCTTCGTGGGTCCGGCGGTCGACGGACTCGCGACCAACCTGGCCAAGCTCCTAGGGGGCCTCGCCACGTCACCGCCGCGAAAGTGGTCCACGCCGCGTCGTTTCGCGGTGGCCTTCGACAACGTGGCGGCTCAGGCACCACGCACCGAGAAGCTGGTCACCGGGCCTGCGGTGAGCGTGGCCTTCCGTGATGGGGTCGCGACACCGGCTGCGGTAGCATTCGCCGCCAAGTTCGGCCTTGCGCCCGAGCAGTTGACGCGGGTTCAGGGTCCGAAAGGCGAGGTGATCGCCGCGCGGAGCGTGGAGGGCGGCCAGGCCCTGAAAGAGATCGTCTCCGCCGGGCTCGAGGCCGCGATCCTGGGGATTCAGTTCAAGAAGACGATGCGCTGGGGCAGCCGCCGCGAGAGCTTCGCGCGCCCGATCCGTCACGTGTGCGCGGTGCTCGACGGCGAGCTCGTCGAGGCCATGGTTTGCGGTCGCCCCACGGTCGATCACAGCGACGGTCACTGGCTTTTGTCTCCTGGTCGCTTCCGGGTGCGCTCCGCGAGCGCGTGGGTCGAGGACAGCCGGGCGGCGAGGGTCATCGTCGACCCCGTGGAGCGTCGCGACGTCATCCTGACGGAGCTCCACGCCGAGGCGGGCCGCCTCGGGGTCGACTTGCGCGTCGACGACGACTTGCTCGCCGAGGTGGTGAACCTCGTGGAGGCCCCGCGGGTGCTCGCCGGCGCCTTCGACGCGGGTTTGCTCGACCTGCCGCCGCGGCTACTCGTCGAGAGCATGAAGGTCAACCAACGCTATTTCCCGACCTACCGCGACGGCGTGCTCACGCAGCACTTTCTCTTCGCGAGCAACAACCCCGACGGCAACGCGGCGCTCATCGCCGAGGGCAACGCGCGGGTGCTCGCGGCACGTTTCGCCGACGCGAAGTTCTTCTTCGAGGAAGATCGGAAGAAGCCGCTGGCCGAGCACGGGCAGCGCCTCGCGGGGATGATCTGGATTCGTGGACTCGGCTCGATGGCGGAGCGCCAGGTGGCGGTGGCGACGGCGGGCGAGCGTCTCGCGCCGGTGCTCGGGGCCGACCCGGCGGCGACCTTAGCGGCGGGACTCCTGTGCAAGTGCGACCTCGCCACCCAGATGGTGGGCGAGTTCCCCGAGCTCCAGGGTCACGTCGGGCACCTGCTCGCCGCGCGCGAGGGCGTGACCGCCGCAGTGGCCATCGAGGAGCATTACCACCCGCGCTTCGCGGGCGACACGCTGCCGACGTCGGCGGCCGGGTTGGCGCTCGCGCTGGCGGAGCGGCTCACCGTTCTCGACCGCACCTTTGCGGCGGGGCTCCAGCCGAAGGGCGGCGCCGACCCTCTGGGCTTACGACGCGCGGCGAACGGGGTGGTGGCGCTGGTGCTCACGCTGGGGCCTGACCCCGCGCTCCCAGCGCTGTTCCAGGCCGCTGGCCTCGAGGCTCGCGCCGACGTGATCGACTTCGTGCTCGCGCGGCTCCGTGCGAGCTTGCAGGAGGAGGGCATCCCCACCGACGTGGTCGACGCGGCGATGGGGGCGTCCTTGTCGCCCGGGGATCTGCGCGCGATGGCCGAGCGGGCCAGGTCGCTCGGAGCGCTCGTTCGCGACGGCCGCTTCGGTGCGGTCCGCGCCACCTTCCGTCGCGTCGCTGGCCTCGTGAAGCAGCATCCCGGCGAGGCCCCCGAGCTGGCGTCCCTCGACGAGTCCAGGCTCGGCGACGCGGGCCGTGCCCTGTCTGGCGCGGTCTACTTCGCCTCGCACGACGGCGGCGTGTCGCGACAGCTCGAGGCGCTACTCGCCTTGCGTCCGCTGGTCGATACCTATTTCGACTCGGTGATGGTGATGGCCGACGATCCCGCCGACCGCGAGGCGCGGCTCGGCTTGCTCCGAGTGCTCGTGGCGAGGTTCGCTTCGCTGGCGGATTTTTCGAGGTTGGCGACGGAGTAGGGGTCAGGGGAGGGCAACGAGGTAGACCGCCCCCTCGTCGGTCGCACCGGCTTCGGGAGCGCCAACGGCCCACCAACCGGACGAGAGGGCCACGCCGCTGCCCGCCTCCGCGCCCGCTTCGCCGGCGAGCGTGGCGGTCGCATCGTCGAACGCTGTCCCCGGGGCCGGGGCGGCGAACCAGGCGGCAACGCCGTCGCGACCCATCGCCGCAGGCGCCCCAACGAGCAAGCCACTGGTACTACCGGCGAGGGCCTCGGCGGCGAGGATTCCGGTCTCGCCGGTCACGCTGATGAGGGCGTCGGCGGCGGACAAGGCGCCACGGGCGCTCGGCCCGAAGGCGAAGGCGTCCGACTCTCCGGAGGCCCCCACCCACCACTCCCGAGTCCCGTCCCCGTCCCAGTCCGTCGCGACAGCCACAGCGCTCCCGGCCGTCGCATACTCGCCGCCCGAGTAGCTGGCGTGGGCATCGGCCGCGCTCGCCGCCAGGCTGGTGCCCCCGAGAAAGAGCCAGGCCCAGCCACCACCCTCCGCCGAGGGTGCGCCCACCGCGAGGTCGGCGTAGCCGTCGCCGTCGAGGTCGCCCAGGGCAAGACGATCACCGAATTGCTGGCGCGCCGTGGTGCCCACGATGGTGGCCGTCGCGAGGTCGAGCAGTTCGCCGCTGCTGGCATTGGCGGGGAGGATCACCACCGTGCCGTCGCGAGGCTCACTGTTGCTGATTGACGGGGCGCCCACGGCCACGTCGTTGAGCCCGTCGCCGTCAATGTCGCCACCCGTCGCGAGTGCGCTCCCGGCGTCGCCGGCCGTCGCGTGCGACCAGGTCGCGACGGTCGATAGGCTGTTTCCATCGAAGGAGGTGGTCGATCCGCCGTCGTTCTCGGGGGCGCCCACCAGGAGGAGGGTGTCGTCGTTGGCAATGGAGGCCCCACACCGCGTGCCCGACCCTGCCAGCACCGTCGACGCCCGCGCCATGTCCCCGCTCGCGAGGTCGGCGGCGTACACGGCGTAGACGGCGCAGTTGTCGGTACCGCTTTCTCGACCGGGCGCGCCGAACACCAGGTCGTCTGCGCCATCCTCATCGAGATCGGCCCAGAGGATGGAGCTACCGGCCCAACCGTAGGGCTCGCTGGTCACGAACGTGATGGCGTCGTCCTCGGCGCTCAGGTCGTCCACGGCGCCCGAGCAATCCTCGTCGCGACCGTCGATGGCCTCGCCCGCGCCCGGGTTGACCGCGGGGTCGGCGTCGTCGCAGTCGTCGCCGGTGGCCACGACTGTGGCCGGCACCTCGCAGCCCTCGGCGTAGTCGCCCGCGCCGTAGCCATCGGTGTCGGCGTCGGTGTAGCCGGCGTTGGTCTCGAGCTCCTCATCGGTCTCGCCGTCGCAGTGGTCGTCGAGATCGTTGCAACTGTCGATGGCGCCGGGGAAGACCGTTTCGTCGGTGTCGTCGCAATCGTCGCCGGTCGCGACATGACCATCGGGCTGCGCACAGGCGACGCTGGTGCGGTCCGCGTTGCCGAAGCCGTCTCCATCGCCGTCGAGGTACCAGGTCTGGTCGAGTTCCTCGTCGACCTCGCCGTCGCAATCGTTGTCGAGCTCGTCGCACACCTCGACGTCGGTGATGCCCTCGTCGGTCTCGCCGTCGCAGTCGTTGTCGAGGTCGTCGCACACCTCTACCGCTGTGATGTCCTCATCGATGTAGCCGTCGCAGTCGTTGTCCTCGTCGTCGCAGGACTCGGCGGCACCGGGGTGTCGCGACGGGTCGGCGTCGGCGCAGTCGCCCTCGTCATCGTTGTAGCCGTCGCCGTCGTCGTCGGTGACCGCCGCCATGCGCTCGAGGTACAGCTCCGTGTTGATGAGGCAACCGCCAAACAGCGCGAGCAGCATGTGGCCCAGTATCGAGGCGGGGCGCGATGGCGGTGAGTCGTGGGGGGGCGGCGGCATCGGCGGAGGTATCGCTGCCAGGAGGCGGTGAGCGCCATCGGTCCCGCGTTCCCGGCCACAAGTCGGTGGGACCGGCGGGTGCGGCGTCGTTGTTGCCGCCGGGAGGCAGGAACGCGGCCACAAGTCGGTGGGACCGGCGGGTGCGGCGTCGTTGTTGCCGCCGGGAGACAGGATCCCGGCCACAAGTCGCGGGGACCGCCGGGTTCGATGGAGGTGTTGCCGCCGGGAGGCCGGACCCCGGCCACAAGTCGCGGGGACCGCCGGGTTCGGTGGCCAGGGCCAAAGTCGCCGTCACCCCTTGACGAGCACGCCGCCGGTGCCCAGCCTGCCGCCGCCATGCCGCTGGGCTACCAAGTCGTGTTCCGGGCCGAGGACGACCGGATCCTCGCGCCAGACGTCGGTCGCCGCCGGGCGTGGTCGCGCGCGCTCTTGGAACACGGCGGCCCCCACGGGCTGTTCGGCTTCGGCCTCGGCGACACCCACGGCCACGCGGTGCTCGCTTGCGAGCGCCCTGCCGTGTCGCGATTCATCCACGATCTACGCTCGTCGTTACGGTCGCGACTCGGCGTTCGCTTGGTCGACCCGAGCGTGCGGTCGATCGACGACACCTGGCACGCGGAGAACGCCCTCGGCTATGTGCATCGGCAGGACGTTCACCACGGCGTCGGCGCCGACCCCTTCCGCGAGGGGACGAGCCTGCCGGACCTGCTTGGTTTGCGTCCGCGCGGGCTGTGGCTTGCCGAGCGCGTGCGCGCCTTGCTCCCTCGCGTGAAACGGACCGACTTGCTCGCGCATTGGGGGATCGAGGGACTGGAGCCCGCGTTCTGCCTGCGCCAACTGGCCGACGCCGGGGCGGCGGCCATTGCTGTGTCGCGACTTGGGGGGCGAGGGGCCGACGTCGTGCAAGCGCGCCGTGCCTGCGTGGCGGCCGCACCCAGAGACCTGAGCGCCGCCGATCTTGCAGCTGCGCTTGGTGTCGCGACGCGAACCGTGCGACACTGTCGAGGGGAGCCCGCCGACCCGACCTTGGTCCGCGCGGTGCGACTTCAGATGGGCTTGCGGGCGCTCGTGGCGCCGCCGGAGCAGGGGACCTTCGTCCGCGACGGGGCCACCTTCGACTACTCTCACGCCTCGGTTTGAGCCCGAGCAGGAGCGCGGCAACAAGTCGGGGGGACCGGCGGGTGCGGCGTCGTTGTTGCCGCGGTGAGCCGGGATCGCGGCCACAAGTCGAGGGGACCGGCGGGTGCGGAGTTGTTGTTGCCGCGGTGAGCCGGGATCGCGGCCACAAGTCGGTGGGACCGGCGGGTGCGGCGGTGTTGTTGCCGCCGGCGCGGGGGTGAGCGGCCCAGAGCGGGACTGCCGGGGACCGCCTTCGAGCTCTGGAGCCGGACCCTCCGGGGAGTCGGGCGCCACGCCCCACGCCGCGTTAGGCCCGCGCCCCCCCGCGCGAGGTCTTCTCTCCATGAAATGGGTCTACAGCTTCGGTAACGGCCAGGCCGATGGCGATGGCACGATGAAGAAGACGCTCGGCGGCAAGGGCGCCGGGCTCGCCGAGATGACCAAGCTGGGTCTGCCCGTTCCCCCCGGGTTCACGCTGATCACCGACGCGTGCAACTACTGGTTCAAGAACGGCGAGGCCTACCCCGACGGGATCTGGCAGGAGGTCGCGACCGCGCTAGCGCTCGTGGAGGAGCGCATGGGCCGCCGATTCGGCGACGCGCAGAACCCGCTGCTCTTCAGCGTGCGCTCCGGCGCCCCACAGTCGATGCCGGGGATGATGGACACGGTCTTGAACCTCGGCCTCAACGACGACACCGTCTACGGGCTCGCGGAGCGCTCGGGCAACGCGGTTTTCGCCTGGGACAGCTACCGTCGTTTCATCACCATGTTTGGCGACGTGGTGCTCGGCATCCACTACACGCGCTTCCACAAGGTGGTCGAGGAGCACGCGCACGGCAAAGAGCCGCGCGACATGACCGTCCCCGAGCTCCAGGCGCTGGTCGAGAAGCTCAAAGACGTCGTGGCCGAGGCCGCCGGGCAGTTCCCGATCGACCCCCAGGAGCAGCTCAAGCTCTCCATCGAGGCCGTGTTCCGCAGTTTCAACAGCCAGCGCGCCCGCTACTACCGCAAGACCAACGGGATCCCCGACGACGTCGGCACCGCCGTCAACGTGCAGACCAGGGTCTTCGGCAACCTGGGCGGCCGCTCCGCCACCGGCGTGGCCTTCACGCGCAACCCGAACACCGGCCGGAAGGTGTTCTTCGGCGAGTGGCTCCCCAACGCCCAGGGCGAAGACGTCGTGGCCGGCACGCACACGCCGCAGCCGATCAACGGCGACACCAACGACACGCTGCACAAGTTCCTGCCCGACGTGTACGCCGAACTCGACACCGTGCAGCGTAAGCTCGAGTCGCACTACCGCGACCTGCAGGACAGCGAGTTCACCAGCGAGGAAGGCCGACTTTTCATGCTGCAGACTCGAACCGGCAAGCGCACGCCTGCCGCCGCGGTGCAGATCGTGGTCGACCTGGTAGACGAGGGCCTGATCAGCGAGGAAGAGGCGCTCAAGCGCGTGAAGGCCACCGAGCTCGAGATGGTGCTCCGCCCCGTGCTCGACCCCACCGCCGTGAAGAAGCGGATCGCCAAAGGCCTCGACGCCTCGCCCGGCGCCGCGAGTGGCCGGGTCGTCTTCCACAGCGAGGAGGCCCAGGAGCTCGCCGAGAAGGGCGAGCACGTGCTCCTCGTCCGCCTGGAAACGAGCCCGGAAGACATCCAGGGCATGACCGTGGCCCGCGGCATCCTCACCGCCCGCGGTGGCCAGACGAGCCACGCCGCCGTGGTGACTCGCGGCATGGGCAAGCCCTGCGTCGTCGGCTGCACCGACATCCTCGTCGATTACCAGCGCCAGCTCTTCTACGCCGGCGATCACGTGGTGAAGAAGGGCGACTGGATCACCATCGACGGTGGCACCGGCGAGGTGTTCGAGGGACGCATTCCCACTCTCGCGCCGCCCACCGACGCGGGCGCCATGGGACGCCTCCTCGCCTGGGCGGACAAGCGCGCCCGCCTCAAGGTCCGCGCCAACGCCGACACCGGTCCCGACGCGGAGAACGCGCGGCACCTCGGTGCCGTGGGCATCGGCCTCTGCCGCACCGAGCACATGTTCTTCGAGCCCACCGCGCTGCGCGCGATGCGCCAGATGATCCTCGCCGACGACGAGCTGTCGCGACAGCGCGCGCTGGCGCAGGTTCTGCCCATCCAGCGGCAGGACTTCGTCGACATCTTCCGCGCGATGGACGGCCTGCCCGTCACGATTCGCCTCCTCGACCCGCCGCTCCACGAGTTCGTCCCCAGCGACGACAAGGAGATGAGCGTGCTCGCGCACGATCTCGGTGTCGGCTTCGAGAAGCTCAAGGAGCGCGTGCGCCAGCTGCACGAGGCCAACCCGATGATGGGCCATCGCGGCTGCCGAATCGGCGTCACGACGCCCGAGGTCTACAACACGCAGGTGCGCGCCATCTTCGAGGCGGCGGTGCAGTGCACCAAGGAAGGCAAGGTGGTCATCCCCGAGGTGATGATCCCGCTGGTGTCGATCCCGGCGGAGCTCGAACGCTGTCGCGAGCAGGTGGAGGAGACGGCCGGCGCGGTGCTCGCCGAGTCGGGCGTGTCGATCGACTACCGCGTGGGCACGATGATCGAGCTGCCCCGCGCGGCCATCCTCGCCGACAAGATTGCGGCCCATGCCGATTTCTTCAGCTTCGGCACGAACGACCTCACGCAGATGACCTACGGCTTCTCGCGCGACGACATGGGCAAGTTCTTCGGCGACTACGTGCAGAAGGGCGTGCTCGTGCACTCGCCGCTGGCGGTCTTCGACGTCGAGGGCGTGGGGGCGCTGGTTGAGATGGCGGCCGTGAAGGGGCGCGCCGCGAAGAAGCACCTCAAGCTCGGCGTGTGCGGCGAGCATGGTGGCGACCCGACCGGCGTGAAGTTCTTCCACAAGATCGGCCTCGACTACGTGTCGTGCAGCCCCTTCCGCGTGCCCGTCGCGCGACTCGCCGCAGCGCACGCGGCCCTCGAGGCTGAAGGCCGTTGATCCTGCTTCACCTCGCGCTGGCTTGTGTGCAGCCGGCGCCGCTCCCCGACCTCGGCGACTGCGCGGACTACCCGAGCGGCGTGTACGAGTACGGCCAGGTGGGCATCGGCACCTGCCTCGCCGGCCCCTCCGCCGTGAGCTGGGTGGGCGACGGGCGCACCGTGGCGGTCACCAACGCCAACCCCTGGCTCGACTTCACCTCGGGCAGCGTGCTCGCCTTCGACTTCGACAATGTCGATCTCGCCACCGGCCGCAATCTCGTCTCCGACCTCGACGCGAGCGCGCTGGCGCTGCCCACCTTCAGCGGGGCGTCGGCCTGGGTGGAGCCCTACAGCACGCTCCTGGTCACCAATCGGTACAGCGGCGATGGGCGCACCCGCGAGACCACCGACAGCGTGTACTTCGTCGATGTGTCCGCTACCGGGCAGCTGGCCCTGTCGACGGAGCTCGGACCCGACGACGGTGGCGCGAGCATCGCCGTGGGCTACGACCCAAACGAGGTGGCTTACGACGAGGCCACCGACATCGCCTGGACCATCAACCGCACCGACCACAGCGTGGCCAGCATCGATCTCGCGTCGCGACCGGCGCGGCTCGTGCCTCCCGGGGGAGACGGGCGCCTCACGCCCGAGGAATTCGTCGACGCGGACGGCTCGGGCAGCAAGGCGAGCTTCGCACGGATCGAGGTGGAAACCAGCTCCTCGGTGGCGGCGAACACCTGGACGCTTTCGTGGGCGGCGGCCACCGTTCGCGCGTGGTCGAGTCACGACGAGGGTATCTTCCGCACCGTCGGCAACGGCGAGGCGGAGTGGCTCCGCAGCGGCGTGCCCTACGAGATCGAGGTCGATAGCGGTCGGGTGCCCCTACCGGAAACCCGCGACCCGGCCTGGGCGGAGACTAACGGCTTCGGCACGATGGTTTTCGTGAGCGAGGGCGCGATCCGCTCCGCCTTCGAGGCCGGCGATGGCACCACCTACACCAGCTACGAGTACGCACTGGTGGAGCCGAACGACGACGAGCCGGTGATCGCGGATCCCTTCCTCGTGTACGACGAGGGCGCGTTCAGCCTCTTCTACGCGGGCGGCGACGGCACAAAGTCGACAATCCGTGTCGCGACTTCAGCGGACGGCGCTGATTATGATCGCGTAGGCAGTGTCGTGGAGATCGAGGGTGCCGCGCTGGGCGACCCGAGCGTGGCCTACGACCCCCAGATCGAGCGCTGGCGAATGTGGTTCTCCGCCACCGACGGGGCGGGTGGCGTGGCCCTGCGTCACGCCTACAGCGACGATCTGCTCACCTGGACGGTCGACGACAGCGCCACGCCCGGGCTGGTGGCCCCCGCCGTGGCCTACTGGTCGGGCCGTTTCCATTGTCTCTACGCCGGGATCGATGGGGTCTACGAGGCATCGTCGGTCGATGGCTACACCTGGGTCGACCAGGGCCTCCGGTACCTCGCCGAGGAGGGCGCCCATCCTGAAGACGGCGTGGCCGTCGAGGTGGCCGACGAGTCGGCCTTCCGCATGGTCGATCTCGACGGCGCGGTGTTCCCCTACGCGGTCACCGCCGGCGTCACCTACAGCGAGAGCGCCGAGGGCTGGTCGCTGCAGGTGGCCGCCGGGCACGTGCTCGGTCCCGACGACGCGCCGACACTCGCGCCGAGCGGCGTGGCGCTCACCTCCCGACTGGGCGACCAGGCCTACCTCGACGTGGTGGGCGATAGCGGTATCCCGAGGATCGGAACCGCCACCTTCAGCGGCGATGCGCTCCTCGTCGATGACGACGTGCTCATCGACGTGGCCGAGGGCACTTTCTATGCCGATGGCGTTCACGACGCCGTGGTGGCCGACGTCAACGGCACGCTCACGATGTACTTCGCGGGCGACGCCGACGGCGTGACGACGATCGGCCGGGCCACGTCGGTCGACGGCGGCAACTGGAATGTCGACGACCTGCCTCTCTACGAGGGCGTCGACAGCTTCGAGTCCGTCGAGGTGAGCCCCTCCTCGGTCCAGGTGCTCGACGACGGCACGGTGCAACTCTGGTACTCCGCCCACGACGGCGACACGTGGCGGGTGGGCCTGCTCGAGAGTGTCGACGATGGCGACCGCTTCGCCCGCGTCGACGGCCCCGACGCGGCCTGGAGCTTCGACGGCGACGCCCCCGGGTCGTGGGATGACTCCGGCGTGCGGGACGCCTTCGTGGTTCGCGATGGCGAGCTCGACCGCATGTGGTTCGCAGGGTTCGACGGCACCACGTGGCAGCTTGGCTACGCGGAACGCGAGGTCGGCGCGAGCAGCTGGAGCACCGCCCTCGGGGTGGGCGACGAGCCTCGCGCGGTGATGGCGGCAGCCAGTGGCGCGCTCGGCGCCGAGGGGCTGCAGCGGCCCGTCGCCTGGTCCACGGCCACGGGCTGGGGGCTGGCCTACACCGCCATCGACGGCGCCACGCCGCGCGTGGGGCTCGCCGCTGCGCGGGAGGCCGACCGCCTGCATCGCAACCTGGCCTTGCCCACCCTCGCCGACAGCTGGGGTTTCACCGTCGTGCCCCCGAACGACGGCGACGCCATCTCGCTCGACTTCTACATCGACGAGGCCTACTTCACCGGCCGCGGCTGCAGCTCGCTGGCCTTCGACGACGCGGCAGGTTTCTTGTACGTGGGCTGCAAGCTCGTGCCCATTCTCTTCGCCCTCGACGTGCGCGACGACAGCACGAGCACCTTCTCCGACCTGAACTACCTCGGCGTGGAGTCGGTGCTGGTCGTCCAGACGTCCTCCGGCGCCGACAGCGGCATGCGCGACCTCGTGGTCGACCGCGACAACGGCTGGCTGTGGGGCGTCGCCGACGAGCCCGAGGCGCTGTTCGCCATCCGCACCGACGACATCGTCGACGACGCGACCACCGATCTCATGCGCGACCGCGTGATCGGCATGCTCCCCCTGCCTCGCGGCATCGTGCGCGACGAGGGCGTGGCCACGCAGGCCAACGTCGGCCCAGGGCAGATGGTCATGCACCCGACGGAAAGCCTGCTTTTCGTCACCAACTTCAACGACAACAGCCTCTCGGTGTACGACCTCAGCCTCGGGCCTCTCGGCACGCAGGTGGGCCAGGTCGACAACCTGGGCGAGAACCCCTACGCGGTGGCCATCTCGCCCGACGGCGCCTACGCGATCGTCGCCAACTACAGCGGCGAGGTGGGCGAGCACGTGTCGAGCACGCTGGTGGTCCTCGACGCCGACCCCGCGAGCCCGAGCTTCCTCGAGCCGCTCACCTGGATCGCGAACCAATGACCTCGTTCCTGGCGATCCACGGCCTGTTCGGCCTCGTCGGCTGCGACGACACGCCCACCATCCCGTTGCATTTCGATGGCCCGGTGGCGGCGGCGGTGCTCCCGGCCGACGGCCGCACGCCCTTTCCCGGCCCCATTGGCTTCGTGGCCAACAGCCGCAGCGGCACCATCGTCCCCCTCGACCTCGAGGAGGGCCGCCTCTTGACGGACGACCCCACGGCCTCCTTCCTGCGCGCCAGCGCGGTCGCGACCGGCCAGACTCGGCAACTGCGCGACCTCGCTGCCTTTGTCATCGGGGGCGAAGCGGGCGACGGCGAGATCTGGCTCTGGGCCCTCGACGTGGCCAACGACCAGCTGGTCGCGGCGCCCTACCTCACCGGCGTGGCCGACGACGCGAGCCCCGCCGAGGTGGTGCCCGAGGCAAGCGAGGTGGCCTTCGTCGATGCCGACGGTAGCGGCGACAGCGCGAAGCTGAGCGAGCTCGTGCTCCGCGAGGGCTTCACCACCACCGAGGACTGGTCGGTGGAGTACGACGGCGCGCGCTGGTGGGCCATCGGCAGTCGTTCTGGCACGCAGGAAACCGAGCCGGTCGCGGGCACGACCTTCCAGTCCGACTACGGTGAGGTCGAGTTCCTCATCGAGGGCGAGGCCACCCTCGGGGATCGCTTCGAATTCACGACCGATACCGGCCTGCGCGAGTTCAGCCTCGGGGGCCGTCCCACGGCGATTCTCGGCGGAGAAGGCGTATTGTGGGTCTCTATCGACGGCGACGCACCCTCTGTCGTGGGCCTCGACCCGGCCTCTGGGGCCACCCTCGTTTCCGTGCCGCTCCCCGTGGGCGCGGAGCCCTGGCGGCTCGCGCTGGGTGGCGACGGCCTGCTCTACGTGGCCGACAGCCGCTCGCCGGCGGTCTACATCGTGGGCGAGGGCGTGATCGTGGAGACGATCGTCACCGCCGGCCCGGTGGTCGACGTGGCCTGGCAGGGCGGCAGCGACGCCAACGGCACGCCTTTCGAGCGCCTTTTCGTCGCGCCGCTCGGCGCGCGCCGGGTCGACGTCTACGACCTTGCCACCGGAGCCTGGGTAGATCCCAACCCCTCCGACGCCCCGGTGGAGGGGGTCGACCTCGGCTCTCCCATCTCCGGGCTCGCCGCCAGCGCGGGCACGGTGTGGCTGCAGCAGCCGAACGCCTGGGGTGCGCTCCCGCGCGTGCCCACGGTGGTTGCCACCACGCAAGACGGCTTCGTGTTCCAGATCGACGCGGGCACTGGCTGTGCGGTCACCTCCTTGCGCGGTCCGCACGGCCCCAACGAGATCATCGACAGCGCCGACGCCTACACCTACGCCGCCCTGGAAGACCAGGGCCCGGCTTCCGACGCCGAGCTCTCCGTCGACGCGAGCACCGGCGAGCAGGTGGCGGTGTCGGCTTGCGGCGGCGTCGCCCGCGGCGAGGCGTGGACGGTCACCTACGACAGCGCCTCGGTGAGCTGGATTGTCGAGGGCTCCTTCTCGGGGGAGCAGCAGAGCCGCGCCTACACCGACGAGCGCTACCTGTCCGACACTGGGGCGATCAGCTTCTACATCATCGGCGGCACGCTCCCGCCCACCGACGGCGACCGCTTCAGCTTCGAGGTCGACCGCGGCCTCCTGGTGATCAGCGGCATCGACAACGACGAAGACGGCCTCATCGGCGCCGGCGACGACCCCCTCGACTTCCCGGCCCGCCCGCTGGCCTACGAAGACGTGGTGGGCCCGAGCGGCGGCGGCTGGGACGCCACCGACCGTCGCGAGTACGCCTTGGTGATGGCAGAGAACGAGGACGTGGTGGCTCGCTGCCACCTCGACGCCGGCGTGGCGCAGACCGGCTGGGAGTAGTGGTTCAGTACAACGTCAGGCGGTGAACCTCGGTGGAGGAGCCGCTCGACATGTACAGGTAGCCGTCGCTCGACACCGTGCAGGAACCGTTGTTGCCGTGGTCGACCGGGTAGTTGGTGATGTTCGACCAGGAGTCGCTCGCCATGTCGTACTGCCACAAGGAGGTGCCGGAAGAGCCGCCGGCCGCGTAGAGGTGCCCAGACCAGTCGCCACAGAAGATGTCGTTGAGTTGGGACTCGGGGATCCGCGTCATGCGGCTGATGGCGCCGGTGCTGGTGTCGTAGCGGTAGAGGTCCTGCGAGGCGTAGCCGCCGAAATACACGGCTTCCTCGGTGGGATCGTAGGCCAACCGGGTTTCGTAGAGGCTGCCGAAGCCGGAGTTGACCTCGCTCACGGTGTCGGTGTCGACGTCGTAGATGATGATGCGGCCGTTGTTGCTGTAGCCATAGATATTGCCGTCGCAGTCGGCGACGGTCTGATTGTAGTCGTCGCCGCCGCTGTACGTGGCCATCGTCGTCCACACGTCGGTGGCGATGTCGTAGTTGTAGATGTTGCCGCAGCCGATCATCCACAAGTCGCCGTCGTAGGGCGCCATGCTGTTCCAGGGGCGGTTGCAGGGCGTGCCGGACGACACTCGCGTCCAACTTCCGGACGAGGGCGTGTAGTACTGCATCCGGCTCCCGTAGCTGTTCCACAGGTAGTCCATGTCGTCGCCCATCCAGGTCATGAGCGAGTAGGTCGCGTCCGGCGCGGAGGAGAGCCGTGTCCAGCTCGTGGCGTAGGTGCCCGCGAAGCCGGGACTGTCGCAGTCGCCACTGCCAATGGTCACGCTGTAACTGTCACTCGTGCCGTCATCGTCTCCATCGTTGGGTGTGGCGGTGCAGGTCCACACCTCGCCGCGGGTGGTGTCGGCCGCGTCGACGGTGTCGCCGGTCTCGTAGGTGGTGGTTGCGCTACTGTAGGCGCTGCCGTCGACATCCCACTCGATGGTGTAGGTGATCGCGTCGCCGTCGTCGTCGCTGCTCGCCGTGTCGATCACACAGACCAGGTCGTCGTTCCCGGCCGGCGGGTCGGGGTCGATCGACACGGTGGGCGCGGTCGGCGCGGTGTTGGCACAGGTGACCGAGTCGGTGCCCGTGGCGCCGTAGTCGGTGCCATCGTAGGGGGTCACCACCACGGTGATCACCTCGTCCTTGTCGAACCAGGTGACGCCGGAGATCGCGGTGGCAGTGCTGCCGATGAGCGTGCCATCGACGTACCAGGCGTAGGAGAGAGTGACACGATCGCCGTCCGGATCGCTGGAGGCCACGGTCGTGCTCAGGGTCTCGTCGGTGGTGGGGTCGGTGGGAGACAGGGTGACGCTCGTCACCTCGGGCGGCGCGTTGTCGATGACCAGGGTGTCGGTCACGACGGTGCCGTAGTCGGTCCCATCGTACGGGGTGACGGTGCACACCACGGTGTCGCCCTTCTCGAAGCCGCTCGCCAGCGACGAGCCCGAGCCGGCCGCGCTCCCGTTGACCGTCCATGCGAAGGTGGACACGTCGGTGTCGCCGTCGGCGTCGGCAAAGCCGGTGGCGGTGCAGGTGAGGGTGTCGGACACATCGGCCGGGTCGGGCGTGATGTCGGCGCTCGTGACACTCGGCGCGGTGTTGCCGATGCTCAGGCTCGCCGAGCCGGAGGGGCCATCCACGGTGCCGTCGTTGGGGGTCACGTCAACCCGCCATGTGTCGCCCTTGCTGGTGGCCGAGTCGGGGAGGGTGTCGCTCGTGGAGGCCGCGGAGAGCGCGCCGTTCTTGTACCAGGCATAGCTGTAGCTCACGCTGTCGCCGTTGGGATCGGTGCTGGGACTGTCGATGCTGGCCACGAGATCGTCCCCAGTCGCCGCGGGGTCGGGGCTGAGCGAGACGGTGGGGGCTGTTGGCGCGCCGTTCACCTCGAAGCTCACGAGGCCCGTGGTCGAGAGCCCCGTGGTGTCGGTCACCGTCACCACCACCGTGTGGGTGCCCACGGAGAGGTCGGTCGACGAGAAGAGGATCGCGCCCGAGGAGTCCGCGCCCTCGGTGGAGAAGATGCCGTCGAGATCGGACTCCCAGGTGACGTAGAGGTCGTCGGGCGAGTCCTCGCCGTCGTCGACCTCGGCCCAGAAGAAGATGCTGTCGCCTTCCTCGTACTCGTCGCCATCGACCGGGGCGCGCAGGTCAAGGCTCGGGGGCGTGCTCACCGCGAAGAGCACAAACTGCGTGCAGGTGGCGCCCACCTCGTCGGCCGCCACCATCGTGAGCGTGTGGGTGCCCGGTGACAGGGTGCTCGAGGTGAGCACGGAGTTCCCCGCGCTGTCGGCACCGCTGCTGCCGAGGGTGCCGTCGAGGTCGCTCGACCAGGTGACGGTGATCCAGTCCTCGGGGACGTCGATGTCGGAAACCACGCCGCGCAGCGTGACGACGTCGCCTTCTGCGGCGTAGTCGCCCTCGACCGGCGAGGTGATCTCGCAGTCGGGCGCGGTGTTGGGGGGGCCGACCCTGAAGGTGACGGCGTCGCTGCCTGACTTGCCGTCGGTATCGCTGGCGGTGAGGGTGGCGTAGTAGTCGCCGGCGTCGAGGTACATCACGCCGCTCGCGGCGCCGCTGGTGTCGACGGTGAGATCGATGGGAAGGTCGCCGAGGGTGAACTCGGTCCAGGCCAGCGTCAAGACGTCCGGGCTGTCCTCGGCGTCGGCCACCAGCGCGGTGAAGTTCAAGAGGCGGTCGGAGTAGTACACGCCCTCGGCCGTGGGCGCGGTGATGTCGACCGTGGGCGCCGAGGTGGGGGTGATCACCAGCGTCACGTGGTCGTCGCCCGTGTTGCCCTGGGGGTCTTGCACGACGACCGCCACCGTCGACTCGTCCGGCCCGAGGGCCGCCTGGCACAGCGTGGTGCCATCGAGCAGCGGCGCGGCGGCCGGGCAGAGCTCGCGGTTACCGGCCACCCAGCTGGCGAGGAGCTCGTCGGGTTGGTCGTCGCTGTCGGACACGATCGCGCGGAAGGTGAGGGTCTCGCCTTCCTGCACCGCGTCGCCATCGGCGTGGGAGATGATCTCCGCCGAGGGGGGAGACTTCTGCACGGAGAGCGTCGCGTCGTTGCAGGCGAGGAGGAGGAGGCAGAAAGGGAACGCGAGGGCGCGGTGCGGCATGCGGGACCACCGGAGTCGATCCAGTGAGTTTACCACAAGCGGATTACGACTCTGCAGACACGCGGACCACGGCGGCACGCTGGTCGCGGAGCATACGGGTGCGGTCGAGCTCGCCCAGGTGTTCCTCGAGCGCCGCCGCGTGATCGAGGGTGCGCACCAGGCCTCGCCAGTCGCGAACGCGCATCTGCTGGTCGAGGGCCCGCGCATAGCCTTCGCGGGCCTCCTGGGCACGACCGCTCACGCCGCAGATGTCGCCGAGCAAGCGCAGTGCGGCGCCGCGGGCCACGAACTCGCCGAGGTTGCCGTAGAGGCCCACCGCCCGATCGACCGCGATGAGCGCGCCATCGGCGTCGCCCGCGCGCAAGAGCGCGTCGGCGCGTCGTCGCCAGAGGTTGGCACGCAGGAGCACGTCGTCGCCGGCGCTGGCTTCCAGGCTGTCGAGCGCCTTGCGGATCCGATTGCCCTCGCCGCGCACGAGCGCCAGCGAGAGCTCGCCGAGGCGCAAGTTGGTCCGCTCCGCTAGCCCCGCGCCTGCCGCCTCCGCGGCCTCGTCGTGGAGCGCCCCCGCGCCCACCCACTCTCCCCTGCTGGTGGCGAGCGCGGCGGCACCACGCAGGGCCGCGGCGACGCCGGTATCGTCGCCCACGATTCGGGCCGCCTGGCGAGCGCGACGCCAGGCCTCCTCGGCACGGTGCACGTCGCCCCGCTCTCCGAGGCGGTCGGCTACCCGGCGCCACAGGGCGGCGCGACCATAGGCGTCGCCCGCCGAGCCGAAAGCCTCGGAGGCCGACTCCGCGCGGGTCCAGGCCTCGGGGGTCTCGCCCCTGCTCAAGAAGACGTCGCAGGCCGCCCAGTCGTAGAGCGCGAGGGCCGCGTAGGGCGCGCCCTCCGTGGGGACGAGGAGCGCCAGCGCTGGGCCGGCCTGGCCACAGGCCACGACGAGGCGCGCTGCGGCGCCGAGCAGCTCCGCGCGCAGGACTGGGTCGCGACTCTGGCGTGCGAGGAGCCGCAGCGCGAGGATGTCACGAGGGTCGGGCGAGTGGGCGAGGTGTGCCCCTCGGGCCAGGTCGGCGAGGGGCGACAGCGCACGCCGCGCCGCCTCGGGGGCAGGATCGAGCACCATGGGCGTGATGGCGGCGGCCACGCCCCGTCGGAGCACTGCCCGGTCACGAGCATCCGGCCGCAAGACCGCCGAGGGCAGCCGCGGAACGGCCGCGCGGGGGAGCCCGCAGGGGAATGCGGCGAGGAGCGTCAGGTCGTCGCCGAGCGCCGCCAGCGACTCCTCGATGGGCACGCCCAGGGCGCCGGCGAGGCGAGCCCAGAGCGGGTTGCCCGAGTCGTCGCCGAGCACCGCCGCCGGCAAGGGGCCGAGGGCCAATCCCGGGCGATCGAGCGGGCCCTCGCTCACCGCCAGCAGGCGTCCGTCTGGAATGTTGGCCACCACGCGCTCCACGGCGGCGAGCGCGGCGTCGTCGGCCACGTCGTCGGCCACGAGGAGCGCGCCATCGAGCCCGAAAAGCGCCTCCAAGATGGCGGCCTCGTCGCCGCAGGGCAAGGCACCGAGCGCGTCGCCTAGGGCGCGGAGCGCGTCGTCACCGTCGTCGGCACCCACCAGAGAAAACGCCAATATCGGACGCGATGTCGCGCGGGCGACCGCCCCGGCCAGCGAGGTCTTACCGATCCCCGGCGGGCCATGGATCAACAGCACGGGTCCCTCGGCCAGGGCGGCGAGCGCCTCGCGAATCGCGTCGTCGCGACCGGGCAGGGAGCTGGCGAGCGGCAGCCAGGGCGGGGTGATGGGCGCTCCTTGGCGTGCAGCCTATCCGCACGAAGCGCCGAGGGATCGACGCGTGCGTTTGCGTTAGACAGGGGCCCTTCCCGGAGACGCCATGTCCACCCTCGTTCGTTTGCTCGGCCTTGCCGTGCTCGGTGCCGTTCTCGTCGCTGCCCCTGAGGCCGTTGCCAAGCCCAAGTCGGAGGAGCCGGCGTCGTCCACTCCCGAGACCACCGCGGACACCACCACCGACACCAAGTCCACCAAGACCAAGAAGGAAAAGAAGACGAAGAAGTCTGGGAAGGACGAGGAGAAGGAAACCGAGCTCACGCCGATCGAGGACTGCGGCATCGAGTCGATGGACGCCATCTTCCGCGAGGCCAAGGACGTGCAGACCAAGCTCGAAGAGCAGCGCGTTTCGCTCAAGACGGCGCGCCAGGAGGCGAAGTCCGCCCTCGGCGTGGGCACCGACGCGCCGATGAGCAAGGCCTTCGAGTCGCTCCAGAAGACGGCGGGCGACAAGCTCGAGGTCGTGATGGAAGGCACCACGCCGAAGCTCAAGGCCAAGGACGCCGTCCCCGAGAATGTGCAGGTCGGCATCGACGCGGTGAACGGCTTGCTCGACGCCTCCTCGGCCACCGTCACCTCCGTGGTGGGCCTCAAGGAGAACGCCATGTCGCTGGTGGAGAAGTCCAAGGACTTCCCGAAGCAAATCGTCGCGGAGGTCAAGGGCAACCCGCTCGGCGCGGCGAAGGCCACCACCACGGTCACCAAGAACATCAAGGCGATCGGCGAGATCGGGCCGCAGGCCGACAAGCTGGTGGGCATCGGCACCCGCATGGTGTCGGACTTCACCGAGGTCTTCGGCAGCGGGAGCTGAGTTCTAGCCGCTGCCTACTCGCTGACCGTCACCGTGCGGCTGCCCTTGGTCTGCCCGGTCTGCATGTCGATCGTCGCCTCTCCGGGCAGCGCCCAGGTGAGCTCGTTCTCGTCCAGAGTCGCGGCCTCGACGGGGTTCACGGCGATGCGCGAGGCGCCCATGAGCACAGTGCCGTCGCAATTGAGCCAGATCGTCCAGAGGTCGCCCACCCGCGGAGGATCGTTGCCATCGAACTCGAGCACCACCTCGGTGCACTCGTTCACCTCGGGGTAGTCAATCTCCTCGGCGGAATCGATCTCGGCGGTGTCCTTCTCGTCGGGCGTGCAGGCCAGGAGCGATAGTGCGATGAGCATGGTGGCCGCAGCGTATCCAGCCGCCCTCGCCCGGGCCGAGGCCTGGATGCAGAGTCGCGGGTGGACCGTGCACGGCTTCCAGCGAGAACTCTGGCACGCCCAGATGCAGGGAGAAAGTGGCCTATTGACCGTGCCCACCGGAGCCGGCAAGACCTACGCCGCCACGCTGGCCGCGCTCTCGGCCGGGGCGCGCATCCTCTACCTCTCGCCGCTGCGTGCGATGGCGCGCGACCTCGAGAAGGCCTTGCGCCGCCCGGTCGACGATCTCCGCCTCGGCCTGCGCGTGGAAACGCGAACGGGCGACACCTCGTCGAGCGTGCGTGCGCGGCAGAAGGCCCGGCTCCCGGAGGTCTTGATCACCACCCCCGAGTCGCTGTCGCTCTTGTTGACGCAGCCAGAGGCCGCCGAACGTTTTCGCGACCTCTCGTTGGTGGTCGTCGACGAGTGGCACGAGCTCATCGACAACAAGCGGGGCACGCAGGTGGAGCTGGCGCTGTCGCGACTGCGATCTTTCGCGCCGGCGCTCCGTACATGGGCGCTCTCAGCCACGCTGGCCAACGCCGAGGAGGCGGCCCAGGCGGTGGTGGGCACCGGGCGACCGGCCCGGGTGATCCGCGCGCACGTGGACCGGCCCGTTCAGATCGACACGCTGCCCTTGCCCCCCGGCTTTGCGCTCCCCTTCTCGGGGCACTTTGGCACGCAGCTCGCCCCGAGCCTCGTGGCGTGGATCGACCTGAGCTTGCCCACGCTGATTTTCTGCAACACGCGCGCACAGGCTGAGCTCTGGTACCAGGCGATCGTGCAGCTCCGTCCCGAGTGGTTCGAGTGGATGGGCCTCCACCACGGCAGCATCGATGGCGAGGAGCGAGCCCGCGTGGAGGACGGCCTCAAGACAGGCGAGCTCAAGCTGGTGGTGTGCACATCGTCACTCGATCTTGGCGTCGACCTCGCGCCCGTGGAGCGCGTCGTCCAGGTGGGCTCACCCAAGGGCATCGCGAAGATCTTGCAGCGCGCGGGACGATCCGCCCACCGTCCCGGTGCCACGGCCCACCTCATGTGCGTGCCCACGCACGCGCTGCAGCTCCTGGAGATCGTCGCCGTGCGCGACGCCGTGGCCCGGGGCGAGGTGGAGCCTCGCACACCGTTGTCGCGGCCCGTGGATGTGCTCGCACAACACCTCGTGACCTGCGCGCTCGGCGGCGGCTTCCGGGTGGACGAGATGTACGACGAGGTCCGGGGGGCCCACAGCTACCGCGAGCTGACGCGGGCGCAGTTCGACGCCGCTCTTGCGCTTGTGCGCGAGGGCGGCACCGCGCTCGCCGCCTACCCGGACTTCCGAAAGGTGGTGGAGGAAGACGGACGACTGGGGGTGCCCGACCGTCGCATCGCGGCGCTTCACCGTTCGAGCGTGGGGACAATCGTGAGCGACGCCTCCCTGGTGGTGACCGTGGCCGGTCGAGGCAAGATCGGCACCATCGACGAGGGTTTTGTCGCCCAGCTCGCCGTGGGTGACACCTTCGTTTTCGCGGGCGAGGTGCTGCAGCTCTTGATGGTGCGCGAGGCCACGGTCTATGCCAAGCGTGCCAAGAAGAAGAGCCGCTTTACGCCGCACTGGCCCGGCAACAAGCTCCCGATCACCGGTGCGCTCGGCCATGCCTTGCGACGGGTCATCGGCGAGGTTGGGCAGGGCCGGGCTGGGGGCGAGATCGACACGGCGCGGCCGATGATCGCGGCTCAGGCGCGCCTCTCTCGGGTGCCGGCGGTGGACGAGCTTCTGGTGGAGCTGGTGCAAACCGAGGAAGGACACCATTGTTTTCTGTTTCCCTGCGAGGGACGACGGGTTCACGAGGGGCTTGGAGCCCTGCTCGCCTTTCGCGTGGGACGGGTTTGTCCGGCCACCTTCACCATCGCGGTGGACGACCACGGCATCGAGCTGCTTCACCCGGAACCCATCGACTGGTCGGCCTTTCTCACACCCCAGATCTTCGCCCACGATCAGCTGATAGACGATATCCTCGCCTCTGTTCACATCAGCGAGCTCATGCGACGTCGTTTCCGAGACGTGGCCCGGGTGGCCGGCTTCATCCACCCGGGCGTGCCCTGGGAGAAGAAGAGCGCTCGGCAGGTACAGGCCTCCGCCTCGCTGCTCTACGACGTTTTTTCACGCTACGACCCGGCGAACCCACTCTTGCAGCAGGCTCGGCAGGAGGTGATCGAGCAACACTTCGAGCAGGCTAGGCTCGGAGCGGCCCTCGTGCGTCTCGCCGCCTGTCGCGTCGTGATCGTCACGCCGCCGGAGCCCACGCCCTTCGCCCTCCCCATCCTCACCTCCCGCCTCTCGAAGAACGTCGCCACCACCGAGACCCTGGAGGCCCGGGTGCGCCGGGCGGTGCGGAGTCGCCGGTGAGGCTCGAGATTAGCGGTGAGAGCGTGTTCTTGCACCCAGACCGGGCGCTGTGTTGGCGTGACACGGTGGTGGTGGCCGACGTGCACCTCGGCAAGGGGGACAGCTTTCGCGCCCGAGGACTGCCGCTGCCGCCCGGCGAGCTGGACGACGACCTCGCGCGGCTGGCGGCGCTCTTGGCCGACACGCGGGCCCGGCGGCTGTTGGTGATCGGCGATCTGGTACACGGCGCCTTGTCTCCCGCGACAGTGGAGCGCGTGACCCGGTGGCGGGTTGCCCTCGACGCCGACGTGGTGCTGGTGCGCGGGAACCACGACCGTCACGGCGTGCCGGGGAGCTGGCGCATCGAGATGGTCGACGAGGTGCTCGTCGATGGACCTTTCGCGTTTGTGCACGAGCCACGGGCGGTGGCCGGCGCCTACACCTGGGCCGGCCACCTGCACCCCACGGCCGCAATCCGGGGGACGGCGGATCGCCTGCGATTCCCAGCGTTTCTCCTCGGCTCCGCGCTCGGCGTGCTCCCGGCCTTCACGCGGTTCTCCGGGGGCCCAGTGGTGCGGGGCGACCTCGGATGGCGGCGCTACGCCTGCGGGCCCGGCGAAGTCCTCGCGCTCGACGATTGAGACAAGGCGCGACGAACCGCGACGCGGGACGGGTGGTCGACAAGGGTGGAGATCCTCCCCATGTTCTTCCTCCTCCTCGCCTGCCTCGTCACCGAGAACCACCCCACCGCGCAGGCCGAGAACGTGCTCCCGGCTGGTCGCGACGGTGTGCCCGTGGAACCCGCGCCTGCGCCCCAGTTGCCCGCTGCGCTGGCGGATCGGTACCAGCTGGGGCCGCGTGCGCTCCACGCCAAGCTGGCGGTGTGGCCGGTCCTCGACACCGGTCGCCCGTCGCTCCCGGCGGGCGCGCTCTCGCTGGCCGACGGCCTCTCGAAGAAGCTGGTGGCGATCAGCGAGGTGGACGAGGGCGGCAGCGTGCCGGAGCTCGAGGTGGAGAACCTCGGCGAGGTGCCCGTCCTCTTGGCGGCGGGCGACGTCGTCACCGGGGGAAAGCAGGATCGCATCCTGACGGAGAGCACGCTGTTGCCGCCGAAGTCGGGGAAGGTGATGGTCGCGGTCAACTGCGTGGAGCATGGCCGCTGGCAACAGGGAGGGCAGGGCCTCGCCTTCGGCTACGGCGGGAAGGGGGAGATCGACCTGCGCCGGACGGTCGAGGTGGAGAAGAACCAGTCGGCCACCTGGGCCAAGGTGGCCGAGCTCAACCAGGAGAAGCGGGCCAAGGTGAGCACCGCCGACGCGAAGGCGAAGCTCGCGCCCTCCACCGGCACCTACATGGCTTCGGTGCGGAACGAGGAGCTGATCGGCGAGGCCACGCGCTACCTCGCCACTCTTGGCCCCGCGCTTGATCGCGACGACCGCACCGTGGGGCACGTGGCGGCGATCGGCGACAAGCTCGTTGCGGTGGAGCTCTACGGCAGCCCGGGGCTGTACGACTCGGTGCGCGAGCCGAGCCTCCGCTCCCTCGCGCTCGACGCCATCGGCACCGACACCGCCGCCCTCGCCCCGGCCGACCCGCTCGCCCATGCCTTCCTCGCCGACGCCGTGGCTGGTCAAGTTCGTAGCAGCGAGGACGCGCCCGCCGAGGCCTCGCTCAAGGTCGAGACCGAGGGCAAGTCGACCAACGCCTATCAACTACGGTCGAAGGACGGCGATATTCTTCAGCTCAACGCCTACGCGAAGTAGCCCCGAGGGGGCCGAAAGGTGGCCGAAAGGTGTCGGAGGTTAAGGGTTAAGACTTAGCCCGGGGGGTCGCCCCGAGGGGTTGTCTTGACGCCGCTGAGCCCTTCGCGGAGCCGCTCTGCGACGTTCTGCTACACTCCGCCGCCATGTTCGCCCTCCTCGCCACGGCGATGGCCGCCAACTTCGACATCGTGTCCGACGACAGCGTGGCCCGTGCCGCCCTCGGCAACTGCCCCAGCGTCGAACCCAGGCTCATGGACCGGGTCGACCGCGATCCCGACGACCTCGCCGCCCGCCTCGCGCTGGACGGCTGCCGCGTGGGCGGGGCAGCGCTCGAGTCCGCCCTGGCCGACCTCGCCAGCCTCTACCAGGTCGGAGCCCCCTTCGACCCGGGCCTCTTGCTCAAGCGTCGCGACACCCAGCCCGGTGATCGCGAAAAGTTGGTGAGGGAAGTTCAGGTAGCAGCTGGTTTCCTCGTGCGGTCCCTCGTGGAACAGCGGCGCTGGTCGGACGCCCAGCTCGCGCTCTACGAGATGGAAAAGCGAGTCGGCTCCTCGGCACCCCTGGCGGCTGCACGGGTGGCGGTGGAGCGGGGCCAGAACGGCGCGGCGTCGGCGTGGACGCACGCCACGACGGCGCTCTACACCTACCCCGAGGACGCTGACGTGCTGGAGCAGGTGGCGCTGGTGATCTTCGACGACGGCGCGCGCGCGCCTGCCGACGCCATCGACGCGGTGCTGGTGCGCGGCCGGCCCTCCGCGAAGCTCAACGGCCTCCTCGGCCTCGCCCGGAGCGGTCGTGCCCGGGACTGCCTTGCCCGGGTGGACAGCGTGCGGGTACCCGACGAGTATGCCGACCGGCTGCGCGCCGTTTCCTACCGCTGCGCGGTGAACGGGCGCGATCTCGACCGAGCCAACGCCATCGTAGCCAAGGGCTCGGCGGGCCTCGACGCTCGTGTCATGGCGGAGCACGCGGAGATCTGGCTGTTGCAAGGGGCGAACGAGGCGGCGTACAACCTCGTGGAGGCCATCGTCATGGACGACAGCAAGGCGGCCGAGGTCGCCCTGCGGGCCCTACAGGCGATGGGTCGCGACGCAGAAATGACCGCGCTCGCAGCGAAGCTGCCGTCCACCTCCGTGGCGCGGCTGGCGGCGGCCGTCGCCCTCTTCAACGCGCGGCGCTACGACGCGGCCCTGACGCTCTTGCCCTCGGACTGCGCCGTTTATTCCAGCACAAACGTCCAGCTCTGCGAGAGCGCCCGCGTGGGTTCGATGCGGGCGCTGAGCCGATAGCCTCGCCTGAGGATACCGTGCGGCCGTGATCCTGCTCGTCCTTGCCTGCTCCAAGCCTTTCCCCGGCACCGGGCCGGGGGAGTACGCCGAGCTGACCGTCGCCCCGGCCGAAACGACGGTGTACACCAGTCCGGAGGGCGGCGACGCCACCCAGTTCGTGGTGTCGGGCGTGCGTCCGAGCGGCGAAGAGGAAACGCTCCCCGAGGCGGAGTGGACCTTGTCGAACCGGACGGTCGGCGACATCGACAGTAGCGGCCTCTTTGCGCCTTCGTTGAGCACCGGCGGGCTGAGCTACGTGACGGCCCGGTACGCGGGTCTGGAGGCGAGCGCACTGGTCACCGTGGTTTTCGAGAATGCCCTCGTGGACGAGGGCGTCGATCCGGGGCTCTTCGACGCGCCGCGCATCCCCCACGACGGGCTCTGGCTCTACCCGGAAGACAACGTCAACCTGCCGCGGAACACGCCCTCCATCCGCTTCATGTGGAACGAGGTGGGACAGTCTGCGGTGAAGCTTCGGTTCCGCAGCGACGTGACCGACCTGAGCGTGTACACCACCGGCACGAGTTGGACGGCCGACGAGGCCACCTGGGCCGCGCTGGTGGGCACCAACGCGGGCGGCTCGGTGGAGGTGGAGCTCTCGATGGTGGTGGGCGCAGAGGTGTGGTCCGAACAGATCATTACGGTCAACGTGAATCGTTTCGACGCGCGGGGCAGCATCTACTACTGGTCCACCTCGGCGAGCGGCATCCGGGAGATCCCCTACGGCGAGAACGCGGTCGACTTTCTCACCGCCTCCTCCAGCGGCTATTGCGTGGGCTGTCACTCGGTGCGCGGCGACAAGATCGCGTTCACCTACGACGGCGGTAACGGCGCCCTTGGCGTGAAGCGCCTCGCCGACCAGAGCGACATCGTGGCCTATGCGTCCGGTACCTACGGGAACTTCAACACCTTCTCGCCGGACGCCAAACAGCTGCTGGTCGCCTACATGGGACAACTGAGCCTGTATGACGCCGAGAGTGGGGCTTTCCTCGAGACGCTTGCCACCGGCGCCTACGCCACCCACCCGGACTGGTCGCCCGACGGCAGCCGCGTGGCGATGGTGCTCAACAACGGCGACGGGGGCGACTGGTACTTCTCCGGCGGCAAGATCGCGGTAATGGAGCGCTCGGGGGGTAGCTGGTCGAGTCCGGTGGTGGTGTACGACCCCGCCGACCCGCTCAACGCCTACTACCCAGCGTGGTCGCCGGACGGCGAGTGGATCGCGTTCAACGTGTCGACGGGCGACAGCTACGCCGACACCGACGCCGCCGTGTTCGTGGCCAGCCCCGACGGCGCCACGGTCCTGGAGCTCGTCGCGGCGAACCAGGCAGCCGGACTCACCAACTCGCTGCCCCGCTGGGGACCGCTGCCCGACGACGAGGTGATGTGGCTCGCGTTCTCGTCCAACCGGGTTTACGGCAGCGTGACCACCGGCAACCCGCAGCTCTGGGTGGCCGGTTTCGACCCGGAACGCGCGGCGGACGGCGTCGACCCTTCCTGGCCGGCCTTCTGGCTGCCGGGACAAGACTCGGCGCAGAACAACCACATCCCGATGTGGGCCGAGTGATCGGTCTCCTCTTGGCCTGCGGCGAGGGCCCGGTCGACGCTGAGAACCAGCGGCGTGCCGTGGACTACGCGGGCGTGCCGGGCACGCGCCTGGCCTACGCGCCGGGCGCCACGCCGGACGACGTGCCCCTCTGGCTCGCCATCCTGGAGGAGGCCTGGGAGCTCCGCGAGGGGGCGGACTGGGACGAGGCGCCTGTGTGGTCGCGACACGAGGTGACGGTGGACGGACCCTTGCGGGTGGACGGTGTGGAGTTCCTTCCTGCCGAGCCGCGATCTTCGAGCGACTACACCGCCTACTACGGCACCTTTCCCGACACGGTCTCGACCACAGTATCCGAGGGCGAGCTCACCGGGTCCTGGGTCTTCGCGCGTGACCTGGGCCCGGTACACCTCGCCGTCGCGGGTGTGGAGCGCGATCTCGTGTACTACGAGTATGTCGACGAGGACACGGGCGAGTAGGTGGGCCTTACTCGCACTCGAGGTCGTCATAGCTGACCTCGTTGTCGCTGTCGTTGCAGTCGACGGACGCGGGTGTGACGACCGCGCGGACTTGGCCGCCCAGCTCGTTCCCCAGCATGCCAAAGGTGTATTCCACTGATGTCGCCGCGGGGATCTCGGGCAAGTCGACGGACAAGAGCTCGACTGCGGTGCCCCCGGGGCTCGAGTACAAGCGAAGCCTGGAGCCGGCTGGTTCGTCGGCGTCGCCGTCATTCCACACTTGCACGGACACCCGCGCGTAGTCGCCGTCGCAGTCGCTGAAGCAGACGTCGTGGACAGACACCGCCAGGTTGGGCCTCGGACCGCCCGGGACGAGTGGTTGCCCTCGGAAGACGCCGCCGGGAAGGCTCCACCAGGGGTCGGGGGCGGCGACCACCGACAGGGTGTCGTCGAGGGTCACGCTGTCCCAGGCTTGGCCCGGGTAGTACTCTGGCGCCGAGGGCCAGTCGTGGTCCGGGTCGTATAGGGCCGTCACGCCCGTGAAGGCGTTCCCGCCACCCGTGACGTCCTGGTCGGAGTTGTAGAGGATCTCGCCGTCGCCATCCCCGTCGATGTCCGCGATTGTGGGGGTGTTGTACGGCGTCTGCGACTGGTGGTCGAACTGGGTGAACAGGACGCTGCCGTCGAGGCCGGAGAAAATGTGGAATTCCTCCTGGTCGGTGTAGACGAGCTCGGGCACGCCGTCGGCATCGATGTCCCAGAGTGCGGCGCCGTTCGCGCCGGAGCTGTCGCGGTGGGCGGCCGACCAGAGCTTGGTACCGTCGTGGTCGAGGAGGGTGAGCCGGGCCGAGTCCGGTACCACGATCTCGGACATGTCGTCGCCGTCGAAGTTCCCGGCGGACATGGCGCCGGCGCGGACACACGCCGTGATGCTCGCGCTCCACAGCGCCGCACCACTGTCGTCGCAGGCATGCACCGTCTGGTCCATCGCGGTGACGAGCTCCGTCGCCGCGTCGGCGTCGAGTTGGACCGGGATGCTGAGTCCATATTGTCCGCTCCCGCAGCGGAGAGCTTCCGTCCCGTCCGGCTCGTAGGCGCCACCGGCGGAGCCAACCTCCAGTCGGCCGTCGCCCCCGACGTCGAACAAGGTGACGTCGGGGTACGGCTCCGTCCCCAGATACCACGTGGAGAGGCGCGAACCGCTGGTCGCGTCGAGGACGACGATACCGGCGACCACCTCGGGGTCGCCGTCGGCGTCGAGATCGGCGACGTTCGGGTAGACGAGCTGGTTGCCACTGGCGAACGACCAGATGGTGTTGCCGGCGCCCGTGTATGCCACGACCGCCCGGTTGCCATCCACGGCGAAGATCTCGGCCGCACCGTCGCCATCGAGGTCGGCGAGCGAGATGCCGCTCCAGCAGAACGCGCCCTCGTCGATGCGCAGCTTCTCGGCGCCGGTAGCCCCATCGAGCACCACCAGGTCGCACGCCGAACTCGTGTCGGGCCCATCACTCGACACGACCTCGGGCGAGCCATCGCCGTCTACGTCTCCGACCACCGGCATGGCGTATGCGAACTCGTTGGCCTCCCAGCGCCACAGGACCGCGGCGTTGCCGGGGTCGCCGCCGCCCCACTCGCCCGTGCACCCCCCGCGTGTTTCGGTCCGGGGCTCGGGGACCTCCACATCGCAGCCCTCATCGACGCAGTCAGCGATGCCGTCACCGTCCCAGTCCGGGGAGTCTTCGTCGACCGCGCCATCGCCGTCGTCATCGACGCCGTTGCAGGGCTCGGGCTCGGACACCGAGCTGGTGTCGAACTCGGGCTCGGAGCCACCGTCGGCCGAGTCCTCCCCGCTCGGGGCGTCTTTGTTTCCTACCTGATTCTCGAGCGAGCACGCGATCGTCAGCCACCACATGGGCCCGATGCTCTCACGCCCGCGCGGGCGCTACAACTCCTCGTAAAAACCGAGGCCCCACTTGCCCAGTCGGAAGTACCAGCGCCCGCGGGCGTTCTTCCCGACCGTCAGAAACCAGAAGCTCATCGAGTAGCCCACGCCGCTCGTCGACACGTTCACCCGCAACGGTCCGATCTTGAAGCTACGCCGGAGGAAGAATCCCACCTACAGGGCCACCCGCTTGAGCAAGTCGGGGCGCTCCAGGCACTCGCCGGCGCCCATCACCACGCAGCGCAGCGGGTCTTCTGCCACCACCACCGGCAGGCCGGTGGCGTCTCGCAAGACCTCGTCGAGATGGCGGAGGAGCGAACCACCACCGGCGAGGACAATGCCCTGGTCGATGATGTCGGCGGCGAGCTCGGGTGGGGTGCGCTCGAGCGTGGAGCGGACCGCCTCGATGATCTGGGCCACGCTGTCGGACAGGGCCTCGGCGGTGTCTTCCCCGGTGAGCTCGAACTCGCGGGGCGTGCCGTTGCTCAGGTCGCGGCCGCGAACACGAATCGCAAGGCGGGCGGGCGGCGGCGCGGCGCAGCCCACGGCGAGCTTCACGTCTTCTGCGGTGCGCTCACCGATGAGGCAGTTGAAGCGGCGCTTGACGTAGGCGGCGATGGCATCGTCCATCGCGTCGCCCGCCACTCGCAAGGACTGGCTCGTCGCGATGCCGCCGAGAGAGATGACCGCCACCTCGGTGGTGCCGCCGCCGATGTCGACGATCATGCTGCCGATGGGCTCGGTGACCGGGAGGCCCGCGCCAATCGCCGCCGCGAGGGGCTCGGAGATGAGGAGCACCTCCCGCGCCCCGGCCGAGCGTGCCGACTCCTGGACGGCGCGCTTCTCCACCTCGGTGATGCCGAAGGGGATGCAGACGACGACGCGAGGCTTGGACACGCTGCGCTTGCCGAGCGCCTGCTGGATGAAGTACCGCAGCATCGACTCGGTGGTGTCGAAGTCGGCGATGACCCCGTCTTTCAGGGGACGGATCGCCACGATATTGCCCGGGGTGCGCCCCACCATGCGCTTGGCCTCGACGCCCACCGCGAGCACCTTGCCGGTGACGGTGCCCGGGCCCTTCTGCGTGGCCACCACGCTCGGCTCGTCGACCACGAGGCCCCGCCCCGTGGCATAGACCAGCGTGTTGGCCGTGCCCAGGTCGATCGCCAGGTCGCTGGAGAACATGCCGAGCGCCGATTCGAGCAAACCTGACTCCGAGTGCGCTGGAGCCTAGCCCGCTACGGCCGCCCCGTCAGTTCCGGCGCTCGATCTTCGGCCCGTCGTACTCGTCGATCTCGACCACCGGCTTGCCGATGAGCTCAGCGAGCTCGCGCGCCTTGAAGTCGATGGGGTCGTTGCCGCCGGCGTACACGTGGCGCTCCCCCTTGGTGGTGACCACGTACACCATGAAGGCCATGGGGCGCGTGTTTCGCACATACTCGACGGCGGTGACGTCCTTCCAGAAAACCCGCTGCGCGTCGATGTTGTCGGGCGTCTTGGTGGTGAACACGATCGACTGAGTTTCCTTGTCGATGCTGATGTTCTGGGTGCGGAACTGGCCGTACATGTAGCTGAAGGCCATCGACGCGACGAGCGAGGTGCCCACGCCCAGGAAGAGGAGGGTCCACCAGGGGGACTTACGCTTCGGCGCCACGACGTGGAAGTCGTGGAAGCAGTGCTTGCAGAGGTTCGCGATCTGCGGCACCTCGGCGTTGCAATTCGGGCAGACTTTGGTGGACACCCGGTCTCCGGACGAAGGGCCGCATTCATAGAGAAGGTGCCCCCTCGTGTCAAGCAGGGCGCCCGGCCATTGACACCCTTCTTTCGCGGGCGTACGCGCCGCCTCACCGATGGCGACCCCTCCTTTGAGCCCACGCCTCCTGGCCGTACCGTGGTGGGGCCTGCTCGGCGCCCGGCGCGCGATCGCCGAGTTCCGCGCGCCGATGCTGGAGTTGCGGGTGGGTGGGCGCTCGCCGTTGCCGCCGCCGGAGGTGCTGCGCGCGCTGGTGCATGCCCCCGACGTGCGCGGGATCTGGCTGAAGGTGGACAGGCTCGGCGGCGGGCAGGCCACGCTGGTGGCCGTGGCCGAGGCGCTGCGCGCGGCCCGTGCAGCCGGGCGCCTCGTTGTCGGCGAGTTCGACTGGATGGGCAACGCCGAGCTCCTGGTGGCCAGCGCCTGCGACCGCGCCTACGTGCGCCCCGGCTCGCAGACCTGGTGCGTAGGGCTCGGGGGCACACTGCGGTTCTTTGGCGACTTGCTCGATCGGCATGGGGTGTCCTTCGACGTGGAGGCCGTGGGTGAGTTCAAGGCCTTTGGCGAGCAGTTCTCTCGCGGCTTCGCGTCGACGCCGAATCGTGAGGCCATGCGCGCGTTGATCGACGACCTGCATGCCGAGTGGATCGCGGCGATCGCCGAGGGACGGCGTCGCCCGGTGGCCGAGGTGGAGGCGGCCATCCGCAATGGACCCAGCACCGGAGAGGAGCTACGCGACGCGGGCCTCGTGGATGGTGTGGCCTACGGCGACGAGGTGGCGGCCGAGGTTGAGAAGCTCGTGGGAACCGAGCCTCGCGTGGTGCCCTTCGCCGCGTGGTACGCGCAGTTTCGCCGTCACCGGGCGGTCGGGTCGTGGATGCTCGGGCACGCGGCGGTGCCGGTCTTGAGGCTCGAAGGCGCGATCGTCGATGGCCAGGGCCAGCCCGGCGCGCCAGTGGTGCCGGGTGGGGTGGTCATTGAGCAACTGCGGCGCTGGGAAGAAGACGACACCATCAAGGCGGTCGTGCTGCGGGTGAACTCCCCGGGCGGCAGCGCCGCGGCCAGCGACCTCGCGTGGCGGGCAGTGTCGCGACTCGCCGCGAAAAAGCCCGTCGTCGCGAGTTTTGGTGACGTGTGCGCTTCGGGGGGGGTGTACCTCACCGCCGCCTGCCACGAGCTCTTGTGCGCCCCCTCGTCGATCACGGGGAGCATCGGGGTTGTCGCGGGCAAGCCGGTCTTGCGCGCCGCGATGGAGAGGCACGGCGTTCACAGTGAAGACATCCTCGCCGCTCCGCACGCGGACGTCTTTTCCGAGACCGCCTTCTCCGCCAGCGCTCGCGCCCGCGTTCGCGTGGGACTCGACGCGATGTACCGCCAGTTTGTCGACCGGGTGGCCAGCGGCCGCAAGCGCCCCTACGCCGAGGTGGAACCCCTGGCGCGCGGGCGGGTCTGGTCGGGGCGCCGCGCGCACGGGCTCGGCCTGGTGGATCACCTGGGCGGCATCGACGTGGCGCTGGGCCGGGCGGCGGCGCTCGCCGGCGCGTCGAGCTACCGCACTTGGGACGTGCCGGTGGCCCCGCGCGGCGGCTGGGTGCTTCGCGCACTTCGGAGTTACTCCCGGGTACTCTTGCCCGAGCTTGCGGTCCTCGACCGTGTGCCGCTCTCGGCGCGCTTGCTATCCGACGCGCCGGGTGAGGCGCTGGCCTTGTGGCCCTTCGATCTCGACGTGCGGTAGGACCGGGGTGCTATGTTGAGCGTGCGAGGATCCATGTTGCGCTCTCTCCCGCTCCGCACCCTTGCCTTCGCCGCCCTGCTTGGATGCGCCGCGTTGGCGCCCCAGCGCGCCGAGGCCGGCTGCCCCGCTCTCTACACCAGCGAGCAGCTGGTCAACGACCTCACCACGCTCCAGCTGGCTCTCCGCAACCTCGACGAGGCGTCCTTCAACTCCGCGGGTGCACGGCTCGAGGCGGGCATCGGCTGCGTGGGCAATCCTGTGCCCCCGATGGTCTTCGCCAGCGCCTACCGATACATCGGCGCGTATCGGTATCTTCAGAAAGACACGGCAAACGCTCGTTTGTGGTTTGTATCAGCGCTTGAGCTCGATCCCACCTACAACTGGGACGCCTCCGAACTCGAGCTCGACAGCCCCATGCGGCAGGTGTTCGAGGAGGAGCGTGCCCGGGCGCAGGTGCCGGTGGTCGCCATCGAGGGAAAGGTGCTGGCCCAGCCCGCCGGCTCCACGCTGGCGCTCGACGGGCGCACGCTCGACAAGGCGGCCGCGACGCCTGATCGTCCCCACGTGTTGCAGCAGGTCGCGACCAGCGACCGCTCAGTCCGCGGCACCTGGGTGATCCAGGGCAACGACATCCCGGCGCAGTTCCTCCAGGACGCCGACGTTGTCGGACCGACGCCCGAGGAGGCGGCCAAGGCGGAGAAGGCCGCGAAGAAGTCGGCGAAGGAGAAGAAGCCGAAGGAAGAACTGGCCGAAGTGGAGTACACGGACTCCGGCGCGGTGAAGGTGGAGCGTTTGCGTCCCCCGGAAAAAACGCCGCTCATGGTGCTCGGCGCGGTCGGCATCGCCGGTGCCGCCGGCATCTACGCGGCCACCTTTGCCACCCACGATCAGTTCGAAAATGCGAACAGCACTGAAGACCTCGTGGTGGCGCAGACCCTCACCAATGCGCTGGTCCTGACCTCCGGCGGCGTTTTCCTCGTTGGCGCTGGCATCGGCTACTGGGGAATCGTCTTGGACGGCGGGGCGGGTGTCGGGATCTCCGGTCACTTCTGAGGGCTGGGTCGGTCGCAGCGGCCGCCGCTACCGGCCAGCGGCCGGCCACGCGGGGGTCGATGGCGGCATGGCGTCCGTCCGCCCCGTCGTGCCGGCCGGCGCGCCGGTAGGACTGTCCTCGGTGCGCGAGGGGGTGGTGGTGGCGCTGAAGATGGCGCGCGCCGACGACCCGCTGTCGGTGGAGGCGCTCGGTCGCGAGGTGGAGGTGTTCGAGGCCTTGTGCCGGGCACCGGGCGAGCCACCCTGTCCGCGCCTCTTCGATGTTGTCGGCAGCCCGGTCTGCGGCCTGGTGATGGAATGGTGCCCCTCGGATCTCGAGCGCTGGTGGGCTGATCGCTGCGGCGAGCCTGCCGCCTTTGGCGAGCTGTGCAGCACGCTCGCCGAGGTGTGCCGCCGCGTGCGCGAGTATGCGGCCGTCGCGGAGATGGAGCTGGGTCGCCGAGTGATACACGCCGATATCAAGCCGAGAAATGTGCTCCTCAGCGAGTCGGGACGTTGGTTGCTCACCGACTTTGGGGCGTCCAAATCCCGCTCGGTCGACGATGCCAACTGGGCGGCGACCAAGATGATCCTCGGCACGGAGAATTACATCGCGCCGGAGGCGCTGTTCAACGCGCGCAAACCCCACCCGGCGGCGGCCGACACGTGGTCGCTCGGTTGCACCTTCTTCGCGCTCTTGCGCATGCGCGTGCTCCTCCGTGGCGGCGGCAAGCTGCCTCCCAACGGCACCCACGCGCACCACTTCCGCACCCATCGCGCCGCGCTGGTGGCCGATGTGCACTTACGACGCCCCAACGCCTTCGCCGACCGCGAGCTCGACGCGTCCTCGTTTCCAAGCCCAGACCGACTCCCGGAGCGCGATCGCGACGCCGTGATCGAGGCGGTCGCGGGCACCCTCGGCAACCAGCGACTGGAGGCGAGGCTAGCCAACGACGCCATCAACTTGCTGGACCGCGCCCTGCAGGTCGACCCAGCACGCCGGTACGTCGACGCCCTGGAGATGGCGGGCGACTTCGAGGCCCTGGCCATCCGGTGGCGAGAGCTGGCGGTCCGGGTGGATGGCGGCCCCACCGGTCCCCGGAACAGTGCGCCCGCCATCTCTGCCCCGGCGCCGAGCGCGCCCGCGGAGCGGGCAGAACCCCGTCGTGGCGCGGCCGGGGGCTGGGTGAAGGGGCTCGTGGCCGGGGTGGTTCTTGCGGGGCTCGCGGGGGTGGCTATCCTGGGCTGCCTCGGCCTTGGCTGGGTGGCGTACGTGTCCACTCAGGCGGCGAAGGTGCCCGCCGCGCCCGCGCCGACTCCGGCCGAGGCTCAGGCGATCCTCGCCGAGCCTCCTCCGGTCGACCCGGGGCTGCCCGCCACGCCCCCCGAGGCGACGACGAGCCCCGCGTCGAGGACGCCCGCGTCGCCCGCCATCACCGGGGAGCCGGCCGTCGTGATGGTCTTCGGCGCCGAGGCCTACCTGCTGGGTGGTGGCAAACGGCGTTCACCCGGGACCATCCCGGCGGGGAGCTATGAGCTGTTCGCGGCGACGGGCGAGGGTGGCGGCTTCGTGTCGCACGGCCGCTTCAGCGTGGAGCCCGGGGAGGAGCTCACCTGGAGGTGCGGATTCGGTAAGTGCCGCCTCGCGGACTGAGCGCGACGGTCGCCGGAGCGCGCGCTACGACGGGTTCATGCGCATCACCCGTGTCTACACCCGCACCGGCGACAAGGGACAGACCCGGCTCGTCGGCGGCCAGGCTGTTCCCAAGGACCACGTCCGCATCGCCGCGTACGGCACGGTCGACGAGCTCAACGCCATCCTCGGCATCACGCGCGTGATGAATGGGCGCTCGGGCGCCGATCCCGCTGTGGTCGCGCGCATCGACGCCATGCTTCATCGTGTGCAGAACGACTGCTTCAACGTGGGCTCTGATCTCGCCACTCGTCCCGAGGACCGCTGGCCGGGTATGTACCGGGTGGGGGGCGACGATGTGAAGCGTCTCGAGGGCTGGATCGACGAGCTCAATGACGATGTGGGCCCGCTCAAGGAGTTCATCCTGCCCGGGGGCGGCCCGGTGGGTGCGTTCCTCCACCAGGGGCGCACGGTTTGCCGACGGGCGGAGCGCGAGGTGGTACGGCTCTTGCGCGAGGAGCCGGAAGCCGGCGCGGGCCCCATGACCTACCTCAACCGACTCTCTGATTTCTTGTTCGTCCTCGGAAGGTGGGCCGCCAAGCACCTCGGTGAGCCGGAGTTGCTCTGGGAGCGCCCGCAACCGGCACCGCCGGAGGGCGGGGCGAGTTAGCCGTGCCACCCCTGAGAGGTTTTCGTGGCTGAGCTTGGCGTGCAGAAGGAGAACGTGGACAATTTGCGCCGGTCGGACGCCACGACCGTGAGCGTGCTCGTGGCCGACCTGCTTCGGCTCCACATCGAGCGCATCGAGACGACCTGCGTGGCCGACCTGTTCGCGCTGGCCGATGCGAAGTTGCCGTCGGCCCTGTCGGCCGACCTGAAGAACTGGGCAACCCGCGCCGCGCGCGACGTCGTCGATCTCCCGGAAGGCCCCGCCCGCCGGGCCTTCCTCGCCGAGGTGGGCGAGTTGTCCCCCGGCAAGGTTGGGAACCGCCTTCGCGAGGCGATCAAGGGCATGGCGGTCAACGCCTCCTCTGAGACCATCGCGACCCTTGACGAGCTCGCTCGCGCCTGGGAGGCCGCGGAGGCCGAGTCGGTGATCCTGCCCACCAAGCCCACTAAGACCGTCACCGGGGCGAGCGCCGCCGGGGCCGCTGCGGCGCCTCGCAAGACCACGGGTGCGCCCAAGCGCGCTTCTGCGGCCAAGACCCCGGTTGCCGACGTGGATCCGCGCCGCGCCGCCTTCGTGCGCGACGACGCGGTGAACCGTCTGAAGGAGTACGGCGAGAAGGGGCTCAAGGAGAGCATCTTCGTGGCCGGCATCAAGCACCGTAGTCCCTTCAAGGACATGACGGAGGCCGAGATCAAGACGGAGCTCCGCCGCCTGGAACGCGAGCGCAAGGTGAAGCACACCGGCGAGCGTTGGATGATCCGGTAGGCTCTAGGCCGTAGGGATGAGCTCGTAGTGAGGCAGCTTCTCGGGTGGCGGTGTCGCTGCCCGGGGCACAGCTACGCCGGGGTCGGCGTGATGCGCGTGGCCCCCGAAGCGGCGTGGTCGGTATCGACGCCGTGCTGGCCTACTCCGGCGTGACTTCGGCCTTCTTCTTGCGAGGGCGGCGCTTCTTTTCGGGCGCGGGCTCGGCGGCGGCCGATTCGACCCCGTTGGGCAACGACTCCACCGTAGGGGGCAACTCCGGCTCTGATACGTGTGATACATCACTCACGACTGATGTATCAGCTGTATCAGCACTGACAACCATCGCGCTCGGACCGGCACTATCCATGTCGGCCGTGGCCTCCGTCGGCTCCGGCGGCCGCGAGGTCTCGGCGGGGGAGCCCCCGTCCTCGGCGAAGATGGAGCGGCGGATGAGGGGGCCCACGCGCAGGCGCTTGCTGCCGAGAATCTCGAGCGCACGCTCCTCCAGCAACGCGTTGAGCTCCGCGGCCGAGGCCGGTGGCTGGATGGGGGCAGTCGGGGCCCTGACAGGCTCGCCGTCCGGGTGAAGGATGGCGCCCACGCGCACGAGCGAGCCGAGCACGGCGCGCACCGCCTCGGGGTCGTAGCCGCCCTGCACGAGGTCGCCCTGGAGGTACTGCACGGCGAGGCGACGCGAGTTCGATACCCGGTCGTTGCAGGCGGCCACAAGGGCTTCGAGGATGGGCTGGCGTTCCACCGCGAGGCCAATGTCGAGCCCCTCGGCCACCAGGGCGTCGAGGGCCTCCACCACCACTCGCGGCAGGCGCCGAGGCTGCCCACCTTCGGGCTCCGGTGGCGACGCACTGGGCTCCCCCTCGGTTGCCGGCGCCGGCACCGAAGGTGGCGCGGCGACGTCGGTGGTGCCGCCGGGCCGGTCGTTCCCTCGATCGTTGCGAAGCTCCACGCGGAAGCCGCCCGCGCGATCATCCCGTCGCAGCGACACCATGCCCTCGGCCTGCGCGCGCTCGAGGAAGCGCGCGAAAGTGGTGAAACCGAAATCATCCTCGTCGAAGGTTGGGAGCTTGCGTTTCATCGACGACTTGAGAACGCTGGCGTGCACCGGCCCGCCCTCGTCGCGCTGCACGTTCTGGAGCGTTTCCACTAGGAGATGGAAGGCCACGTCGAGCTTGGGCTTGGCGCCGGCGCTCCTGCCGTCGTCTTCATCTTCCTCGTCGTCGCGGGTGCTCACCGGGGCCACCTTGGTGGCCTTCACCAGCGTGTCGTAGAACATGAACTCGTCGCAGACGTTGGCGATGAGCCGACTGGTGCTGCCGCGAGTCCCGATGCCGATCACGCGGCGGTTGAGCTCCTTCAGGCGGGTCACGAGCGGGGTGAAGTCGCTGTCCCCTGATACAATCACAAATGTATCAAGATATTCACGGTTGAACGCGATCTCCATCGCGTCGACCACCAGCGCGATGTCGCCCCGGTTCTTGTCGCCGTGGCCCGTGGCCGGGAGTTCGACCATCGTGACCCCCTGCTCGGCGAGGCGCGTCTTGTGACGGAGCCAGCGGTCCCAGTCGCAGTAGGCGCGCGCGACGAGGATGCGGCCGAGGTCCTTCAGCCGGCGCATGACCACGCGGACGTCGAACTCGCCGAGGCCTTCCTGGCGCGAGCCCTTGGCAATGTTGTCGAAGTCGAAGAGCACGCAGAGATTGCGTTCCAAGGGGCATCCGGGAGGGGAGGGGAAGGGAGGCGGGTTCCGGGCGATAACGCAGGTGCCGACGCGGCGCGACCGCTGGGGCGCCGCAGGCCGTCTGCCGCGATAGCGCGCGCCGATGTCTACGCGCTTCGAGGGAACCGGCCGCTACGTGGCCGATGAGGGACTGGTGGCGGATGTGAACGCCGCAATGGTGCTCGGTCGCCCACTTCTCGTGAAGGGCGAGCCTGGCACTGGAAAGACGATGCTCGCGACTGCGGTGGCCGAGTCACTTGGGATGCCGCTGCACGTGTGGTCGATCAAGTCCACAACCAAGGCCGTGGAAGGCCTCTACACCTACGACGTGGTGCAGCGCCTCAACGACGCGCGCTTCGGCGATGGCGACGTGAAGGACATTCGCCGCTACATCAAGCTGGGCGTGCTCGGCCGGGCGTTTGCGGCGCCGGAACGCTCGGTGGTGCTCATCGACGAGATCGACAAGGCGGACCTCGAGTTCCCCAACGACCTCCTCCGCGAGCTCGACGAGATGGTCTTCCATGTCCCCGAGATCGACGAGACGGTGAAGGCCGTGCATCGTCCCGTGGTGATCATCACGAGCAATGCGGAGAAGGAGCTACCGGACGCCTGTCTCCGCCGCTGCGTTTTCCACTACATCGCCTTCCCCGACCGGGAGCGGATGAAGCGGATCGTCGACGTGCACCTGCCGGGTTTGCCCGAGAAGCTGGTGGAGTCGGCGTTCCAACGCTTCTATGGCCTGCGTGGCCGGGAGGGCCTGCGAAAGAAGCCGTCCACCAGCGAGCTGATTGACTGGCTCACCGTGCTGGTGCGGGTCGGCGTGCCCCCCGAGGAGGTGACCACTCGCTTCCCGTTCTCGGGCGTCTTGCTCAAGCAGGAAGCCGACCTGGAGGCGGTGAAGGGCCGACGCTGATGCTGCTCACGCTGCTCTACAACCTGCGTGCCCAGGGCCTCAAGGTCGGGGCCGGGGAGTGGCTGGCCTTCCTGCGAGGCGTGGAGCAGGGGCTCGTGGAGGACCTCGATGGCCTCTACTTCCTCGCGCGGGCGGTTCTCGTGCACACCGAGGCGCATTACGACGCCTTCGACGTGGCCTTCACCGCCACCTTCGAGGGCGTCGAGCTGCCGCCGAAGCTCAAGGACGACCTCGCCGCGTGGCTCGCTGAGGCCAAGCAGGCCACGGGTGAGCGCGTGCACCACGACTTTGACTCGCTCGAGGCGATGCGCCAGGAGCTGGAAAAACGCCTCCAGGAACAGAAGGAGCGTCACGATGGCGGTGGGTACTGGGTGGGAACGGGCGGCACCTCGCCCTTTGGCAACTCGGGCCGGGCCGACCAGGGCATCCGCATCGGCGGCGAGGGCGGGGGGCGCAGCGCCGTGCAGGTGGCGGGCGATCGCCGCTGGGCCGGGTACCGCACCGACCTGACCCTGGGCACGCGCGACTTCAAGACCGCGCTGACCACCCTGCGCAAGTTCGGCCGCGAGGGCGAGGAGAAGCTCGACCTCGACGGCACCATCGACAAGACCGCAAAGAACGCGGGCGAGATCGAGCTCGACATCCGGAAGGAACGGATCAACCGGGTGAAACTGGTCTTGTTGATGGACACCGGCGGCAGCATGGAGCCTCACACCCAGCTGGTGTCGCGGCTGTTCACGGCGGCCAAGGAGCTCAAGACCTTCAAGAGCTTCGAGGCCTGGCACTTCCACAACGCGCCCTACGGTTTTCTCTACAAGGACTACCGGACTTTCGATCGCACGCCGACGGCGCAGGTCTTGGAGAAGCTCACGCCGCAGCACCGGTGCGTGTGGGTGGGCGATGCCAGCATGGCGCCGTGGGAGCTGTTCCAGGGCGCGGGCTGGGGCGAGCCCGGGCCCACCGGCATCCAGTGGCTCCAGCGCTTCGCGCAACGCTGTCCGGCGAGCGTGTGGCTCAACCCCGATCCCGCCCGCTACTGGGACCACCCCACGGTTCGGGCCATCGGCGCCTTGATCCCGATGTTTCCTCTTACCTTGGATGGCCTACGCCGGGCGATGTCCAGGCTACGTACCGTCGCCTGAGCCCGTGAAAAAGGCGCGGGACGAGGTGCCGAGCGCGGACTTGCTCCGGGTGCGGCTGCTCGACTCGAACTGCTGCTGCTTGCGCGCGTGCTCGCTCATGTCCACGCTGAACCGCGCTTCCTCGCGGAGCAGTGATTCATGGAGCTCAAGTAGCACTGTGTCGCGACCCATGTAGCGGGCCAGGTGGAGGCGCGCTTCGCGAATCGCGGCGGCGGCGAGGTCGAATCTGAGCTGGCGGTTGAGGCGAACCGCGGCAAGGCGAGCGATGTCGGCGTGGCGCTCGGCGGCGACGCGATCGACCTCCACCCTGCGCAGCTGCGCGTCGTTATGCTCGCCCGCCGCGAAGGTGTAGGCGAGGCGGGAGGTGGTGATCCCGGGATGGTCGCGGTCGGCCACGGTGACGGCGCAAACCAGCACCTCTCCCTCGCGACCCGGCGGGAAGCGCAGCTGCACCACGGTGTCGTTCTGCTCGGCGCTCGCGAGGTTTCCAAGGGGGATGCTCAGTCGCTCCCGGGTGTAGGCGCCCAGCTGCGGCCCCACCCATCGGCCTTCCACGCCCGGCGGAAGCTCCACGTGGAGAAGCACGTCGCGCTGGCTGACTTCCAGCACGTCGCCCAGCTCGTTGCGAACGTGCTTCTCGATGTCGCGAGCCGACTCGACGTAGAAGTAGTTGCCGGTGCCCGCGTCGGCCATGGCGCGGAGGAGCTCCTCGTCGACGTCGGTACCGACCCCGAAGGTGGAAAGAGTGATTCCCCGTTGGCGCAGCTCCTTTGCGTGTCGCGACAACTCCTCGGCACCCGTGACTTCGCAGTTGGCCTGCCCGTCGGTGAGCAGGAGGCAGCGGGCGAAGGTGTCGGGGTCTAGGCCCTCGGCCACCGAAGCGCAGGCGGTAAGGAATCCGCGAAAGAGGTTGGTTGAGCCGCCTGGACCCACCTCGGTCAAGAGCGTCCGGGCCCGCTGCACGTTCGCGACGGTGGCCTGCATCATGGGCACGTCGGTGAGGACGGTGTGGTCGAACGTCGTGACAGAAAAGTGATCGGTCGGGGCGAGCCGGTCGAGACAGGCCATGAGCGCTGCCTTGGCGGTGTCGAGTTTTCCGCCGCCCATGGAGCCTGACCGGTCGAGGCAGAACGCCAGTCGGACGGGGGGACGCGGCCGGGCGTCGGTGACAACCGGCGCCACGTACCGCACGTGAAGGTGGCGGTGGCTCTGCCCGCCCGTCCAGACGAGAAATCGCTCGGTATCCAGAGTGAGGCTCATTTTTTCTCCGAGAAGAGGGTGCGCGCGTGGTCGAGCAAGCGGTCGAGCTTGCGGCGTGTGTCCGCGTCGAGCGGGCGCCGCACGTGCACTTCCACGTCGGCGTGGATCGCGAGCCGCTCCCAGGTGCTCCGCGCCGGCGCGTAGACCTGAGCGGTCTCGGCGACCAGGAGCGGGGCCTGCCGTTGTGCCGCAGGCAGGCCGCCGAGCGCCTGCGAGATGTAGTCGAGCGCGTTGGACTGGCTTGGCTCGAGGAGCTGGCTCCGCTCTGCTGGCGACAACGAGTCGATACGAGAGCGGATCTCGGCGAGTGGGAGATGCTGGCGTTGCAGTGCTTTTATGAGGCGAAGTCGCTGGAGCGACTCCCCGGGGTAGCTGGCCTTGGGCCCCTGGCTGGTGGCGGGCGGGAGCAGGCCCGAGCTGATGTAGTAGCGGACCGTGCGCGGGGTGACGTCGGCCGCCTCGCACAAGTCGAGCAGGGAGTACTCTTCCATCGGTGCAGTGTCTACACACCGACGTAGTGCTGTCAAGTCATCAGGCGCGGGGGCGCGCGGCCGTGCCTAGTCGCACTCGTAGAGCGTGCCGCCGAAGGTCGACCACTGCCAGGTGGCGTCGTTGTCCTGGAGGCAGACACAGGCTTGCGAGCCGCCTTTTCGCATGTTGACGTCGAAGTACATCCAGCCGGCCCGGGTGGCATCGCAGGCCGCCGGGGGCTTCTCCGCCATCGGGAGGGCGAAGGCCTCCTTCGACGAGGGTGTTTTCCGGGAGGCCAGGATCTCGGCCGGCGCGATGGCGAGCGCGGTGGTGGCTAGACCGAGCACGAAGCCGGCGGCGACGAGGGGGAGGGTACGAGACATGGGGTTTCCTTGGGAATGCGGCGCCTAACCCCCGGCGCCCGAGCTGCCATCCACTGATACATGAGCCATGTATCAGCACCATGCCGCTCACGACGAACCGCACGGGCACCGGGGCGACCTGGGGCGTCGGCCGCGTTCGATGCTCGCCGCCAAGCCGCCCCGTGGTTAGCCAGGGGGGCCACTGGGGCGTCGACAAGTGGTAAGTCAAGGGACTTTGACTCCCTCATTCGAAGGTTCGAATCCTTCCGCCCCAATGCTTCTCCGGGGGGGGGGGAAACCCCGTCGGGGTTTCCCCCCTACCGCCGCCGACCTGACGCCCTCCGCAAGCTCCGGGCTTCAGGACTTGGGCGCGTTGGTAACGCGCCCAAGTGGCGGCTCTCCCCCCTTCCAGCGGGGCGGGAGGATTCGAAGGGGCGAGCCCGCCGTTGTGCCCTCCGGGCACCAAGGCGGGCGGCCACCGAGGTCACGACGGGGTGTCGGCAACGGCTTGCCGAGGGGCCCCGTCGCGGCCGACCTCAGTGGCGACCCGCGGCCGACAAGGCCGCGAGGCGCCCGACCCGCCGGGAGGGCCGCACCGTCGGCCCGGACGGCGATTCCTTCCGCCCCAATGTTGTAGAGGGGGGAAACCCTCCGGGTTTCCCCCCTAGACGCCGCCGACCTCGTGCCCTCCTGTGGGCCGCCACTCCCCGCCGTCGCCACCCCGGCCTGACGCCCCGCGCTCGACCGCCCTCGCGTAGATTCACCGGCGGATCAGCGCGGCAACGCCGTGATCGCGGTAGGCGG
>SXON01000017.1 GCA_005778355.1 Pseudomonadota bacterium | reverse complement strand
TGGCTCCCGCTCTGTGACTTGAACACAGGACCTACGGATTAACAGTCCGTCGCTCTAACCAGCTGAGCTAAGCGGGAATCGCCGCCCATGTATACGCCGGTGCCGTGGGCGTCAAGATCCCAGGCGGGCTCGTAGTTGTGCGGCGAGCGGGGTGTCGGGGTGAGCCGCCGCCAAGGCGGACGTCCACGCCTGCCTCGCGCCGTCGTCGTCTTGCATCGCGTGCATCGCGTCGCCCACCCGCCGGTGGGTGGCCGCGTCGTAGCTGGCCCCGCCCGCGAGCGCGGCCTGGAAGTGCTGGAGGGCGCCTGCGGCGTCGCCTCGGCGGAGCGCGAGGTCGCCGCGGCTATTGTGCACGCACACGCGCCAGGCGGTCGCGTAGGGGTCGCTCGCGGCCTCGTCGAGTGCGGCCTCCGCAGCGACCAGCAGCGCCTCGATCCCGGCCTCGTCGCCGCCGCAGGAAAGGAGCGCCGACGCCAGGTTGAGGTGGCGATGGGCCTGGTCGACGACCGGGAGCGCCGTGATGTCGATTGCGCGGACCCGTTCGGCTGCTTTTGCAGCATCGCCCTGCCCGATCCAGTACGAGGCGGCGTTGAGCACCATCGTGGGCGTGGCCCCCGGGGACGTCGAGAAGAAAGAGCGCCGCTGGCCCATTGCGAAGGCGCATCGCCTCGATCGAGAGGTTGTGACGCTCCGTCAACGAGGCGGCCAGCGCCGCCGCAGCCCCGAGCACGGGGCCTGAAACCCGGTGCGGCACGTCGGGACCCATGCGTGCCAGGATCTCCTTCAGCGACGCCCTGAGCACGCGCATTCCCGGTTGCGCGAGCTCGTCATTCGGGTAGTCGAGCTGTCCGACCGAGAACGCGGCGCAGGCGTCACAGTTCGACGCGGTGTCGCCCGCTACCAGGACACGCACGTCAGCCCGCGTTCGATTGCAGAACGAGCACGCCTCGTCAGGCGACGGGACAGCTGGCTTGCGGGTCCACGGCCACACGGGGTGACGCTAGCCCGCTGGCGACGAATCCGGGGTCTGAACCCACGGTGCCCGCGACGCCACGACGGGATTCAGCACCACGGCGGGCGATTCGGGCCGACTCGACAAGCCCCCGAGTTGGCCGGGCGCGAGGTTGCAGGCGTCGGGCTGGCGTGGCGTTGATACGTCAACAGCCAAGTCTTAACCCTTAACCTCCGGTACCTTAGGGAACCCTGCGGGACTTGCGGTCCATAGCGACGCGGCTTGATCGTTTGTCTGACCCGGGCCGCCGCGGTGCTCGTGTGGGGGCGGCGTCACGGTTGACACGTCAACAGCCAAGTCTTAACCCTTAACCTCCGACACCTTTCGGTCCTTTCGGTTCGGGGACGCCTTTCGAGCCCCTCCCGACCCCCTGGCCCCAGCGCTCCGCCCGAGCTACGTCACCGCCGTGGACACCGTCCGCCTCGACGTGTGGCTCTGGGCCGCTCGCTTCTACAAGACCCGGTCGCAGGCGAAAGAAGCGTGCGACGCGGGGCACGTGAGTGTCAACGGCGAGGCGGTGAAGCCTGCGCGGGCGGTCCGTCCCGGCGATGAGCTGCGGGTGCGTGTGGGGGACTGGCCACGCCTCGCGCGGGTGCTCGTCCCGAGCGCGGTGCGTGGCCCCGCAACCGTCGCGAGGCTGCTCTACGAGGATCTGACGCCGCCGCGCCCTGCTCGGACACTCGAGGTGGCCTCGCGCGAGGCCGGGGCCGGGCGCCCCACGAAGCGCGAGCGTCGCGAAACGGACCGGTGGCGCGGTCGTTGAGGCTCAAGTGCCAAGTGCTTCTTCCGAAGGGGAGGGGACCACGGAGACCTCATGCGCCCAGTTGACTCGAGTAACGGACACCAGGGCGGCCCCGCCGTGCGCGGCCAGGCCCGAGCCGCTGAGGTTCACGCCGCCAAGGCCGAGGGTCGCTCCCCGTCGCGCGCCCACTGGCGCGCGGCTGCGGCCAGCACCCCCGCCGTGGAGGTGAGCTTCTCGCCTGAGGCCACGGCAGCCATTGACGAGACGGCCACCACCACGGCGCCGGCGCCCCCCGTCGAGAGCCCGGTGGTCGAGTCCACTGGGGTCGCGACCGACGCCACGTCCGCCGCGGCCCTCGTGGCCGAGGCCATCGTCGCGAGCTCGATCATCACGGCGGAGCCGGGAATGTACGTCGATGTCGTGGTGTAGGCGGCCGCTCGTCGCGAGCGAAAGGTACATGGGTAGTCGGTCCTTCAGAACGCCCAGCCCACGTTGGTGTGCGCCGCAGGCAGCACCCCGTGGATGCCGACGCCGGCGGGACCGTAGTCGAACCACGACACCCCGAGACCACCGGCCAGGACGAGGCCAAAGTCCGCCACCCAGGTGTAGCCCGCGAGCGCGCTGGTGTAGCCACCGATGCCCGGTTCAGCGCTGTCTACCCACGCGAGCACGCCGCGCGCCATGAGCCAGCCCCCCTCCGGCGCACGACCGTGGAAGAACCAGCGGAGGCCGGCCTCGGCGCCGTAGCCGCGGTACGGCCCGGCGGGCTCGCCGAGCAAGGAGTCGTAGAGGCGTAGCGACGGGCCGGCGTAGAGAGAGAAGCGAGGATGGAAGGCCGTTTCAACCTGCACGTGCGCAAAGCCGAGGGCGAAGGTGAGGGGATCGACGGTCACGGTCCACATCGGTTCCGCTGAGGCCGCGAGCGAGGTGAGGAAGAACATCGAGCGCACTCTATGCAGCGACCAGGCCGCGCGTGAGCGCTGTCAACGACCAAGGTGAGGCCGGGAAGAAGGCCCCCGCAGCACGCTCACGCCCGTTACGGAGCCGCGCAGGGGCCCGCGGACGATCGGGATCCACTCATCCCCCGGAAAACAAGACACTCGGCATAGTCATCCTAGAAGAAATAGGACTCGCGTGCCTTTTTTGGCCTGAAACAGGGTCTGTGGTCTGGGTCCCCACAGCATTGTCGGCGTTCGCTGGTTGGGCCACCAGGCTTCCCGGGGCTTCGAGTCCTATTTTTTCCCCGATGACTGGGGGGAGTGTCTCAAAAACTGCTGGATGACCTCCACATTTCATGTCGCGACACGAGCGTCGCGGGTTCCTGGCGCTCGTGCGAGCGACGTACCACCCGACGCGAGGTCCCGCCGCGCGCGCGGGGTGGCCTTCGAGCGGTGTAGGCAACCACGCGTCGCGGAACGCAAAGTAGACACATGTCGCGACACCAGCGTCGCGGGTTTCTGCCACTCATGCGAGCGACGTACCACCCGACGCGAGGTCCCGCCGCGAGCGCACGCTCACCTTCGCCCCGCGCAAGTCAAGACGGTCGGTCGCGTGCCATGAGGCACCGTGTCGCGACCTGAGCCACCTTGGCCCGGAAGCGTGGGACAGCGACCCCGGTAGCACCGAAGTCGAGCGCGCTCCAGTGTCGCGACAGCGTGCTCTCGACGTGACCCGAGAGCCGAACCCGCGGCAGGTGGCCGTCCGCCTACTTCACCGCCGCCACCACCTTCTGCGCCTTGCCGTCGGCGAAGGGCCCGCGCTCGTGCAGGTGGATCTTCCCGTCGCCCGACACCACGTAGACGTCCACGAACTGCGCGTCCGAAGCCAGCGGCGCCTTCAGGTCGGGCGGCTCGAGAAACACCGGGACAGTCCGCGCCTCGCGATCCGCATCGAGCCCGGCGCGCAGCCCCATGATCACCGGCGCGTCGAAGACCGTCCCGAGGTTGCCGACCAGAGGCAGCGACCAGAACTCTGCCTTGTAGCGAAGGAAGTACCCCGTCCAGGCGTGCAGATCGTCATCCTGTGCACGAGACCAACCCACGAGCACCGCCACGCGCGCGCTGCCGATGTCGGCGGGCAACTTGAGGCGTTTGTCCTCGAGAGTGAAGAGGTCGAGGGTGGGAAATGTGGCCGCCATGGCCGCCGCGCAGAACAACAACATGGCGAAGCGCTATCCGGTCGGCGCTTGACCGACCCCGGCCGGATGCCCTACCCTGCGACGCCAACCCGGAGTCCACCTTGTTCGCCCTCCTTCTCGCCCTGAGCCTCGCCGAGGCCAAGCCCCTCGCCATCGACGTGCTCACGCCGAGCACCGCCATCCCCGAGAAGGGCGTGGTGGTCGTCACCCAGTCGACCGAGATTGCGGCCGCCCCGCAGTTCGTTCAGTCCTACCTCCAGGACCTCAACACCTGGCCCACTTGGACCGCGTGGTCGAAGGACCGCGACCCCGGCGCCACCTGGACCTTCAGCGGTGACGTCGGCAAGACCGGCCACACGATGAGCTGGGACGGCAAGGTGCTCATGACCGGGCGCCTGGCGCTCACCGCCGTCAACGAGAACGCCGGGATCGCCTACGACACCTGGTTCGGCAAGTCGAAAGATCCGGCGAAGGGCCGCATCACCGTGACCGCCAGCGGCGCGGGCTCGAAGGTGGAGTGGCAGGACGTCACGCAGTGGGGTTTCCCCGCCAGCCTCTTCTTCCCGGCGAAGAAGCTCAACGAGATGGTGAGCGCCGACTTCGTGGTGGGGCTCGGCAAGCTCAAGGCCCTGGCCGAGGCGGACGCGGCCAAGGCCGCTGCCGAGGAAGCCGCGAAGAAGGCCGCCGAGGAGGCTGCAAAGAAGGCCGCCGAGGAAGCCGCCGCCAAGGCCGCCGCGGAGGAAGCCGCGAAGAAGGCCGCCGAGGAGGCCGCCGCCAAGGCGGCCGCGGAAGCCGCCGCAAAGTCCAAGAAGAAGAAGAGGTAGCGCCCTACCGCGCGGCGACCAGCTTCACCTTGAGCACCACCGAGTCCTGGATGAGGTCGTCGGGCTTGCCCGGGTAGCTCACGCCGAAGTCCTGGCGGTTGATGGTGAACTCGGTCTCCGCCGACACCGTCGCCGCATCGATGCTGACGGTAGCGGGGAAGCTCAGCTGCTTGGTGACGCCGTGAAGCGTGAGATCGCCGGTGACGGTGCCGTCGGTCACCGTGCCCACGAACTTCGACTCCGGCATCGTGTCGACCGAGAAGAAGTCCTCGTTCTTCAGGTGACCGGTGAGCTTCTCGCTGTCGGCCATGAGCGCGGCCATCTTCACCACCACCTCGACACCCACGAGCTTCTCGCCCTCGACCTTGAGCGTGCCGCCGAAGTCGGGGAAGTTGATGTCATGCGTCTTGGTGATCTTGGCGCCCTTCGCCGAGATCGTCGAGCGCGCGGGATCGATGGCCAGGCCCGTGCCCGACGGCGCAGGCGCGGGCGCGGGCGCCTCGGCCTTCGGGGCAGGCGCCTCCACCTTCGCGGCCGGGGCTTTCTGAGACAGATCCTCGGCGCAGGCGAGGACGAGCAGCAAGGCAAACATGGACGCTCCGTGAGAAGGCACCCGCTAATCCGCTGCGGCGAGCGTGCTCGGAAGCACGGGGCGCCGTTACGTCGATTCTCCGCCGAGGTCGCGATCAAAGCGGGCCTCGCGAAGCACATTTGCAACCGCGCCACTCTCCACGAAGCCGCCGTCGGCACTCATCTCGCCCTTTCCGCAGTTCACCGCCACCTGGGCGTCGAAGTTGTTGGGGTCGCAGGCGGTGATGAAGCCGAGGATGAGGAAGCGCCCCGGCACCTCGCCAAGGTTCATGCCCGTCTGAAAAAGCCGCTCGAGACGCGCGAGATCGCCCAGCATGCCCAGGGTCTTGAGGTTGGCCCCGTTGCGCGCGAGGGAGGCGAGGAGCCGCGCCTTCGCGAAGTTGGGGTGGTCCTCGAAACCCTCCGCGTAGCGATCCGCAGCGACGCCGAGGGCGTCGAGGTCGAGGAAGTCGGAGATGGGTTTTCCGCCGCCCTCACCGTCGCGCACCATCATGTAGTGCTGCACGTACAAGCACTTCTTTACCTTGAAGGTAGACAACATGGCGAAGTAGAGCTTGTTGAAGTTCTCGATGTCGGTGCGGCGGATCGAGGGCTCCTGCTCTGTCAAGAGATCGATGATCTCGTCGGGCATGAGCATCGAGGCGGAGAGACCCTCGCCCTCCGACGCCGCGTGACGCGCGCTGCCGAGCATGCGCAATCCGAGGAAGAACACCTCGCGCACGTGGCTATTGCGGGGCTCCATCGCGAAACGCAGCACCCGCGACACTTCCTTGTCGTTGACACCCTTGGCCACCACCACGATGAGCGAGGTGGCGATGCCGAGCTCACGCATGTTCTCCAGCGCGGCGAGGCGGGCCTTGTTGAGCGGGCGCCCGCGAAGCACCTTGTTGGCGTTGTCGTCGAGGCCGTCGAACTGGAGGAAGACCTCGTCGACCCCCGCAGCGCGGATCTTCTCGGCGTAGGCGCGGTTGGCGAGCTTCAGGCCGTTGGTGTGTAGGGCGGCGATGCCCCCGCGCGACTTCACGGCGCGGATCCAGTCCTCCAGGTCTTCACGGAGCGTCGGCTCCGCCGCCATGAGATCCACCTTGATCCCCCGACGTTCGCTGAGGAGGTCGCGCAAGCGGTCGATTCCCAGATCGGGCGTCTCGGCCTGGTTGGCGCGCGCGAGGCAGATCGGGCAATCGAGGTTGCACTTCTCCGTCATCCGCACGATGTAGTCGCGCTGAGGGTAACACTCGGCGTTCACCTTGAAGTAATAGCGGTCGAGCCGCTCCCAGCTGTCGGGCGCGTGCGACATCAGCTGGGTGGTGATCCCGTGCGTGGGGCAGAGTTTTTCGAGTCGCGCCTCGGCGTTGTCGCGCACCACCCGGGCGGGCACATCGGCGAGGCACTCGTTGCAGCGGCCACGCGTGTCGCGCACCAGGCGCGTGCCTTCGGGCAGCGCGAAGTTCCGGAGCGGCGTGGCCGGTGTGGGCTCGGCGTCGTCGACGTCGACGGCGGTCGCCGTCCCGGCCACGAGCTGGTGGGCGCGTCGCACCGCGCGCGGAAACAGGTCGTCAGACTCGCGACGAGCGTGCACCGCAAGGTCGTCGAGCATCGCCAGGAGATCGGGCTCGTACTTGCCTGCCTGCACCGAGGCGTTCCGCAGGCACCCCTCCAGGGTGGTGATGCAGTCGTGCTCGTAGTCCATCTGCTTGATGGGTGCTTCCACGCCGCAGCCAAGCGGCGCGTCGCCCTGGTCCATCGCGCGGCACAAGGGGAAGAGAATCTGCTCCTCCTTGTCGAGATGAGGCAGCAAGACCGCCAGTAGTTGGAGCCAGGGTTCCGTCAGAGCCTTGGGCGCCTCGATCTGTTGCCAGGCGGCCGAGAGACGCGGAATCTCGCGCTTGAGCAGCGCGTGGTGGGTGGCCAGGATTTCGTCGATGTCGGGGCTGAGGCGGTCGGTCATGCGGCCCATTCTTGCAAGGTACGTGCCTGCGCGCAGGGCGGCTTTTTGACCGACTCACGTGCCGAAAGACACACCCACGTGTGTCATAAACATCAAGGCGAACCACAGCAACGCGGCCAACCCCCAGTGCAAGCTTCCTCGGCGAGCGCCATCTGTCTTTGCCGGTCGGTCTCGAGCAGCGACTGGGTGCAAACGAGCTGGGGCCGGAGCGGGCTGTCGCCATACCGAGCCAGCAAGGTGTTGAGCTCGAGCCGCGCCTCCACGTCGCGACCCGATCGTGCGAGCGCTTCAGCCAGCGACGCCCGGCTGCTCGCGGTGTCGAGGATGCCGATGGCGCCTTGCCAGTAGGCGACCGCATTCGACCAGTCGCCGGCGCTCTCGGCAACCGATGCGGCCACCAGCCAGGTGACCTCGAAGTCGCGGCCGACGCCGACGAGTCGCTCGCCTGCGGCGTGCATGGCCACCATGTCCCTGGCCTCGGCCGCCGCGCTCATCGCCTCCATCTCCTTGGCCGTGGCACCGGGGACGATGCGCAGGCCGCCCGGCAGGCAGATCTCGCCGCAGCGGTACAGGTTGGTGTAGAGCGTCGTGGGGCCGTCGCCACAGTCCACGGACCACCGGTCGACCACGTCGGGACCGAATCGCGGTGCCCCGGAGGGCGGCGAGCTCGACTCGACGGGCGCCGCGCCCACGTTGCCCAGGCGCTGGTACGCGGCGATGCTGCCGTCTGCGCAGGCGAGGCGGTCGCCCCACAGGCGGTTGCCCGCGGCCATGACCCCCCACTCCAGGGGCAGCTCAGGAGACGATCCCAGCGCGCTCCCCGCGGGGCACGCCGGCGGATCGTCACCACGCCGGGGGCAGCTCGGGCTCGGTTCGCTCCAGATCGAGGCATTGCCCATCGCCGGGGGCTCGGCAGGCTTGGGACAGGCCAACAAGAACAGGAGCACGAGCACCTCGGCGGTGGGCCTGCGATAGCCTGCGCCGATGTCCGTGGCCTCCCTCGGTTCCGACCTGCGCGCGCTCGCCACCTCGCCCCGCGAGCTGTGGATTGTATACCTGATGAAGTTCCTCGAGAGCGTCGGGTACTTCACGATGTACTCGATGCTTCCGCTCTACCTGTCGGACGACTTCAGTCTCAGCGACGAGGGGGCGGCGGGCGTGACCGGAACGTGGACGAGCGCCATCTCGATCTTCGTATTCGTGGCCGGCTTCATCGCCGACGCCATGGGAGTGAAACGCGCGCTCCTCATCGCGGCCTTGTCCACCGCCGTAGGGCGCTTACTGCTCGCCTTCTCGCCCTCGCTCCCGGCCGCCTACGTGGCCCTCGCCCTCGGCGTGTGGGGCGTAGGGTCGATGAAGCCGACGATGAACGCTGCCGTACGCAACTTTGCCGCCCCGGCGGCCGTCGCCTTCGGCTTCTCGCTCTACTACGTGGTGATGAACCTCGGGTCGTTGTCACAGGGCCCGATCATCACCAACTTCCGCGAGTGGTTCAAAGCCGGCGTCACGCTCGGGACCTTCCAACTGAGCGCGGCCCAGTGTATCTTCCTCGTCGGCGGCGTGTGTTCCACGATCAACGTGCTCCTCGCGCTGCTCATGCGCGAGTCGCCCCCGGGGGCCGCGGCGCCGGCGGCCAATCGTGAGCGCAACCCCCTACTCATCGCGCGGGAGGTGCTCGCCGAGAAGGCCTTCTGGGTGTTCATGGCGTTCGTCGGCTTGCTGACGCTCGTGCGCCTCATCTTCCAGCACGCGCACCTCACCTGGCCGAAGTACACGCTCCGCAGCTTTGGCGACGACTTCGAGTTCGCCTACTACTGGTCGCTCAACCCGCTCCTGGTGATCCTCCTCACCCCGGCGGCCACCGCGCTCACGCGGCGTTTTCCGCCCTACCCGGTGATCGTCTTCGGCTCGGTGATCTCTGCAATCTCCGTCTTCGCGATGGCGCTGTCCACCACCATAGCGGCGAGTGTCACATTCATCGTGGTGTTGTCGATCGGCGAGATTCTCTGGTCGCCGCGCCTCTACGAGTACACCGCCACCATCGCCCCGCGCGGTCGCGAGTCGTCGTACATGGGCCTCTCGGAGGTGCCCTTGTTCCTCGCCAAACCAGTAGCGGCGATCATCTCCGGCTGGATGTTGTCGCGCTACTGCCCGGCCGAGGGCGCGCGCGATCCGGAGACGATGTGGCTCATCATCGGCGCCTTCACGCTGGCGGCGCCCGTGGTCATGCTCTTCACAAGACGGTGGCTGGAAGCTCCGGAACGAGCGGCGTAGCCGCCGGGACGGTCGCGCTGAGGATCGTCGGAAACATCGTGCGCCAGGTGGGCCAGTCGTGCCCGGCCGGGTCGCGCCACTTCAAGACATCGACGCGGGCACCGGCCCGGTCGAGCGTTTCGGCCGCCCCGTCGGTGTAGGCGGGATTCTCGTAGCGTTCCCCGATGCCCAAGACGAAGCGCCCGCGCCGAAGCTGGGCCAGCAGGGGACCGCTGAGACCGGCGACGAACTGTCGCGGGTCGTGGAAGTACCAGTCCTCGTTCCAGAACCCCTCGAGTCGGCGTTCCATCAAGTACGTCCCCGAGAGGCCCACGCACAGGTCTACGCGGTCGGGGCGCCGCGTGGCGGCGAGCCAGCTCTGGTAGGCGCCGAGCGAGATGCCGCCCACGCCCACGCTCTGCGGCCCGGCGTCGTACTCGATGAGCGGGAAGACCTCGTCCTCGACGAACTTCGAGTAGCGCACCTGCCAGCCGATCTTCTCGGCGGCCGGGATCTCCGCGAGCCATCCGCGTCGGCACACGCTATCGACACTATACAGCCTGATTCGGCCATTTTCCCACAGGGGCGCCAGCGCGGCCACCAGCTTGAAGCGCTCGACGTCGAGATGGTCGGCCCCGCCCGTGGGGAAGAGGAGGAAGGGCTTGCCCGCGTAGCCCCAGCGGGCCACCGACATCGAGGCGTCGAGGTGAGGGCTCGTCCATGTCCAGCTTGTGCGCATCGTGGCGGAATCGTGCCGGACCGGTATCGGCTGCGCAAGACTCTGCCTGAGGCCCTGACTGCTTTCTCACCGCGGCGGGGGGAGGGGCCACCAGGCGAAGCTGTCGTTGCCCTGGGAGGGCCCGGCCAGGCGGGTCAACAAGTCGACCGCCTCGGTGGGCGTGCGGCTCAGGTGGGCGACGATGCCCACCACGCCGAGGTTCGCGAGGTCTTGGAGGTCGTCGCTGTCGAGCTTCTCGGCCCTCCGGATGGCGGCGTCGAGCTTCACCGTGGGGGCACTGGCACCGCCGTTGGGCGAGGCGAGAACGTTGGGCTGCGCCGCGCGGCGACCGTGGGGGCGCGAGCGCTCGATCCCGAGGAGCGCGTCGATGAACGGCTGTTGTCTCGCCCATTGTTTGAAGTCGGCAGGCCACAGGAAGTCGTCCCACATCGACATGCCGTTCACCATCGGGCGATGGTGCTGCGCCCACTGGCTGAGGAACTGCTTGCCCGCGTCGGGGTCGAGCATCGGGAGGAGGAGCACCGGCCCGGGGGGCAGCGCGTCGGCCCACATCGGGCGCCGGGGCGCCTTCCAGCTCGTGAGTTCCCCGGGGGTCAGGAGCGCCTGCACCACGCTGAGCCCGACGCCGAGCATGGCAAGAGCGCGAGGGCGCCTCCCCGCAGACGCGCAGGCCGCCGCGCAGGCTGCCGCGCCCACCACCACCCCTGCGAGCGCCCGATGGGGCCACCAGAAGCGGTGGAACCCCGGGAGCTCACGCAAGAGCGCCAGAGGCGTGTGAACCCCCTCGATGGGGCCGATGGTGACGCGCTCACCCACCGCCACGCCCACGAGGAAAAGCATCGCGAGCACGATACCGCCGAGTCGGGCGCGCTCACGGGTGGCCAGGCCGAGGAGCGCCACGCCGAAGAGCAGTTGCGGCACGTACATCGCGGTACGGAGCGCGTCGCGACCCGGAAACCCTGCGAAGAGCCGGGTGGCGTTGGGGACGGGCGACTCCATGTTCGCGCCGGGCATCTCGGACCAGGTGCTCGCGACGTACAGGGCGAAGGGGGCGGCGATGAGCCCAGGGACCAGCGCGGTGACGGCGAGGGCGCGCACCGTGTGGAGGCGCCCGTGGCCCAGCATCGCGCCGAGGTAGAGCCCGCCAACGACAATGCAACCAAAAAAGCCGTAGAACCAGTACTCCAGCGCCGCGACCGCCAGCCACAAGCCCGAGAAGAAGGCGGGACGAAGTCGCGACTCGTCGGGCCGCGTGGCGGTCCACGCGAAGCCGAGGGCGAGGCACAACGGCGCAAGCACGGCCTGGGTCACCCGGCCCATCTGCGTCTCGCACCACGCGTAGGGCGCGAAGGCCACCACCAGCGCCGCGAGGGGCCCGGCGACACCGCGTCCGCCGATGCGCTCGCCCATCCAGCCGGCAGCGAGGCCGTTGCTCACCAGCACCACCGCCACGAAGGCCGCCATGCCGTGCTGGAGGCCGAGCGCGCCGAGGAATGGCGCGGCGATCACCGCGTCGATGACGTTCTGGATGCCGAGCAAGAACGGGCGCCCGAGCGGGTACCACATCGCGTCGGCGTGGAGCAGGTCGACGTTGCCGAGCAGCGCCTGGCGCACGTACTCGTAGACGAACAGGGTGTGCGCGCCGTCGAGGGGGACGCTGGCCTGGCCGGGGATCTCGCCCTCGGCGAGCCCCCGGGCGAAGGGGAGCAACCCGAGCACGCTCGCGACGACCACGAGGGCTCGGTCCCACCACGCGCGAATCACCTCGCCTAGTTAGCCGCTCAGCCCCGCCGGAGCCTACCCCATGGCGTTCGTCCCCATGTTCCCCATCGGAAAGCCGCTGGCCGAGGCCGTCGACGCGGCGACTGCAAACGCTCGGGCCGAGCGCAACGCCACCCGCGAAGCCGCGCTCGCCGAGAAGCAGGCCGCCGTGCGGGCCGGCTGGGGGGCCGAGGCCGCCGCCCGGGTGCACGAGAAGGGCAAGCTGACCACCTGGGAACGCGTGGAGCGGCTGGTCGACGCGGGGTCGCCGGTCTTGCCCGTGAACAGCTACGTCAACTGGGGACGCCAGTGGAAAGGCAGCAAGCGCCAGGCCCCCGGGGCCGGCGTCGTCACCGCCTACTGCAAGGTGGCCGGGCGCTGGGTGGTGCTCATCGCCAACGACAACACTGTCGCGAGCGGCTCGTGGTGGCCGATGTCGCCCGAGAAGATCGAACGCGCGCAGGAGATGGCCCTTCGGCTGCGTGTACCCGTGGTGTACCTCGTGGACTGCTCGGGCCTCTTCTTGCCGGAACAAGCCTTGTCTTTCCCGGGGCGCCGGGGCGCCGGGCACATCTTCCGCATGAACTCGGTGCTCGCCGCCAACGGGATCCCGCAGGTGGCGGGCGTCTTCGGCGATTGCATCGCCGGCGGCGGGTACATGCCGATCATCTCCGACCGCGTGTACATGACGGAGTGCGCCTACATGGTGATCGCCGGCGCGGCGCTCATCAAGGGGGCGAAGTCGCAACACCTCACTTCGCTCGACATCGGCGGCCCCGAGGTGCACGTGCACCAGTCGGCGTGCGCCGACGATCGCGTGCCCGACGACGCCACCGCGATCATCCGCATCCGCGAGGAGTTGGCCCGCCTGCCATCGAGCGGCGCCGACTTCTACCGGGGCGGCGTGCTGCCCGCGCGGCCGAAGCACGACCCCGCCGAACTTGGCGCGGTGATCCCCGACGATCACCGCCACGTGTACAGCGCGCACGACATGCTGGCGCGCCTGGTCGACGACTCCCTCTTCTTCGAGGCCCTGCCCGACCGCGGCACCGAGATGGTCTGCGGCGTGGGTCGCGTGAATGGCCTGTGGGTGGGCTTCGTGGCCAACAACGTGATGCCCACGCCCCACCCCGATCGTCCGGGCGAGATGCGAGGCGGCGGCATCTTGTACCGCGACGGCATCGCGAAGGTGTCCGCGTTTTCTCGCGCCTGCAACGAGGACGGCGTGCCGATCGTCTGGATGCAAGACATTGCCGGCTTCGACATCGGCGTGGAGGCGGAGGCCCAGGGCCTGCTCGGCTACGGTTCTTCCCTGATCTACACCAACAGCACCAACACCGTACCCATGGCGACGGTGCTGCTCCGCAAGGCGAGCGGCGCCGGCTACTACGCGATGGCCGGACTGCCCTACGAGCCGGTGATCCAGCTGAGCACACCGCTCACCCGCCTGGCGGTGATGGAGGGGCGCACGCTGGCAATCGCCGCCTTCAACACGAAGCTCGACGATAACTTCGAGATCGCGAGCGATGATCCCGACGAGCGGGCGCAGATCCAGAAGGCGATGGACGAGACGGCCGCGCGCATCGAGGCCGACATGGACCCCATCGCCGCCGCCTCGCGAATGGACACCGACGAGGTTGTTCCCCTGGGACAGGTGCGCGACTACCTGGAAGCCTTCGCCGAGATGGCCTACCAGAGCCCACGTCATGTCAGAAACCCCCGCATCTGGAGCCTGCACGACCTCGTGGCGCTCACGCGCGGCGGGGTGGCCCACGTCGAGAAGGCAGTCACTGCCACGCCGGTCGAGGCGCCCGTGGAAGGATTGCTGCCCATCCGTGTCGCGACCGCAGGTACATTTTGGCAACGCCCCTCGCCCCGCGACGCCAACTACGTGGAGGTGGGGGGACGCGTTGAGCAGGGCCGTACCATCGGCCTCATCGAGGTGATGAAGACCTTCGCCCCGGTGGCCGCCACGATGTCGGGCACGCTCGATCGCTGGGCCGTGGGGGACGGCGCCGCGGTGGAGGCGGGGACCGTGGTGGGCTGGATGAAACCCTAGCTACTGAGTTGGTTGCCCAGCGGTAGCTTACGGATGCGCTTCCCGGTGGCCGCGAAGATCGCGTTGCACACCGCCCCCGGGAGCGGCGGCAGGCCCACCTCGCCGATGCCGCCGGGGGCCTCGCGCGAGGGGACGATCACCACCTGCACGTCGGGCATCATCGCGATGCCCATCAGCGGGTAGTTGTGGAAGTTCGACTGCTGGACCGCGCCATCGACAAGCGTGATCGCCTCGCCGAGCATCATCGAGAGGCCATGCCCGATCGCGCTCTCCACCTGCGCCTTGATGGTGTCGGGATGAACAATCTGCCCGGCGTCGACCGCGGCCGTCACCCGGTGCACCTTGAGCTGGCCACCACCGCTCACGCTCACGTCCGCGACCTCGGCCACGATGCTTCCGAAGCTCTTGAAGATCGCCACGCCACGCGACTGCCCGGCGGGGAGGGGACCGGCGGCCTCGACCGCCATGTTGAAGCAGTTGAGGAAGCGCGGGTTGTCCGCGAGCAGTTTGCGACGGTACTCGATGGGATCCGCCTTCGCCGCCAGCGCACACTCGTCGACGAAGCTCTCCATGATGAAGCCGTTGTGGCTCCCGTGCACCGAGCGCCACCAGCCCACCGGGATCGGCAATTCCACCCGCGCGTAGTCGACCTGCGAGTTGGCGACGCCGTAGGGGTGGTGCATCACGCCGTCGGTGACCGTGCCAATGAAGGCCTCGAGCCCGAGCAAGAACTCGGGGACGAGCATCTGGCCGATGTTCTGACTCGCCATCTGCGCATAGAAGTCGTGGATCAACCCGTCTGCACCGAGTCCGGCCCGCAAGCGCGCCACGGTGGCCGGACGGTAGTAGCCAAAGGCGAAGGCCTCCTCGCGCGTGTAAATGAGCTTCACTGGCTTGCCGGTGTGCTTCGAGAGCCGCACCGCCGCGTCGGTGAAGTCCCAGAAGCCCTTGCGTCCGAAGCCGCCGCCGAGGAAGGTTGTGTGAATGAACACCTTCGAGGCGGGCAGCCCGGCGATGGGGGCGGCGTTCATCTGCACGAACTGTTGCGCCTGCGTGGGCGCCCAGATGTCGCAACGGTCGGGCTGCACCCAGGCCAGGGCGGTGGGCGTCTCGATGGGGGCGTGGTCGAGGTAAGGCACCTCGAAGGTGGACTCGATCGTCGTGGCGCCCACGGCGTTGCCGTGTTTCCAGGCCTTCCTGCCGAGGTCGAGCGAACCGTGCAGGGTTTCTGACACCTTCACGCTGTCGAGCCCCTTGCTCGGGCCGGCGTCCCAGGTGACGACCAGGGCCTCGTAGCCTTTCTTGGCCGCCCAGAAATGCTCGGCCACCACCGCCACGGCCTCGATGCCGTCGACCTTGAAGATGTCGACCACGCCGGGCACCTTCCGCGCCGCCGCGTCGTCGAGGGCCACGAAGGTGCCGCCGTGGTGAGGACAGTGCTTGATCGTGGCGTGCAACATGCCGTCGAGCTGCGGATCAGCCCCGAAGACGGCCGTGCCGTTCACCTTGGGGGGCAAGTCCAGCCGCTGGGGGCTGGTGCCAAGCAACTTGAACTGCGATGGGTCTTTCAGCCGCGGTTTCGATGGCGCCGGCAAGAGCGCCGCCTCGGCGGCGAGCTCGGCGTAGGTGGCTGACTTGTCGCCGGATCGCACCGTGCCCGCCCCGGTGACGCAGTCAGCCGCCGACACGCCCCAGCGCGAGGCCGCCGCCGCCACGAGCATCTCTCGAGCCGCAGCCCCGGCCTCGCGCAGGGCCGCCCAGTAGCCGCGCACCGAGAGGCTGCCGCCGGTGACCTGCGAGGAGCCCGGGTAATCGACGTTGAGGTGCTGGTAGGCCCGGTCGGCCGGGGCGGACTCCACGCGCACGCGGGCGAAGTCGGCATCGAGCTCCTCGGCGAGGATCATCGGCAGCGAGGTGTACACGCCCTGGCCCATCTCGCTGGCGCCCATGCGCAAGGTGACGGTGCCATCGGGCGCCACGCGCACGTAAGCGTTCAGATCGTGCGACTCGCCGGGGTGGGGCAGCCCGAGTCCGATGGTGTCGTCGACCACGGGCAGGTGGGCGCAGCCGGGCATCGCGAAGCCGACCACCAGGCCAGCCGCCGAGGCGAGCATCGCGCGTCGCGACAGGTTGACGGCGCTCATTGCGCACCTCCGCCCGGCGTCGCGGCGGGCGGGTCGATCGCAACCTCGACCGCCGGCTCGGGGACGGCCATGTTGCCGGCGCAGGCGTGAATCGCCTTGCGAATGCGGTGGTACGTGGCGCAGCGGCAGAGGTTGGTCATGCTGGCGTCGATGTCGGCGTCGCTCGGGCGCGGGTTCTGGTTCAGCATCGCCGCCGCGGCCATGATCTGGCCCGACTGGCAGTAGCCACACTGCGGCACCTGGTGCTCGATCCACGCGTCCTGGACGGGGTGATCGAGGTGCTCGATGGTGACGATCTTGACCCCGGCGCAGGCCGCCACCGGCAGCACGCAGGACCGCACGGCCATCCCGTCGTAATGCACGGTGCAGGCGCCGCAGAGGCCCATGGCACAGCCGTAGCGCGTGCCTTTGAGGCCGAGCGTGTCGCGCAGCACCCACAAGAGGGGGGTGTTCGGGTCGACCTCGACCTTGTGGATCGCACCGTTGATGTTCAGCTCGAGCATGCGGGACTCCGGGTCGCCGGCCGTCTAACGCCCCGGTTCGTCGAGGGCGGCCGCGATCACGAGGTCGCCCGCCACGTTCAGCGTGGTGCGACACATGTCGAGGAAGCGATCGATGCCCACCAGCACGCCCACGCTCTCGGGCGGGATCCCGAGCGAGGCGGCCAGGGCCGCGATCACCGGCATCGACGCGCCGGGCACCCCGGCCGTGCCCACGCCGGCCGCCACGGCGACGAGCACGACGAATCCTTGCTGGGCGAGGGAGAGGTCCACCCCGTAGAGCTGCGCCAGGTAGAGCACCGCGACCCCCTCGAACAGTGCCGTCCCGTTCTGGTTGGCGGAGGCGCCGACCGTCAGCACGAAGCGCGCCAGGTCGGGGCGGAGCCGCAGCTCGGTCTCCGCCACGCGCAGCGTCGTCGGCAATGTAGCCGCGCTCGACGCCGTGGAGAAAGCCATCGCCAGCGCCGGTTGCACGGCGCGGTAGAACGACAGGGGCGATCGTTTGCCGAGGAGCTTGAGCACCAGCGGGTACACCACGAGCCCCTGGACCAGGATCGCGCCGAGCACCACGCCCACGAAGCGCGCGAGCGGGGCGAGCCCACCGAGGCCAGTCTTGGCCACCATCGTGGCGGTGAGCCCGGCCACCCCGAGGGGTGCCAACCACATGACCATCTGCACGCCCTGGACGAGCACATCGAACAGGCCCTGCACGACGGCGCGGAAGGGCTCGGCGTTCTCGGTGCGCCGCAGCGCGAGGCCCACGAGCACGGCGACGATCAACACGCCGAGTAGCTCACCCTTGGCGGCAGCGGCGATCACGTTGTCGGGCACCATCTGCACGAAGGTGTCGACCGGGGAGCCGGTGATGGGCGCCACCGCGTCGCCCGCGGGGAGCGCGGCACGGTCTACGCCCCGACCGGGGTGCACCACGGTCACGAGCAAGAGCCCGATGGCGACGCCCGCCCCGGTGAGCCCGAGGGTGAGCGCGAAGGCCCGGCGGGCCACAGGCCCGATGGAGCCAGGCTTGAGCTCCGCCACGCCGAGCACCAGCGCCGCCGCGGCGAGCGGCATGACCAGGACCAGCAGGAGCCGCATGAAAAGTTGCCCCGCCGGGCGTGCGAAGTACTCGATCAGCCAGGGAGCCTCGGGGGCCACGAGGGCCCCGAGCAGGGCGCCGGCCACGAGGCCGAGGAGGATGCGGATGGCCATGGGCCGCCCGTATCAGGAATCCCCGTAGGCCCGGCGATATTGTTGCAGGTAGCCGAGGACCCGGCGCACGTAGCGACGAGTCTCCGTGAAGCTGATGTTCTCGGCGAACTCGTCGGCCTCGGGCGGTGTCGTGTAGGTGCCGAGCCAGCGCTCGACCGCCGCCTTGCCCCCGTTGTACCCCGCGATCACCAGGGGCAGCGAGGGCTGCACAGCCGCCCGGGAGAAGGACGAGTGCAAGAGCGAGAGCTCGGTCGTCCCGAGTCGCGCGTTGACGCCGGCGCGGTACAACTGCTCTGGATAGAAGCCCGGGATCTGGTCGCGCGCGAGGTCTTCGGCGAGGCGCGGCATGAGCTGCATGAGCCCCATCGCCCCCGCCGGCGAGGTGACGCGCGGATCGAGGCCGCTCTCGGCGTTCATGATGGCATAGGGCAAGAGCGGCTCCAGGCCGTGCTGCCGCGCGATCTGGTCGACGGTGCCGACGTGGGGCCGCGGGAGGCAACCTACCATCGCGCCGGGGCTGCCCTTGTGGGGACAGGCGAGCGCCTTGGCGCCCGCGTAGTCCTCGGCGCGCACGAGCAGGGCCGCGAAGGGGACCGCCGTGGCGACGTTGGCAGCGGCGGCTTCCTTGTGGGTGGCGAGCAGGGGCCGTCCCCAGTCGGCCATGCCGGCGTCGACCAGCGCGATCGCCGTCGAGAGGCCCGCTCGCGACGCCACCCAGGAGGGGGCGAGGCGAGGGGTCTCGCCGATGTCGACCTTTGGGTAGGTCTTGCCTAGCCTCTGGGCCGCGAACCAGGCGTAGCCGGTCTCCGGGTAGAGGGTCACCACCTGCTCGAGACCGGCCCGGTCGCCCTTGAGTCGGGCCCGCCAGTACCGGGCGGCCACGGCGATATCGACCTGAGGGTAGGCGCCGGTGAGCTTCTCCATCTCGTTGATGGCTTCGACTTCTTTGCCGAGGCGGTGGAGGTCCCAGGCCATGAACCAGCGCGCATCGCCGGCAAACTTGCCGCTTGGATACTTCGACAAGTAGGCGCGAAAGCCGTCGATGGCGCCCTGCAGCTCCCCGGCGTCGTGTTTCATGTAGCCGGGCTTGAAGCTGGCCTCGTCGGCCTGGGTGGACGAGGGGTGAGCCGCGACCAGCCCCTCGTAGAGCTTCTCGGCAGCGTCGTAGTCCCCGGCGCGTGCCGTCGCGAGCGCATACTGGAAGTAGTGCCGCGGGGAGCTGCGGGTGGAAGGTAAGGCCGCGTAGAGGTCGCGCGAGCGCGCGTAGGCCTTGCCGTCGAAGAACGCGTCGGCGAGGAAAACGCGCTCGTCCTCGGTGTCGAAGGGGTCCTTCGCGGCGATGCCATCAAGCAGGGGGATGGCCTCTGGAGCCTGTTTTTGCGCGATGAGCGCCTTGGCGCGTTCGAGGGCGAGCGCGCGCCCATCGACCGTGCCGTAGTCGGGGACGGGGGATCCCAGTTTCGCCAGTTGCGTGGCGGCACGATCGGCCCAGGGCGACATCGGGTGCTTGGTCCAGGCGGCGCGGTAGGCGGCCAGCGCCGCGTCTTTCTCGCCGCGGTCGTCGGCACCTGCGGCCAGCCAGAAACGAGCTTCCGGGGCTACTGATTGCACCTCGAGGAGGGCCCGGAGGCCGTCCCGGGCTTCGAGGGAGCGGCCCGCGAGCACCAGCGCCCGCCCGCGAAGCAGCTCGTCCTCAGAGCCCGGCAGGGCCACGCCGTCGAGGGTGGTCACCGCCTCGTCGGCGCGCTCCCGGTCCAGGAGGGCTCGCGCGCGCACGAACTTCGCGTAGGGAAGCAGGGACTTGTCGCTGATACCGCTGGCCACCTCGATGGCGCGGCCGTCGTCACCCCGCTCGTCGAGACAGCGGGCGAGCGCGAGAGACTCCACCGGCGCTTCTGGTGCGGTCAAGCTGGCGATCACCGTGTTGCAGTCGCCGGTAGCCATGGCGTCCCGCCAGTCGGCGGCGACAGCGAGGGAGAGGGCGAGCAACACGGGTCACCTCTTGACGGGTCAACGTATCCTTCAGACACCGCCCTGGCTGACAAGCGCCCGCGCAGAGGGCATACTGCGCTGCCCGGAGCGCCCATGCGTCGTGTCCTTACTGTGCTTGGTCTCTCGATCCTCGCTTGTACCGGCGCCACCGAAGACACCGCCGACGAGGAGAAGGATCCCTTCGAAAACGACGGCGACACCAACGACACCCACGACACCGAGGGCGAGTCCTTCGAGCAGACCGACAACTGCGAGGACTACTTGGACTGCGTGGCGGCGGTGTCGCCCGACGAGTACGACGACGCGGCCGACCGCTACGGTGCCGACGGCTCCTGCTGGGACGACGATGCCGACGAGGCCGAGGCCTGCGACGAGGCCTGCGACGACCTGCTCAACGCCCTCGGCGACGATTACCCCGACGAGGAGGCCTGCGGCGGCCGGCCAGACGACACCGGGAATCCCGACGACACCGGCAAGGACACCGGCGACACCGACACCGACACCGGCGGCGACACCGACACGGACACCGGCAGCGGGTCGACCGGCTGCCCGCTCGACGAGGGTGACTGGGGCATCTCCCTCGATTTCAGCCTGGACGATTGTGGCGCCGAGGGGATGGTGAGCGACCTCCCCGGCACGGTCACCTGCACTAACGACAGCCGCGGCGAGTTCGAGATCGCGACCACGATCGCCGGCAGCATCCCGCTCACGCTGGAGTGCAGCTCCTCCGGTCGCGACTTCACCTGCTCGGGCAACATGAGCGAGTTCGGCATCTCCTTGATCCTCGGCCTGTCGGGCGAAGCCAACACGAGCGGCAACTACGCCAGTGGCGACTTCGCCCTGGAGATCGTGGAGTACGGTTGCCGCAGCGAGGGCAGCTTCGAGATGGACCTGTAGTCGTAGGGCAGGGAATCCGCCGTCACCCGGCTGTCCCGCGCGACCTGATCGAGGCCCCGTCCGGCCCGAGAGCAGCGGGGTCGAGCCGAGGTGATCGAGGTGCCCGGGGCCCTAGTCATGGTCTGGGGGTGGCACCCCTGGCGCGCCCCATCGCGGAGCGCAGCGAAGCCGATGGGGACGCCAGGGGTGACAGGATCCCCCGGCCGAAGGCCGAGTGAGAGCCCCCGGGCACCGGGATCACCTGGCGGTCGGGGGTCCCCGTGTCGCGACACAGGGCCGGGCGGGGCCGCCCCAAAGTCAGAAGGAGGTCCCCGCCTCGAAGTAGAGCCCGTCGAGCGAACCAATCGGGATGCCGTCGCCAAGCACCGAGAAGGCGTAGCCCATCCGCCCGTACAGGGGAACTCCGTAGAAAGCGATGGCCGAGGCGCGTAGTTCGGCGCCCACACCCACGAGAGAGTTCTCGATCCCCGCCTCGTCCGCGTCGTCCCAGGCGTTGCCCGCGTCGACCACGAGCGCACCCGACACGTTGCGCATGAAGAAGGGGATGGTGCCCACGCCGCGCTCCACGTAGAGCACCGGGAAGCGGTACTCCCCGCTGGCCAGCCAGTAGGTCTCCCCGTTGCGGGTACCCGTGTAGAACCCACGGAGAGAACGCCACTCCTGCGGGATCACCGTGATGCCGTTCTCCGAGAAAGAACCACCGAGCCGGAAGCTGCCGTAGCGGAACTTGCTGCCGACGGAGAGGCCGCCGCTCGCCTTGAGCGCGAACACGTGGTTGGGCAACCACGGCGCAGGCCTGTACTCGCGCCACTCGCCGGTGAGTTGGAACTGGTCGAAGGCCTGCGGGGCGTTCTCCTCGTCGTAGTTCCAGCTGCCGAGCCACCAGGGTGTGTACTCGATGCCGGCGCCGAGAACGCGTGCTTTCTCGGGCGAGATGGAGAGCGCGTAGCTCTCACCCGAGCCGCGCGACCAGCCCGCCGTGAGCGTGGAGAAGAAGCCTCGCGTGGGCAGCGCGCCATAGTACACGTCGCCTGGGAGTTCGTCCTTCGGCTCTCGCAGCTCGCCGCGATAGGAGAAGCTGAAACCCGATTTATCGTCGAGCGGGTAGTAGCCGGACATCCCGCCACGGGTGCGGTGGTCCCAGTAGCGGATGCTCGTCTGTTCGATGCTCGGGATCCACGCGCCGCCGTCGGCCGGGGGTGAGCTATAGGCGTACATCGTGCCATATGGCGTCACGTAGGTGCCGCCCGAAGCCGCGAGCACCGTGCGCCACTTGTTGACGGTGAAGGAAGCGCCGCCCCCGAGGAAATCGGCGTCGGTGCGGTAGGTGGCGTAGGCGGAGTAGCCATACTGGCGCAACACATCCACGCCGCCTGTGTAAGCGGCGAGGTAGAAGCCCCAGTCGTCGCCCGTGGTGGTCAAAAGCGCGCCGGGCACCCAGAAACGAGGCGGGAAGAGCGTCGGGAGCGGGTTGTAGGGCTGTGCGCCCGGTACCGGCTCGACCGCCGCGCTCTCGGGGGCAGAATCGCCTTCCTTCTTCGCCTTCTTCGCGGCACGCTCCGCGCGGGCCTCCGCCAGCGCGCGAGGCTCAGGCTCCTCGCCATCCCGTTCGAACTCGCCTGGCACGCCGCGAGCCGCCCAGGGAAGCGCGCCCAGATCCTTGAATTTAGCGGGATCCAGCGCCATCGTGGCCACGCGCGCGCCCATCGAGGTGTAGCTGAGGAAGGCGAGCGACTGTCCCGAGGGGTGAGGGGAGGGGGCGTAGGCGCCGATGACCGCGTTGGTCACCCGATAGAGGCGTTCCTCGGCGAGATCGGCCGCGTAGACGTTGAGGATCCCGGACCGGTCGGAGGCGAAGTAGAGCCAGCGGCCGTCGGTGCTCCACGCGGGCTGCACGTCGAGGGCCATGTCGTTCGTCAGCGGGCGAATCGGGGTGCCGTCGGTCCCGTAGAGCCAGAGATCGCGCTTGCCGCCCGTGTGCACGCTCACCGCGAGGGTCTTGCCGTCAGGGGAGAAGCGCGGCGTGCTGAACTGCGTGCCGTCGGCGACCGTCGTCATCGGCAAGAGCCGCTGGTCGATGGTGAGCTCGGCCAGCTGGTTGTCCTGCAGCTCGTTGGTCACCGCGATGATGCGCGTGCCATCCGGCGAGAGCGCTGGATCGCGGGCCCGCTTGCCATCGGTCAGCTGTCGCGACGATTTCTTGTCGACGTCGTACATGAAGACGTCGTCGACCACCGTGTACAACTCGTCGACGTGCATCGACGCATACACGAAAGCCTTGCCGTCGTCGCGCCAGCTAATGTCGTCGGCGTACTTACCTTTCGACAGGATCTTCGCGGTCTTGCCGTCGCTGGTCCAGATGGCGCTTCCGCGTCGCGGGTCGCTGCAACTGAAAATGAGCCGCTCGCCCGTGGGTGCCCAGGCCGGCGCGCCGCAGGAGATCCCCTCGTTGGAGAGCCACTCGATGGGGGTCTCGCCCTCGGCGCGGACGGCGGCGGCCTGCAGCTCGTAGCGCTCGGTGAGGTGCGCCTTCCACTCGCGGTACAACTTCACGAAGTTATCGCCGAACGTGCGCTTCGCCGGAAGGAAGAAGGGCACGGAGGCGCCGTAGCGGTGAATCCACTCCGACCACTTGTCCATGCCACGGCTCTCGGCCACGTACTGCATGAAGTCCTGGCCGAAGAGGTAGCGGAGGTTGCCCCCGGGCGGCAGAGCCACGAAACCGTCCATGTTGCCGAGCGGCGGGAACCGATCTTCCAGCACCGAGGCCCGCTTGATCATGTCCACGCCCGGCGTGCGCCCGCGGCCGCCGACCGTGTGTCGTGTTTCCTCGAAGGTCGCAAAACCCTCCACGGTCCAGAGCGGCGCCACCTGGTGGGTGCTGATGAGCGAGCCGAAGAGCCACCGGGCCACCCGAGGCAGGCCCTCGACGGTATCGATGTGCACCACGTGCGCCAGCTCGTGAGTGACGATCGCCTCGTTCCAGTTCTCGTAGAGCCCGAGGGTGCTCTCGCCGGTGGGCTGGGTCACGTAGATGGTGATGATGTTCTTGGGGAGGATCTGCGCCATGCCGTTGGCGCTGTCGGTCCAGTCCACCAGCACGATGTCGATGGGTGTACGCGGCTCGTTGCCAATCTCCGGCACCAGGACCGCCCAGGCCTCCTCCGCCGCGGCCGCCATCTCCACCGCGATTCGCTCCTCGCCCCCGTGAAACGTGATGCGAAAGTGCTCGGTGGTGAGCGTTTGCCAGCGAAGGTCGGGATCCCAGGAGGCGGCCATCGCCACGGAGGAACACACGGCGGCGACGAGCAGGCCCAGCACGGCGCCCACGGTATCGCGCCGCGCTATGCTCCGCGCCGTCCATGTTCCGCTTCAGCACCGAGCTGCGCGTCGGCCTCCTCACCCTTTTCGTCCTCACCGCGGTGGGCTGGGGCATCATCCGCACCGACGACAAGCCGGGCGAGTCGGGCGACCCCTACACCTTGTATGCCGAGTTCCCCACGGCCGAGGGCGTCTTCGCCACCACCCCCATCCGCGTGGCGGGCGTCATCGTCGGGCACGTCGATCACCTCGAGCTCGTGGGCAATAGCGCGCGGCTCACGCTCGCCGTGCTCGACAGCGTGGAGGTGCCGGTCGACAGCTACGTGGCCCTGAAATCCGAGGGCATGCTGGGCGACAAGTCCGTGCGCCTCGTCCTGGGCACGTCCACCCAGATGATGCAACCGGGCGACATGCTCAAGACGGCCGACATGCCTCCCGACATGGAGAAAGTCCTCCGCCAGGTCGACGCGATCTCGGGCGACGTGAAGGCCATCACCGGCGACGTGCGCGACATCACCGGCGACGAGGCCACCCGGGAAGACCTGCGGCTCACCATCGAGAACATCCGCGTCCTCTCGGAGCAACTCCGCACCATCGCGGCCACCAACTCCGACGACATCGCCATCATCGCGCAGAACCTCAAGGACGTGAGCGAGGCGCTCAAGCAGGTGGTGGACAAGACCGGCGGCGACGTCGATGCCGAGATGGCCCAGATTCGCGCCGCCACCGAGAAGCTCGACGCGACGCTGGCGAACGTGGAGAAGATCACGGCCGGCATCCAGGCCGGGGAGGGGACGGTCGGCAAGCTGCTCAAGGACGACTCCACCATCGTGGCCGTGAACGACACCCTCGGGCAGGTCAACGACCTCGTAGGCGACGTGTCGCGCATCAAGACAGAAGTGTACTACCGCGGCGACTTCTACTTTGGAACGGATCCCAGCGATCCTCTGCTCGCTGAGAACCCCGTCGCGGGAGGGTCGCGACAAGGCATGGGTGTACGTTTCATGCCGGCCGAGGATCACTGGTACGTGTTCGAGCTGGCCGGACACCCGCAGGGCAGCATCTCGAGCGAAGAGCACGTGTTCCCTGACTTTGGCACAAGCTACGAAGAGCTGGTCGTCAAGCCGGGCTACCGCTTCAGTTTCCAGTTCGCGCGGCGGTGGAACGACGCGGTGCTGCGCTTCGGGGTGAAGGACAACGCAGGCGGGCTCGGCCTCGACTACTACCTGTTTCGCGACAAGCTCATGGTTGGAGCAGACATTTTCGACTTCGCCTATGGTAGTTACCCAGTGCTCGACGGCACGCCGAACTTGCAGGTCAACATGCGATTCCTGCCCTGGCGCCACCTGTACTTCGAGGCGGGTCTCGACAGCGTCCTGATGGGCGCCAAGTACGGCTACGTGACCGCCTACGGCGGCGGCGGCTTCTACTTCGATGATCGCGACATCAAGTTCATCCTCGCCGCGGTACCCATCAAACCGTAGCAAAGGCCAAGCCCTAGCAAAGGCCAACGCGCGCACATGCCCCCGTCGCGCCGGGACGGTTACATCGCGGCCCTCTCATCTACTGCCCGCGGAGTGGCCTGATGTCGCGAAAGACTCCCCCGACCGACCCGAACCAAGGCTTCGGCGACCTCGACGACTGGTTCAACGAGGCCCCTGCCGCTGGCTTCGACGAGCCCGACGCAGCCGAGGACGCGAGCAAGGCCGCGGCGCAGAAGGCCGAGGAAGCCCGCGCCGCCGAGGCCAAGAAAGCCGAGGAAGCCCGCGCCGCCGAGGCCAAGAAAGCCGACGAGAAGCGCAAGCTGGAAGAGGCGAAGCAACGCGAGGAAGACGCACGCCAGGCCCAGCTCGAGGCCGACGCGCGCCGCGCCGCCCGCGCCATGCAAGACCAGGCCACCCGCGTGTACAAGCGCAAGTCGAAGGCGGAGATCCTGGCGGAGGAAGACGCCGCCGACGCCCTCGTCGAGCCGGCCCGCGCCGAGGCCGAGGTGGCTGGCCCTGCACCCGCCGACGCCCCCCGCACGAGCGCCGTTTCCTCGGCCACGGTGGTGCCCGAGCCCGACCCCGAGCCGGCGGCCGAGGTGGCCGTCGAGCCCCCTGCCGAAAGTTCCATCGAGTCCAGTGGCAACGCCACGGATCCAGAGGTGGCGGCGTTGCCGGTGAGCGAGACTGCGCCCCTTCCCGACCAGGACGCTCCGACGGTCGCCGTCTCCGAGGCCGAGGCCGCCGCCGCCTCCGGGTCGCTCCCTGCCGGCATGTCGATCCTCCCCGTCGTGACCAACGAAGACGCGATGGAAACTGAGGTGGTCGACGTGCCCGCCGTCGCGAGCACGCCCGAGGAGGCTGCCGTCGAGCAGGTGGCCGCCGCCGCCCACCTCGCGTGGACGCCGCCGGCCGACGAGCGCACCGCCTGGATCGACGTGGTCGATACCCTTGGCGCGGCTGCCGCCGCCAGCTCGGGCGAAACCGCCGCCCTGCTGTACGGCGCGGCAGCCCACCTCGCTCGTACGCGTGCCGTCGACCTCGATCGCGCCAAGACCTTCCTCGACGCTGCCGGCACCGCGGCTCGTCCTCGCGACCCGGCCTGGTGGCGCGACCGCGTGGCCGTGGCGCTCTCCGTGGGCGATGGCGACGCCGCCCGCTTCGGCTTCGAGACGCTCGCCGAGTTGACGACGGGCCCCGCCGCCGCCGAGGCGATGGTCCAGGCGGCACGCGTGGTGCGCGACCAGCTCGGTCAGGAGGCGCTCGCACGGGCCGAGTTGGCCAAGAACCGTGCGAAGTACCCAGAGGAGCCGGGGCTTCTCGTCGTCCTACGTGAGCTGGGTCGTGCCGCGGCCGACCCCGACATCGAGCTGGCCGCATTGGATGGTCTCGCGCGCCTGCAGGTGGCCAGCGTGGCCGCCCAGGTGCACCTCGAGCGGGCCGACATCCTCGAGCGAAAACTCGGTCGCGTGGCCGACGCGATCGTGGCCACCGAGGAGGCGCGGGCCGCCGACGGCGAGAACGGAGCGGTCTTCCTCGCCCTCGAACGGCGCTACAAGTCGCAGGGCGCCTGGGCGCCGCTGGCCCAGCTCTACCGCGACGAGGGCACCCGGCTCGCCACACAGGCCAAGGGTGCGGACGCGGCCTGGTGGCTGGCGCGAGCGGGGCGCCTGCATCGCGTGCAGTTGCTCGACGAGAAGGGGGCCGGAGCGTGCTACCGCGCCGCAGTCGGCGCGGCACCCGAGGCCGCGGACGTGCGGCACGAGTACCACGCATGGTGCGAGGAGGCGCAGGCCTGGGACGAACTCGCCGCCTCGATGGCCGAGGAGATCGGCCACGCCCCCGCGGAGGCGCGCAGCTTCCTCGAGTACCGCCGCGGCCTCGTGCTCGAGTCGCGACTCAGTCGCACCGACGAGGCGCTCGCTTGTTTCCGCGCTGCGAGCGACGACCCCGCCGCAGCGCCCGCCGCAGAGAGCGTGCTGCGCGTGCTCCAGGCGCGGGGCGCGTGGTCGGAGCTGGTCGGCTTCCTCGAGACGCGGCTGTCGCGACTGACCGACCCGGGCCTCATGGTCACCGTGCTCTACCGCATGGGCGAAACTTGCGAGGGTCCCCTTGGCGACCAGGCCACCGCGCGCAAGCACTATGAGCGCGTGCTCGACGTTGCGCCCGGCTACTTGCCGGCGCTCGAGGGCCTCGAGCGCGTGTACACGCGCCTGTCCGCCTGGGCCGAGCTCGCCGCGATCTACGAGCAGCGCGCCATCCTGGCCGAGGAGCCCGCCGCGGTTGCTCTCCAGCGGCACCGCGCGGGTGCGGTGTACGAGTTCCGCCTCGGCCAGGAACCCCGCGGCCTCGAGCAGTACCTCCTCGCGCTCTCGTCGCAGCCCGACTTCGCGCCGAGCCTCGACGCCTACACCCGAGCCATGGAAGCCAAGGGCAACTGGGCCGAGTTGGCTCGCGTCTTGCGCGGCGCGGCAATCGCCACGCGTGACAGCAACGAGGCGGTGAGCCTGGCGTACCGCGCCGCCCGCGTGCTCGCCGACCGCACCGACGACCTGAGCGGGGCCGTGTCCTGCTTGCAGAAGTGCCTCGAGGTGTCGCCCGGCTTCCTGCCGGCCGTGCTCTTGAACAAGGAACTGGCGGCGCGGCAGGGCGACTGGTCGCAGTACCACCGCCTGGAGCGTGGCCAGGCCGAGATGAGTGAAGACGTGGCCCGGCGTCACTGGCGCCTCTACGCCGCCGCCGAGGCCGCCCAGCGGCTGCCTGATGCCGACCCGAGCCAACTCGCGAGGGAAGTGCTTCGCGAAGACGCCGCCCACCCTGGCGCCGTCGCCATCTCCGAGCGCATGGCCTGGTCTGCGGGCGAGCCCGAGTCCCTCGTCGAGCTGTTCCTCAAGCGTGCCGCCGTCACCCGCGACGAGGCGGAGCGCGTGCGCTGCTTCGTGCGTGTGGCGGAGCTCTCGAGCGACGCGTTGACGGGCGATGGGAGCGCCTCGGAGAACCTGCTCCGCGGCCTGTCCGAGGTCCTCGGTGCCACGGCCGTGGCCGGGCGACCGCTCTGGGCCCTCGCGCGCGTGGCCGAGGCCACGAGCTACCCCGAGGAAGCGCTGCGCGCCCTCCAGGAGGCGGGGGCCGGTGAGTCTCTCGATGCGGCTCGCTTGCGACAGAACGCCCTGGGCGACGCGGAGGGCGCGGCGCGCCTGCTCGTTCGCGCCATGGACAACGGCACCAGCCCCGAGGCCGCGGCGTCGTTGCTGAAGGTCGCCCGCGACCCCGCGGCCCGCGCGCTCGCGCACGGCGCGCTGGCGAACACCGCCTTGAACCCTGGGATTCGCTCGGTACATGCCGCCGAGGCGGCGCTCTTGCACGAGTCGCTGGGCGACCAGGACGCCGCGCTCGCCGCGTGGTGGATGGCGTTCGAGGCCGACCCCCACGCGGGGCGGGCGCTCGACGGGCTCCGCGCCGCGCTGGTGCGGGCGAGGGACGCCGACGGTCTCCGCCGAGCCTACGGCCTCCTGGGCAATACCGTCGCGCTCGGCGACGCGCTCGAGGAAGCCGGTGATCTCGCCGGTGCCGTCGCCGAGTGGCGGCTCCAGGAAGCAGTCTCGCCGATCCCCCTGGCCTGGAAGCTGCGCATCGAGCGCGGCCTCGAAGGTCTGGGGGATTGGCAAGGTCTCCTCGCCGCCCTCCGTGAACGCCTCGCGGACGCGAGCGGTGAGCTTGCTGACAAGCTCGCCGGGCGTGTTCGCTGGGTGCTAGCCGAGAAGCTCGCCGAGAGCGACGAGGCGTGGACGACCTACCGCGAGCTGCATGCGTCGCGACCCGGCGACACCGAGGTGCTCGAAGCCCTCGCGCGTATCGCCGCCGCGCGCGGCGAGCAGGCCCTCGCGGGACAGTACCTCGAGGAGCTTGCGAAGAAGTCCACCACGCCGGCCGACGCGGCGCGGGTGCAGCGCCGTCGTGCCGAGCTCCTCGAGCGGGCCGGCGACACCGAGGGCGCTCGCAACGCGCTCGCGCGCGCGCTCGACCACGTCCCCGACGACATCGAGGCCCTGGGCGGTCTTCGCAGGCTCGCAGCCGCCGCCGCCGACTGGCAGGCGGTGGTGGGGGTGCTGGCGCAGGAAGCGGCGCTGTGCACCGGACGCGCCAAGACCGACAAGTTCGCGGAGATCGCGCGCACGTGGGAAGAGAGGCTGGGCGACCGCGGGGTGGCGATCGACGCCTGGCGGAAGGTGCTCGATCTCGCGGCCAACGACAAGGACGCCCTCGCGCACCTGTCCACGCTCACCGAAGCCGTGGGTGACTGGTCTGGCTTCGTCGACCACGGTCGCGCCTACCTTGCGTTCACCGAAGGCAAGGATCGCACAGCGCTCTTGCGCCGTCTCGGCGACGCCTGCGCGCAGCACCTGCGTCGCGAAGACGATGCGCTCGGCTTCTACGAGAAGGCCACGACCGGGCCCAACGCCGATTCGGCCGCCTTCGCGGGCATGGAGCGGCTGCTCGCGGGCCGGGGCGACAACCCCCGGCTGGTGGAGCTGCTCGTGCGACGCGCCAAGGTCGCGGGTTCGCCCGCGGAGAAGGCCGATGCGCTCGCGCGCGCCGCGCGGATTCGCGTTGATGTGATGCACGACAAGGCCGCCGCCGCCGCGATCTACGACGACCTGCTCGCCATCGTCCCCGATCACGCCGACGCCCTCGGCTTCCGGGCAGACTTTGCATTCGAAGCCGGCGACTTCGCCGCCGCGGCAGAGTTGTTTCGCCGGATGGAGCCCACGGAGATCGCGCGCGACCACGACGACCTCGACGAGGCGATCGAGGGCGCGACGTTCTTCTTCCGCTTCGGCGAGGCGCTTCGGCGCTCCGGCGATCCGGTGGGCGCCATCCAGCGCTACAGCCGGGCGCTGGAGCTCAACCCCACCCACTTGCCCTCGCTCGACGCGGTTGCGCCGCTGCACATGGCGGCGAAGGACTGGGGCGCGGCGGAGAAGGTGCTCAAGCAGGTGATGCAACTCACCGGCGGCATGGGCAACACCGAGACGCTCGCCCGCACCTACGCGCGCCTCGGCATCACCGAGTTCCACCTCGGTCACCTCGATCGCGCGCGCAAGCGCATCTCCAAGGCCATCGAGTTGCGCAACAACGACGTGGAGGCGCTCAAGGGCCTCGCGCTGGTGATGGCGTCGCAGGGAGACTGGAGCAACCTGCTCAATGTCTACAACAACATCATCTACCACACGCACGAGCCGAGCGACGTGACCGGGAGCTATCTGGCCAAGGGCTTGGTTCTCGACCAGCACATGAAGATGCCGGACAAGGCGGGCCAGCACTACGAGAAGAGCCTGGCCTTCGACGCGAGCCAACCCGTCGCGCTGGTCCGTCTCGCCGAGCTCGCCTTACGACGCCAGGACTGGCCAGAGGCGGCCGGCTTCGCCGACCGCGGTCTCGCGCTCGAGGGCGTTCGTGCCGACGTGACGGCGGCCCTGCATCTCGTGCGGGCGGTAGCATGCCAGGCCTGTGGCGACGCCGTGGCGGCAAAGGAGAGCTTCAACGCTGCGGTCGCCGCCGACGTGAGCTGGCAGTCATCCATCGGACCCGGCGGCGTGGAGGACTACGACAAGGTGCACGAGGCCATCCGCGCGCGCGTGGCCCAGGGCCAGCTCTAGACGTTGCCCGGTGCCGTGGCCGTGGGCGGGGCCTTGTTCCGCCACCGCGGTTGGATGCCGGTGCCGCTGGCGCTCGGGGCCCTGATCCCGGAGCCCGCGTTTCGCTGGCCGGCGCTTGCTTGCCTGCTAGTGGGCGAGGGGATTCGCCTGTGGGCCGTGGGTCACATCGGCCGCCGCAGTCGCACCCGGGGTGCCGAAGTGGGGTCGCTGGTCGACTCCGGGCCCTACGCGATGCTGCGCAACCCACTCTACGTGGGAAACACCTTCTTGTGGGCGGCGGTCGGCGGTTTCGCATGGCCCGCCGCGCTCGTCCTCGTGCCCGCCATCGGCCTGCACTACGCCTTCATCGTCCGCTGGGAGGAGTCGAATTTGCTCGCGCAGATCGGAGCGCCCTACGCGGACTATTGCACCCGCGTGTCGCGATGGCTACCCCGCACGGCCCCCTCGGGGGGACGGTGGAGCGCCCGCGAGGCGTTCCGCAGCGAGCGCGGTACCTTCGCGGTGATCGCGCTGGCCGGCGCGCTCCTCGCTGCCCGGTGGTATCTTTCACGCTGAGGTTTCTGTGGACCGGTCGCCCCGCCTGCGCCGATACCAGAGGAAAGACTACTCGCAGACCGTCGAGTTCCCCGTGGAGATCGTCGGTCGCGACAACCTCGTGCGCCGGTACACTTTCGACGAGGCGGTGCGGCTGTACCATCGTCGCATCGCGACCGCCCCCTCTCGCTACGAGGACCCCGAGACGGTCGACGCCGAGATCGCGCACTGCGGTCGGCGGATCGATCAACTTCGTCGGAGTTACCTGGAACATTCCGGCCTCGGTGAGCTCGGTGACAGCTCGCGAAGCGCGCTCCTGCAGACGCCATTGGCCGCCGACATCGCCGCTTTCCTGCGCCGGGCGCTGGCCCACGCGGGACTCGGCGCGGCCGCTATCGACCTCGCCTTCGTCGAGAAGGGCGCAGGCGAGTGTTTCTGGGTGCGGGGAGGTGTCGCGCCTCGTGGTTGTTTGCTCTACGCCTACCGGCTCGACGGGCGAGACGCTTCCCGTTCACGCGCAGCGCTCGAGCGGGACCTCGCGCGCCTACGCGCCGCCACCCACGAGCCGGGGGCGGAGCACCTCTACCTGGCCTACTTGTCGCCGGATCTCGCTCTGGTGCTGGCGGGAACAGAGGCCTGGCCGGGCCCCACGGGGGTGATCGGGCAAGACGCGGGCGACGCGGCCGAGATGGTCGACGCGGATGGAATGCGCGCTGGTCTCGCCGCGCTGGTCGAGGGCCGGGCGGGGGCCGCGCTGGGGCTGTTAGAGGCCGAGTTCGAGCGCTCGCCGGAGCGTCTCGGGGTCGGAAACGCGGTGGCGGTGGCCGGATTGCTCGCCTCAGAGCCCCAACGGGCCGAGTTTGCCGCGCGCTACGCCGCGCTCCAACGGCCCAACGACGCGCTCTCTGGCTACCTCCTCGCGGTGGCGCTCCTCGCGCAGGACCAAGGGGGCCTGGTCGACGCCGTGCTGTCGCGACCCCGCATGCGCAGCTCGGCGCTGTCCCTGCTCCGGGCGATCCTCGCCCTGTCGCGAGGCCAACTGCGGGCGGCGACGGCGCTCGCCCGTGAGGCACGCCGCGAGGCCACCGACACCGAGTGGTTCGCAGTGCGTGGGAGCAAGCGGCTGGTCGCGGCGGTGGGCTGGTTCTGGTTCCTGCGCGGATTCGCGGTGAGCAGCGCGATCCTCGGCGGCGCGCTTTCCCTCGTCGATCCGAACGCGCTCTTCCTCTTGCCGATCGCGCTCGGGACGGGGGCCTGGGGGGAGCGGCGCGCGCGACGCGCCATCGCACTGGGACTCCGCGAAGGTCGCTTCCGCGACGTGCGCCTCGTGTCGCCCGAGATCCTCCCTCGCGACACCGACTCGCCGCCGCGACAGTAGCGACCGCCCCGCAGCGACGGCCGCCTAGAGCGAGGCGGCGATGGCGCCGAGCGTGTCGTCGTCGATGCGGAAGGGGGGGCCGCCGGCCTCGTCACGGGCCACCCGCCCGCCACCGGGCAGGGCGTCGCCAATGCTGACGACCTCGCCCTTGTCCCCGCCCAGGCCCACCGCGATCCGTCCCCAACTGCCCGTGTAGGCGAGCGAGCCGCTGCGGTCGGCGCTGGCCTGGGCGATGGCCTCCAGCACGTCGTCCACCTTCTCGGCCGGCTTGCCGGCGGCGTCGACCCACTGCCCTTCCTTGCGGCTGGCCACGAGGCTCTTGTCGCCGAGCTTCACCTCCACCGACTGCGCCATCCAGGTCTGCACCTCCAGAACGGTGGTGGCGAGGTAGCCCGTCGTTACCAGGAGCTTGTCGAGGTCGCTCACCGACACGCGCACCGGCACGTCGCCCGCGAGCGCGTAGGCGCCGTCGATGTCCCGAGCGCTCAGCTTGAGGGTGTGGGTGCCACCGTCGTCTTCCACGGACAGCACGGCTGCAGGGCTGTCGAGGCCGAGCTCGCTCGGCGCGCGGCCATCCAGGAAGGCCTCGGCCTGGGCGCCGGCTAGCGCCGCGATCCAGTCGCCGACCTTGTCGCCGCTCGCACGCGGACCGCCGTCGCCCATCCACCAGCCATGCTCGTCCTTCCGCAGCACCAGCTCGGCGCTGCCATCGACGATGCGGATGCGACGCGCGCTCGTGGGCGAGAAGTCGACGAGGCGCTTGCTCCGGAAGTCGTCGGGCGCCTTCTGCACGAGGTCCGACACTTTGCTCGACAGCAACTGTGCCGGCGCGCCGTCGGCCTTCGCCGCGTAGGTGCGGTAGCCCACCGCCGTGTCCTTGCCGACGATCACGGAGAACACGGTGCCGTCGGGCTTCTCCATCCGCAGGTCGACGCGGCGCTCGGCGTCGAGGCCGTAGTCCTCGGGCTTGCCGTCGAGCGTGCGGTCCTCGAGCTTGAGCGTCTCGAAGCGATCGAGGATGGCGGTGAGCTTCGTCTCGTCGATGGCGGTTTCCCGGGGCTTGGTCATCCGCCAGCCCTCCATGCCCTTCTCGAAGCGAATCTCACCGCCCGGGCCGTCGAGCGTGACGACGCTGATCTCGTCGCGCTTGTAGTCGAAGAGCTTGGACTGCGGGGGGGCATCGTCGTCGGCCGCTACGTCGCCCTCTTCCTCGGGCGGCGCGAGCACGAGCACCGCCACGAGAACGAGCAAAATAACGGCGAGAATCGTCAACAGTCGGTTCTGGCGTTCCACTCCAATCCTCGGCTTGACACAGGCGGCCCGGCGCTTATCCTCCCGGCCGCGAGAGAGGCGATCTGGATGAGCCGCGATGCACAGGGCGTGACGAGAAACGACGGCGAGGATGAATCCGCGGGGGGCGTGGGGCTGGCCGATCCCACCGTCGAGGAGGAGCTCCGCGCCCAACTCGCCGACATGGAGGCGCGCCTCCGGCAAGTGAGCAGCGCCTACAAGCAGGCGAAAGACGAGATCGAGTCCACCAAGCAGCGCCTAGAGCGCAACGCGGCGGTGCGCGAGGAGATTCGACGGGCGGAGGTCGTGGCCGCGGTCTTCGAGCCCGTGGAGAACCTGCAGCGCAGCATCGCTCCCGTGAAGGACGCGGCGCCCGAGGCCGCCGAGGGCCTGCACATGGTGTACGACCAGTTCATGCACGCGCTGCGCGGGCTCGGCATGGTGGAGGTGGGTCAGGCAGGCGAGCGCTTCGACGCGAACCTGCACGAGGCCATCCACTCGATGCCCGTCGCCGACGCCTCGCAAGACAACATCGTCCTCAACGTGTTCTCCAAGGGCTACCGCGCAGGCAGCAAGCTCATCCGCCCGGCCCGCGTGATCATCGGCGTGTACTCCGCGCCCAGCGAGCCCGAGGCCTAGCGAGGCGCCAAGCTACCGAGGCGCAGCGGGCCGGGGCGACCCCATCGGGCCCTCGGGCCTCGCGAGGCTCACGTCGAGCACTGCCGCGGCGAGGCGACGCAAGCCCGCGTGCACCTCCGCTACCGGCACGCGCTCGTCGTCGCCGTGCATGGTGCCGAGCAGCTCGCCGTCGATGACGAAGGGCACGTAGCCGTAGGCGCGCGCCCCGAGCGGGCGGAGAGCCATGCTGTCGGTGTAGCCGGGGCTCCGCACCGGGCCCGCCACCGCGCCGTCCTCGCCCTCGACCGCACGCCGGGCGAGCGCGTCGAAGAAAGGATCGTCCCAGGGGCTCTCGTTCCCGGTCGAGGCGCTGAGGATCTCGAAGCGCACCGCGGGGTCGTCCACCAGCGCGATGAGCTCGCGCACGATGTCTTCCGGCATGAAGCCCGGCAAGATGCGGCAATCGAGGATCGCGCCCACCTCGCTCGGCACCACGTTGGGCTGCTCGCCGCCGAAAAAACCGGTGACGTTCACGGTGTTTGTGAGCGTGGCGCGCATCGGCGGCATCGACAACAACGAGTTCTTCGCGAGCAACTTGGTGAGGGCAGGGGAGGAGAGGATCATCCCCTTCATGCCGCCGCCTCCGCGACCGGCGCGGCGGAAGGTCTCGAGGTGCGCGTCGCTCCACACCACCACGTCCTTGCGCTCAGCGAGCTTCTGCAAGGCCAGAGCGAGGTGTTCAGGTGCCCGCCCGGGGACCGGCGTGCTGCCGTGCCCGGGCGCCCCGCTGGCGATCATCTTGAGCCAGACGGCGCCCTTCTCGGCCACCGAGATCGCGTGAAAGGTCTGGCCGTCGAAGATGAGGTTCTCGAGGCCGAGCCCTCCCTCGTTGACCACGTGCGAGCAGCCGATCTCGTCCCACTGCGCGATCACCGCGTCGATGCCACGCCCGTCAACTTCCTCGTCGGCGACTGCAAGTAGGACGACGTCGCGACTCAGTGGCGTACCGAGGCGCTTCAGCGTCACCAGCGTCATGACCTCGACCGCCGTCATGCCTTTCATGTCGAGCGCGCCTCGTCCCCAGACGAACCCGTCCTTCACCACGCCCGAATAGGGGTCGACGCTCCAGCGCTCGGCCTCGGCGGGTACCACGTCCACGTGGCTCAGGAGGCAAAGCGGCTTGTCGGACCCCGCGCCTTCGAGCCGGGCCACGAGGGAAGCACGCCCAGGGGCGAACTCGATCACCTCGCTGTCGATGCCCTCGGCGCGAAGCTTCTCGGCGACAACGCTGATGGCGAGCGTCTCGTTCCCCGGCGGGTTGGTCGACTTCGCCTGGAGTAGTCGCGACAAGAACTCGACGGTCTCTCCGCCGGCCTGCGACCAGTCGACCTGCGCGAGCACGGAGTCGGTCGCGACCGGAGTCGCAGAAGGGGCACCATCGGGACGAACCGTCCCCGCGAAGGCGAGCGCAGCGAGCATCAACATGCGCTCGATGCTAACGTCGCGCCGATGTTGACCCTCCTCTTCGCCTGCGTGGAAGACACGCCCGCCCCGCCCACCCTCGACGAGTTCATGCACCTCGCCTGGCAGCACTACGCGAGCGAGGACTTCACCGCGATGGCCGAGGCCACCGTCGCCGTATCGAGCACCTTCGATCCAGAGGAGTTCCCGCTCCAGGGCACCTTCACCGACATCACTGACGACGAGGCGGCGCTGGTCGACGTGGGGTGGGACGCCGACCCGAGCAAGGCCACCGGCTTCTACGTGGTCGACGTGCTGGCCTGCTCCGACGGCGAGTTGGAGAAGGCGCTGACCAACCTCCACCAGGAGGAGGTGTACCCCGACAACTACACCGCCTACGAGCGCAGCTACACCACCGACGACGAGGCGTACTTCTCAGGAGAAACGCCGGTTCTGTACTGGGATACCACCTACTCGGTGACCATCCCGCTGTTCGGCGGATACACCACGTCCATCCACGGCGGCGTGCAGCGCATCGAGGGCGAGTGGGACACGCCCGCCTACGCGACCCGTACCTGGGCACCGAACCCGGCGGACTGCCAGGAAGAGGAGATGCACTTCGAGCAGGACTACCAGATCGAGGTCTTCTACCCGTCGAACGAGGGGGTGGTGCACGTGTACGGCATGTGGCGGCAGTTCGGCGTGACGGCGGACTCCGACCAGGACGACCCACTCATCACCAACACCATCCTCGACGCGATGCACGACTACTTCGACAACACGTCGAGCTACTGCGCGTCCTTGCGCTAGCGGTCGCCGCCGGGTTTCTTCTCGATCTTGCCCTCTTTCTCCATCTCCTCGTAGAGGTTGCGCTTGGGCTCGGAGAACTTGTTGGGCGCGTCGGAGGAGGTGTCGCCGAGGTTGGTGACGATCTTCTCGCCCCAGCGGTCGAGGACCTTGTCCTTCAGGCCCTTGATCAAGTTTCGCGCGACCCCCATGGACGAACTCCCGTGTTGCTCGCCATCGTAGTGACGACAGGGCGCCGTGGCAACGGCCGATTGACCGTGGTCACACCCGCGCGGCGGGGCGCGATACACTTGCGCGCCGCTGATGCCGCCCGCTGAATCCCAGGCCCAGCCCCCCAAGTTTCGCCTATGGTTGCGACGCCTCGGCGTGAACGAGAACCCTTTTGCGCTGCGCTTCGAGGTGCACGAGGGCAAGGGAATCCTTCGCGTCTCGCGGCCGGGCGTCTTGATCGACCCACCCGCGCGCCAGATCGGCCTGGAAGAGCGGCTGTCGATGCAGCAGCTCCGCACCACGCGGTTCATCCTCGTGTGGGACGGCGGCCGCGCGCGACAGGGGCACCAGCTGTCGCGGCTCGACGACGCTGCGCTCGAGCGCGTTGAGGTGGATCGTTGGCACGAATTGGAGGTGGTGAGCGAGGGCGGGTTCCGGTACCTCCTTCTCGCCGTGGCCCCCACTGGAGCGCCCACCGTGGCGCCGAAGCCAAAGTCGCGACGCCCCTCGCTCAATGAGCTGCGCCAGGAACTCGACAGTCTCACGCTCCGCTCGGAGGAAGACGAAGACCCCGACAGTGCGCTCGACTCGATCACCGGGCCCGTGCCCGCCGCCCGTCGCCCGTCGCTCACTGATGCCAGGACAAACGGCGAGGTCACCGAGATCCCGCCCGTCGTGCCCGTCGACCCGCCACTGGTCAAGAGCGAACCACCGAGGGTCCTGGCGCCCGACACCCACGAGGTCGCTTTCGCCAAGGGCGGAGGCCGAAAGGGGCGTGCGGCGCGGCAGCAGGACGGAGCCGACAACGACGACGCGTTCGTGAACAGCCGCACGCTGGTCGATGAGGGCGAGGCCTTCCCGGAGCGGCAGCTTCCTCGCCGAGGCGCCCCGCCCGCGACCACAGCCGACCTGGCCGCCTTCGACGCGCCCGAGCCGTCGCTCCCGCGCATGCCCGGTCTTCCAGCGCCGAGGGTGCACGCACCCCCGCCGCCCGCCCCGGATACCGACGACAGCGACACCCTGGCCCTCGACGAGGCGGACGGCAGCGAGGATGCGGAAGCGCTCGCCCTGGGCGAGGCCGATGGCAGCGAGGACGCCGAATCGCTGGCGCTCGGCGAGGCTGAAAGCAACGAGGACGCCGAGGCCCTCGTGCTCGGCGACAGTGCGGACCGGCTCGCCACCGAGCCCATCGCTCCGCCGCCCCCGGCAGCGCCAGCGCCCGCCGCCCTGCCGAGCCCCACTGTGGCCGCCTTCGCCGGCTTTACCGACGAGGACGAGGAGGCGGCGTTCTCCGTCGACCTGCCATCCCATCGAAAGTCCACCGAGCACGTGAGCATCCACCGCGCGGTGGGCGATGCGATCACCTCGGTGGACATGAGTTTCGCCCGCGAGGTGCTGCCCGCTGTCGAGGACCTTGCGCTTCCGGAGCCCGAGGAGGCCGCAGAAGAAGTCGCCGCCGTCGCGCCGCCCGTGCCGCAGCCCAGGGGCAACGGTGTCTTCGACCAGCCCGGTGCCCCGCCCGCACCCACGGGGAGGCCGCCACGCCCCCGTCGCGGCGGCGCTGAGGCCCCCGCCGCAGCCGCCGCTGAGCTCGACGAGGCCGACATGCTGGGCCGCGGCACGACGCTGGTGCGCCACCTCCGGCGCCAGCTCGAGGAACAGCGGCATCGCATCGCGGAACTCGAAGCGCAGGTCGCCGAGTTGCAGGAGAGCCAGCGGCGCGGATAGCGCGCGGCCGATGTCAGCTCGCCGTGCCGATCGAATCGCCGTCCGCGTCCAGGAGGAGGTCACCGCCTTGCTCCAGCGCGGGGTTTCCGACCCTCGCGTGGGGATGATCAGCATCGTCTCCGTGGCGGTCAACGACGACCTCTCGGTCGCCCGCATCAAGTGGTTGCCCTTCGGCGGTATCGGTGATCGCGTCCAGATCGCCGAGGGCCTCAAGGCGGTCGCCCCGCAGATTCGCGGCCCCGTGGGCCGAGCTCTTGGGATCCGGCACGCGCCGGAGCTCCGCTTCGAGCTCGACACCAACGTGGAGTACGCTGCCCACATGGACGACCTCTTCGCTCGCCTCGCGCGCGAGCGGCTGCCCGAAGAATGATCAGCGACGGCTTCCTCGTCGTCGACAAGCCGCCGGGGGTCACCTCGCACGACGTTGTCGCGATCGTCCGCAACGTCACCGGCCTGAAGAAGGTGGGTCACACCGGCACCCTCGACCCCTTCGCCACCGGGGTCCTCCCGCTCGCCCTGGGCGGCGCCACCCGGCTCATCGCGTTCCTGGACGAGCGCGAGAAGGTGTACGACGCCACCGTGGTGCTCGGCAGCCAGACCGACACCGGCGACCCTACCGGCCGCGTGGTGGCCGAGGCGCCGGTGCCGACCGTCAAACGGGAGCGGGTGGAAGCCGTGCTCGCGGACATGGTGGGCGAGCGTGAGCAGACCCCGCCTCGCTACTCGGCGGTCAAGATCGCGGGGCGACCGCTCTACGACTACGCCCGGGCCGGGCAGGAGGTCGAGGCCAAGGCGCGAAAGATCACGCTCCACGCGATGGAGCTGCTTGGGCACGAGGCGGCGACTATCCGCGTGCGAATTCGGTGTAGTCGCGGCACCTACGCGCGCGTGATTGCCGAGGAGATCGGGGTGGCGCTCGGCACCGTGGCGCATCTGGGCGACTTACGACGCGAGGCGAGCGGGCCCTTCACGCTGGAGGCCGCCGTTTCAATGTCGCGCCTCAGCTCGGTGGTGGCCGGTTCGCCTGAGTGGGTCCGCGTGCTCCGCCCTCAGCGCGGCGACGACCGAGTGGCCTGGCGGGAGCGCGCCGACGTGGTTTCTGGGCTGCAGCCCTGGATGATCCCCGCATCGACGGCCCTCGGTCACCTGCAGAAACTGACGCTTTCTCCCATTGAGCTGCGCCGCCTGCTCACCGGCGGCACGTCGCCGCCGCTGACCGGTAGCGGTGCCATGGTGTTGATGGACGGGCGCGAGGTGGTGGGCGTGGTGGCCCCGGGCCAGCGACCGGTGGTCCTCGCAAGGGAAGGGGAGCCGCCGCCTCGCCGTGCGCCCAACTCTTGACGACACCGACGCTATCGCATAGACGGCGCTGCTTTCCGGATACCCCCATGAACACCCTTGCTACCCTCGAGCGCGAGGCCCTCGCCGACAAGAAGTTCGAAGCCGCCGTGGGCGACGAAGTTCGCGTGCACGTGAAGATCACCGACGGCGAGAAGAGCCGCGTGCAGGTCTTCGAGGGCACCGTCATCGCGATCCGCCAGGGCGGCCCGCGCACCACCTTCACCGTCCGCAAGACCAGCTTCGGCGTGGGCGTCGAGCGCATCTTCCCGGTGTACGCCCCCACCATCGAGCGCATCGAAGTCAAGGTGCGTCACGACGTGCGGCGCGCGAAGCTCTTCTACCTCCGCCAGCGCTCCGGCAAGTCCGCGCGCCTCAAGGAAACGAGCCTCAACTAGGCCCAGGACCGGGATCGACCGGCCGGGCGCTCGAGTCAATCGTCTTGACCGGCAAAGAGGCCGAGGACCATGTCGCCCGCGCGCTGGTTGACGCGGGCTGGACGGAGTGGGCGCGAAACTGGCGCGGTGGGGGAGGGGAACTCGACATCGTCGTCACTCGCGACGGAGCGACGCGTTTCGTCGAGGTGAAGCTCCGCGACGCTACCGACCCTCTCGGCGACGACGCGGTGGCCTTCCCGAAACAGCGTCTGCTGCGGCAAGCCGCGCGCGCCTGGCTCGCCGTGCACGGGGAACCACGTCGCGAGTGCGCGTTTCTCGTTGCGATGGTGGATCACGACGGCATGGTCCGCTGGATCGACAACGCCTTCGACGGGTAGCGCTTCGCGGGATCCTCACGCTGCCAACCTGCCGTCTACCGCACCCGAATCACGACGTTGGCCCCGGTGATCACGTGCACGGTGTCGCCGCCGGTGTACACCGGGTAGGGGTGCTCGATGCGCTGGGGCAGGCGGTAGAGGCCGTCGCCGTAGATGTCGAGCTCCATGTACTTGAAGAAGCGCAGGTTGAGCGCGAGCCCCGCACCCATCTCCATCGACTCCGCCTGCTGAACGATGCCCGCCTCGGGCACGAGCACGGCGGGCAGTTCGGTGCCCGTCGGGAGCTTGGAGGCGCCGGTGTAGCGACCGCGCAGGTGCAGGTCGAAGGCCGTGCGCGCGCCGGAGGCCTCGTTCACGCCCGCGACCAGCTCGGTGCCGAAGCGCGCGTCGAACACGCCGCCGGGGTCGACCTTGGCCGAGCCATCGATGACCGCGCCATCATCGCCGGTGATCGTGATCTCGGTGGCGAGGGTGTCGGTCCAGGACAGGGCCACGTAGGGCTCGGAGCGCCCGAACGTGGTCGAGGCCGCCGTCCCGACATGAAGAGCGAGGCCGCCCTCACCGGCGCCGCGCTCGCCAATGGCGCCGTCGATGGGGCCGGGCTCGGTGATCGTGTACCAGTTGCTGTTCGCCGAGGGCGTGCGCAACGCGCCTTCTACCATCCACGTGGCCCGGTTGCGCCGGCCGGCGAAGGCCTCGGCGAAGGGGGTGCCCTTGGCGCCAATCCAGACGCCCTGCACGCCGCTGCCCTCGCTCACCACCGCGTCGGCCTCGGTGGCGGTGCCGAGGTAGGTGCCCGTTTCCGTGGCCGGGTCGTACACCATCTGGCTCCACTCCGACACGCCCACCGACTTGTAGATCGTGTGGGGGATCGTGACGGTGAGCGCAGCCCCGGGCGCGACCGAGAAGGCGAGCCCGTAGTTCATGTCGTGCGACTGGACGGCGCGTTGGCCGACCTCCACGTCGTCGTCGGCGCTGAGCCCGTGCTCCGACAAGGAGCCGGCCAACCGGTCGTATTGGTAGCCGATCACGACGTCGCCCCGGAGGAAGGGGGGGAGCTCCGTGATGCTGGCAGCGTGCGCTAGAGACAGGATCAGCATGCGTCGGCGGGGGAGGTTGGCAGGGTACGCCGGGGGCCGTGACCCGTCAACGCGGGGAGGGGACTTCCCGGCGAGCGGCCAGGGCCGTATGCTGGCGGTGGACGCCCACGGAGACCGGATGTTTGCCCACTGCCTGATGTTGCTCGCGTCGCCGCGCGCGCTCGCCTACGAGGAACTGTCTGCCGACTTCGAGGACGGCGACCTGTCGGCATGGACCGAGGTCGACGGGAGCTGGGCGATCAGCGACGGCGTGCTCTACGGACAGGGCGCGGAGGTCGGCCCCGACCTCGTGATCGACGTGCCCGCCCGCGTGGGCGTCACCAGCATGGAGATCGCCCTGACGATCGACAACCAGGGCACCGTCGGCTTCGTGTACGCCATGGACGACGCAGGCGGCTGGTGCGCCGTGCTGTTTGGCGAGGGCGACACCTACCTGGCCGACTCCGAGGACGGCGAGGAGATCCAGCACGACGGCCCGCTCCCGGCGGCTTCGAGCTCCACGCTCGCGATCTCCCTCGTCGGCACGGAGATCGAGGTGTACCACGACGGGCTTTTCCAGTACGGATCGTTCACCGATTGCCCCGTCACGACGCCAAATGGCTACCTCGGTCTGCTCACGCTCGCCGGCTCCGGCACCGTGGGCGTCGACGCGGTCGTGGCGGACTGGGCGGGCACCGACACCGATAGTGACGGCAGCGAGGACGCCGAGGACTGCGAGCCCACCGACGCCACGATCTACCCCGGTGCCGACGAGACCTATTACGACGGTATCGACCAGGACTGCGCGGGCGACGACGACTACGACATGGACGGCGACGGCTACACCGTGGATGAAGACTGCGACGACGACGACGACGACGCCTACCCGGGTGCCATCGACCTCTGGTACGACGGGGTCGATAGCGACTGCCTCGGCAACGACGATTTCGACGCCGACGGCGACGGCGAGCCCGTCGAGACCGACTGCAACGACGCCGACGCGGAGATCTACCCGGGGAGCACGGCCGACGAGTCTGACGGTGTCGACCGCAACTGCGACGGCGAGGCGCCGATCGTCGATGACGGCGACAGCGGGGGAGGGGACACCGCCGGCGACACCGGGGGAGGGGACAAGTCCGATCCCGAGGGCTGCGAGGGCTGCAACGGCGCGGGACCCCTCCCCGTTTCCGGCCTGCTCGGGCTCGCGACTCTGCTGCGTTCCCGCCGTCGCTGATGCCGCGCCCGAAGAAGCCCGCTCCCCCCCGCGACGTTGCCCCGTGGCTGGCCGCGTTGTCCGAGGCCGTGCCCGACCCCCGCTGCGAGCTTGACTTCCGTGATCCCTTCGAGCTCCTGGTTGCCACGCAGCTCTCGGCCCAGTCGACCGACGTGATGGTCAACAAGGTCACGCCGACGCTCTTTCGACGCTGGCCCGACGCGGCCAGCATGGCCCTGGCCGATGCGAGTGAGATGGAGAATGTGCTTCGTCCAACGGGCTTCTTTCGCCAGAAGACCCGGAATGCGATCCGCACCGCGCAGCTGCTCGTCGAGCACCACGGCGGCCAAGTGCCCCCGCTGATGGACGCGCTCGTGAGCCTGCCGGGCGTGGCCCGGAAGACCGCGAACGTCGTTCTCGGCACGGCCTTCGGCATCTCGAGCGGCATCACCGTCGATACCCATGTCTTCCGGGTGACACGTCGCTGGGGCTGGCAGGACGAGAAGACGCCCGAGAAGGTGGAGCCGATCCTGATGAAGGTGGTGCCCCAGACCCAGTGGCCCGCCTTCGGGCACCGCGGGGTCTTGCTCGGTCGATACCGCTGCACCGCGCGCGCGCCGCGCTGTGGAGATTGTCCCTTGGGAGGCCTGTGCGCCGTGGGCCTCGGGGAACGTGAACCCTGAACGCCGGGGCTCCCCTCGCCCGCCCTCCCCAACACCCGATAATAGATATTATGTCAACTTGAGTGTGGGTTTGCAGTGGGGCGCCGCCGGTCGCCGACATGCGCCCCAGTTCCAAGCTTCACATCGCTGGTGCGTGCGCACGTCGGCTACCGGCGGCCGATGTCGGCCCACCGGGCCGACATCGGCGCCGAGGGTGGGGTGTTCCACTTGGGACGAGACCCTACTCCCGCCGAAGTCGCACGCTTCCGCGCCCAAGCTACGGTTCCGCGTCCACCCAGGGCACAGGGCTAGGCCCAGCAACCGGCGCCCGTCCCCGCAAGGCGTAGAGCTTGCCGCCGTTGCTCACCGCGTAGATCTCGTCGCCTGCGAGGCCAGGGTTCGCGGCGAAGCCGGTGAACGAGACGCCGCCGAGGTTCTCGGTACCCACGGCCGCGCCATCGAGTGACCAGGTCCGCGCCCCGGTGCCCGGGTCGAGGAGGTAGATCGTCGCGTCAGTACTGGCCACCAACAAGCCTTGACGCGTCAATTGCGGCGTCAAGAGTGGTCCAGAACTACCGGAGTCCCAAGTCCATTTCTGTTCCCCGGTCCGGGTGTCGATGCACCGCAGCTGGCCGTCGGCGCCTGGCTGGTAGGCGATCTCTCCCTCCAGCAGCGCGGCCGCGGCGCTCCCAATGTCCAGGCGCCAGGCGGGGCTCCGGGTGGCGGTGTCGAGCCGCATCAGGGGCTTGCTGTAGCCACCCACGAGGACGCCCCCCTGGGGCAGGGGAACCGGGGCGCCGATGAGATCGGGGTACGTCCCCTCCCCTACCTGCGCCTGCCATCGCTCGGAGCCGCTGGCCCGGTCGAGCGCCACGAGAAAACCGTCGGAGAACCCAGCGTATACGGTGTCGCCCGCAACGGCAGGGGCTGGCGCGCCAAACAGCTCCAGCGCCGCAGTTCGCGCCGCGTCGAGCTTGTGCTGGTGTCGCCAGCGGAGTTCACCAGAGGCAAGGTCGAGCGCGTACACCAGCTCGTCGACGTTGGCGATGTACACCACGCCATCGACGACCCGGGGCGACGAGAGGATCGGCGCACCGCTGTAGTGTTCCCACGCCCGCTTCCACGGCGCCCCGGGCGAGCGCGTCCACGCCGAGGTGTAGCCTGCGGCATCGGCGAAAACGAGCTGGTCGTCGGTCGCGAAGACCGGCGCCGAGGCAACGGGGGCACGAGCCTCCAGGGAGTCGACGAGGCTCCCATCGCGACGGCCCAGCACCAGCAGGGCGTGTGCCCCGCTGTAGCCCACGTAGATCTCCGCGCCGTTCACCACGGGCGTCGCAGGCTCCACCGGCGCCGCAACTGGTCGCGGCAAGCCGGGCAGACTGACCGCCCACCGCAAGAGCGGCGTGGCGCCGAGCCCATCCGCAGGCGCGCTCGGGACCTGGGCGACCTGGTGACCGAGGTCGGCCGCCGACCACGCCTGGCCGAGCCAGGTCTCGTCGAGCCAGGCGGCGCCGAACAGGCTCGCCCCGACCACCACGCTGGCGGCCAGCGACACCCCGTTCAACCCGGCGCCCCGGCACCCGACGGTGCCGCTGCGGGCGCTTCAGCGGATGGCGCAGGGGCTGTCGCACCCACTCGGGCCGCGATGGCTGCCACCTCCTGCGCGCGCGCGGGGCTCTCAAATCGTTTCAGCAGCTCCTCGACAGTGACCCTGGCCTCTGCAGTCTTGCCCGCGTCGGCCTGAATCGACGCAAGCCGCAGGAGCGACTCCTGCGCAAAGAAACCGGTGTATCGGCCCGCCATCTCGCGGAGGTAGGTCTCGGCCTCGGCCACCTTCCCCTCGTTGGCCACGAGCGCCGCCCACTGGGCGTCGGCGGCGAACTTCGCGACGTCCGGCGCGCTCAGCTTCGTGGCCCGCTCGATCATCGCGCGTGCGTTCGCGGCATCCTGAGCGCGACTATAGGCGTCGGCCGCCTGCAAATAGCCGTAGACCGCCGCCGAGCCCGATGCGGACTCGGCCGAGGCCTGGAAGCGCTTTGCACCCTCTACCAGCGTGGCCTGCCGGGCGGTGTCGTTGGGGTCGTCCTTCGGCGCGAGGCCGTAGAGGGCCATCTGGTTGACCGTCGGCATCTTGTACGCGACGGCCGCGATGGACCCAAACTGCGCCTCGCGCCGCGACTGCGACCAGGACTGGTAGCTGCCCCAGCCGAGCGCCACCAGCAACACCGCGCCCAGCACGTAGAAGCCGTACTTCCAGTACCGGAGGATGAACTCCGTGCCGGCGACCTGCGCCTTGAACAGGTAGTCCTGCTCCTCCTGCGGCGGCGGCTCGGTCTCGGCAGCGGCGTTCGGGCTCTTCTCTTCGTCGGCCACGGGCGATCCAGCGGGGTCGGCGGTCTAATCTACCCGCCTCGCCTCGTCGATACCGCGCGTGCCCGAGCCCGCCTCCATCGCGTCGTAGAGACGCGCGACCGAGAGCAAGGGCACGGCTTCGCTCTCCTCCAGGAGGGCCAGGCAAGCCATCGCTCGCAGCCACAGGGTCATCGCGGCGCCGACGCTGGCCGCGTCGAGCGCGCCGAGGCGCACCCGCAAGACCACCTGACCAGCCTCGGTCGCGCATGCGATCCACGGCGCCGCCACGCCCCCGTGCACGTCGGGACCAGCCGTCCACGCCACGATCACGCGCGCGCGGGGCCCGTGGACCAGGGACTCCAGCCACTCCTCGTCGCCGGCCTCGGCCACCGCAGGCAGCGCGCGGCCGGTCCCATCTCGACGCAGCGTCCCCACCGTGGCGACTTGGACGCGCGCCGCCCAGGCGGCGAGCGCCACGAGCCTCCCCTCCCCGGCTACGTGAATGACACTGTCGCGACCGAGGTCCGTTTCACAGAGTCGCAGCGCCCGCGCCAGCGACCACGCCGGATTGTCGACCCCGGGCGGCCCGTCGATCTGGGCTCGAACCTCACTGGCGCCGACGAGGGCCCCCGCGACGTCGATTCCGGCGGCGCCAAGTGTCGCGAGCGTGGCCAGCCCGAGCGCCCCGAGCCGCGCGTCGCCGGCGTGCGCATCGTCGATCCAGACCCCCTTCGATGGAGGCTCGATCGTCTCGCCGTCCACGCGACCGGTGGCCACGGCCACCCGGACCCCGCGCTCGGCCGCCCGCTCCACCGCAGCGTCGATCCAGGGAGGCCCGAGCAGGGCCAGCCACGTCTTGGCGGCCTCGTCCTCGGGTGGCGCGGCGTGGAGGCGAATCCCCTCCCCTCCGCATGCGGCGAGCCATGCCCTGAGGCTGCCGAGAGCGCCCGGCTGGCCCAGCACCGCAATGCCAGCTTTACCCTTGCCGAAGGCGCCCTTCGCCAGCGCGGCCGTCGCCTCCGCCAACGCCTCGGCGCTCGGGAGTCGGGGCGGGAAGTCGCCCGCCACGGCGCGCGCGTGCAGCGGCGCGAGGCGGGCGAGGCCATCGAGCCAACGTCGGCGCAAGGCACTCCCGCCGGCCGGCGAGCGCATGAACTGGGCAAGATCGATCACCACTCGACGCGACATTCCACGAAGCTATCGCGTGCGGATCGGCGGCGGCTGGGGTATCCCCCGGAGCCGATGATCGCGCTCCTCGCCGCTTGCGATGGTTGGCCTGCTCTCGGCGGGCTTGCCCGGGCCGACACCGGCGGCGCCCCGCCCGAGGCCGTGGTGCTCGTTGAGCCCCCGGAGTTGAGCTGGAGCGAGGCCGGCCCGCGCGACGACGCCGTCGACGACAGTCCGCTCGTGGCCGCCGTCGAGATCCTGCCCCCGGGCATGGCCTTTCGCCTCGCCGGCAAGCTGCGTGGCGCGGGATGGGGTCCCGCCCAGGTTCCGGCGCGAGAGGCCTGCGCGGGGGTGCCGAGCGCCTTCCCCACCGAGCCCGTCGGCGACTACGTGGGCGACGCCGACTGGCGCGTGATCGAGGTCCAGGCGAGCGGCGCCCTGTGTGCCCACATCGAGCCTTCCTCCGCTGAAGCCCGAGTCGATCTACTCGCCTTCGACCTTGATAGCTGCGGCCTAGCGGCCCGCGCCTGGACCACGCGCGACGACCTGATCATGGGCTTCGCCCCCTCCACGCCGGTCAACGACTGGGCCACGCTGGTGGAGCCGGGGCGCTTTGCGATGGTCGCCGTGGCCTTTGCCCCCGACGACGCCACGCTCGACATTCCCTACGCGTGGACCGTCGCCGCGCTGGCCGCGGGCGAGGAGCCCGAGCGCTGCGGAGACGTCGAGTGGTGATGCTCGTCGCTCTGCTGGTCGTCTCGGCGGCGCGCGCCGGGGAGTTCCGCCACGTCGTGCTGCTCGACGGCCGCACTGTCGTGGGCGAGGTCATCGACACGACCGACCGGGGGGTGGAACTGCGCACGCCGCAGGGGCGTATGCGCATTCCCTTCACCGATGTCAACACCATGCGCGTCGCGACGCCGGTCGAGTGGAGTGGCCAGCGCGACCTGCGGGTGCTCGTGGCGCCAGTGTGGTCGACGGTCGAGCCCTCGCCGTCCTTTGGCCTCGACGCGGAGATCGCGACCGCGCATGTCCGCGCCGCGATGGCTCGGGTCCCCAGGGTCGAGGTCGTCGTGCCCGACGGTCCCGAGGCCCGCGCCGCCATGAGCTGCGGGCTCGACCTCGCCTGCGCCCGCGTCGCGGTGAGCGCGCTCGACATCGACATCTTCGTGGTGGGCGCCATCGGCAGCACCTCAGGACAGGTGGAACTGGCCCTCGCGAGCGGCTGGGTCGACGCCCCGGCCGCGAGCCGGCGCGCCTCGGTGCTCCAGGCCCCGGGCGCCAGTGCCCTTCCCGGCGGCGGCTTCGGCGACGAGGCGGAGATCGAGGCGGCGGCGCACGCGCTCCTCGGCATCGTGCCCGACCCCATATACCTGTCGGCCCCCATGGCCCCGGTCGCCACAGCGTCGTTCCCGGCCCTGTCCGAGCCTCTGGTCGACGCGCGCGTCTACGTGCCCCTCCCCGGCTACCCCGCCTTCGCCGACAAGAAGCCTGTCCGCGGCCTCCTCGCCGTGGCCATCGCGGTCCCGGCGGCCACCGCGATGACCTACGCGGCCGGCACGGCGGCTGCGCATCGGCCCGAGCTCGTCGCGGCCGCCATCGTCGGCAGCTACGCCAGCGTGGTGCTGGCCAACGCCGTGACCGACTAGCCGCAGGGCTGTAGGTTGATCGCCAGCGGCCGTCCACCGCTGGTGAAGCGCACGTCGCGGCTCGACGAGCAGGACTTGCCGTCGGCCTGGATGAGCTTCAGCCCGTGAACGCCCTCGCGAACCTGCACGCTCACCGGCAGCGGGCCCATGTCGTGGTCGTCGATCCACACCGATGCGCCGGTGGGGCCGAACACGTTGATGATGCCGGTGATCTCTTCAGGCGTGAGCCGGAAGGGCACCGACATCGACGCCACGTTGAGGTTGACGTCGCTCGACTCGGTACGATGCCCGGCGAGGCTGAGCCGCACCTTGTGCTTGCCGTAGGGAAGGTCGACGGACGACGGCGTGGTGCCGTAGGGCTTGTCGTCGACGAAGACAGTGGCGCCTGTCGGGTCGCTGGTGATCCGCAGGGTACCCGTGGACACTTGCGACGCCGTGCCCCAGGGATTGTCGGACGTGGTGGACGCGGCTGGCGCCGTCGACGGCGTCACGGTCCCCCAGGGCGAGGCCGCCCCGGTGCCCGAGGGAGGCGTGGTGCCCGACTTCGGCGCCGTGCTGCTGGCGGCCGTACCCGCGGTGGCGGGAGTCGTGGCCGGTTTGGTGCCCGGGGTCGTGGTGGCTCCGGGCGTGGTGGCTGCCCCGGGCTTGGGCGCCGCGCCCCCAGGCGTGGCGGTGCCGGGCGTCGGGGACGTCGCGCTCGGATTCGCGGTGAGGCCTGCGTCGCTACCGTCGTCCCCGGCTTCGCCGGGATCGGTGACCGCCCCGGGCGACGGCTCGACGGGCGACGGCTCGACGGGCGGCGGTTCGACCGGCGGTGCCGGTTCCAGCTTCGGCGGCGGCTTGACCTCGGCCGGGGGCGGGGTGGTGTCGACCACGTCGGCCTTGTCGGCGCTCATCTTCATCCACAAGACGCCGCCGAGCACCAATACCAGCACGCCAGCGCCGATCGCGCCGATCATCGCGAGTCCGATTCCAGCTGCGGCCGGGGCCGCCATGCCACCGTCGTCGCGGTCCTTGCTCGCGGGCTGCGGGCGCCCGCTCGACGACCGGGTGGGTTGCGGCCGCACCTCGCGCTCACGATCTTCCGCTTGCGCCGCGTACATCGGCACAGTGGCCTTCTGGTCCTCGTCTTCGCGCGGCTTCTCGTTGAAGAAGTCGCCGCCCAGCCCGTCGGACTCGGGCCCAGCAGACTCGGACTTCGACTCGGACTTGGCTACGGCAGGTCGCGACAGCGGCACGACCGGAGCCAGGCTGCCCGACTCGCCACGCGCCTCCTCGGCCTGGCGCGCCTCTGCCTTCAAGACCTCGGCGGTGCTCGCCGGTTCGGCCTCGAGTTCCGAGAGCGGGACCGCCGTGATCCCATGGACGGGCGGCGGTACGGCGCGTGGCGCGGGCAAAGATTCCGGTGCGTCCACGGGGCTCGGCGGGCGGGCGCCGAGTCCACCACGCGGCAACCCGGGCGCGGCAAAGTCGGGCGTGTCGGCGCCAGATGCCACGCCGCTCGGTGCGCCTCCCGACCCGAACCCCGGGCGAGACGGGGGCGCCGGTGCCACCAGTCCGCCGAGCGCCGGCTGCATCACCTTGGGGAGCACGGCGGGGGCGCCGCCGGGGCCCTGCTGCGCAGCGAGCCGCTGCATCCGGATGAGCGTCGGCTCGGGGGCATCGAAGGCGTCCCAGTCTGCCGACGCACCGGGATCAAGGGACGGCGCGCTCGCAACACTGCTCGGGACGGTGCTGACCGCGGGCGGAGGTGCCACCGGCAGTGAAACCGGCGGCGGCGCGGACCCGCTCGTGGCACCAGCCGGCGAGGCGGCACCCGCCAGGAGGGGTTGCCCGTCCTGAAAACAGAACTCGACCCAGTCCTCGTAGCTATTCTTGCAGAGCGAGCAGACCTTCATCGACGCGACCGGGACAGGGAGTGCGAGAGCTTACCGGGGTGGCGCTGCGCGTGCACGCTACGCCTCGCCATAGTGACGCTTCAGGTGACGTGCGATCACGACGCGCTGCACCTGGTTGGTGCCCTCGACGATCTGCATCACCTTGGCGTCCCTCATGTAGCGCTCGACCGGGTACTCGCGCGTGTAGCCGTAGCCGCCGAACACCTGCACCGCGTCGGTGGTCACCGACATCGCGGCGTCGGTCGCGACACATTTCGCCATGGCCGCAACGTGAGAGTAGGGCAACTTCTGGTCGCGCAGCCACGCCGCCTTGTGAACGAGCAGGCGCGCGGTTTCCACGCGACAGGCCATGTCAGCCAGCATGAAGCCCACGCCCTGGAAATCGATGATCTGCGTGTCGAACTGCTTGCGCTGGCAGGCATAGGCGCCCGCCGCGTCGAGCGCGGCCTGCGCGAGGCCCACGCTCGTGGCGCCGATCGTGATGCGCCCGCTGTCGAGCGCGCTCATGGCACAGCGGAAACCCTCCGACTCGCCGCCGATGAGGTTGCTCGCGTGCACGCGCGCGCTCTCCAGGATCACCTCGACCGTGGGAGAAGCCCGCATCCCCATCTTTTCTTCCTTCTTGCCGAAGGAAAGGCCGGGCGTGTCGCTCGACACCAGGAAAGCGCCGATGCCCTTGGGACCGGGCCCCCCGGTGCGGGCCATCACCACGTACACGTCGGCGTAGCCGCCGTGGGTAATCCAGAACTTGGTGCCGTTGAGCACGTAGTGCTCGCCGTCGCGCACGGCGGTGGTGCGGAGCGAGGCCGCGTCGGAGCCGGAGGAGGGCTCAGACAGCGCGAAGGCGCCGAGGGCCTCGCCTGCCGCCAGGCGTGGCAACCACTGGGCGCGCTGGGCGTCGGTGCCGAACTGGGCGAGGATGACCTGCGGCAGGCCGTTGACGGCCACGGTGACCGCATACGACGCGCTCACCTTGGCGATCTCCTCGAGCACGACGGCGTAGTCGAGGTAGCCGAGCCCGAGCCCTCCCCAGGCCTCGGGGGTGGGCACGCCGCAGAGGCCGGCCTCGCCGAGCTTCTGGAAGAGCTCTTTGCGAAACAGCTCTTTCTCGTCGTCATCCCGGGCCGTGGGGGCCACGTGCGCCACCGCAGCGGCGCGGGCCGCCTCGGCGAGGGCCTTCTGCTCTTCGCTCAGCACGAACATGGCCGCGCGTCTATCACGCGCGCTCAGCGAAATCGCACCTCGGTGCGCACCACGCGTGTCGTGGGCGGTAGCTGCATCAATTCCACGATCTCCCTAGCTTTTCCTGGCTTTCCATTGACCATGCCGAGATCGAGCTCCACCACCCCATCCTCGCGCACCGCGATGTGGTCGACCATCGGGCGCACGTCGACCTGGATCGGCCCCGACTTCGAACGCCGAGTCACCGGCAACGACGTCGCGACATCAATTCGTTCAGCCGCGTCCCGAGCGACCTCGATGGGCAAGCCGGGGACAAGCTCGTAGCGCCATCCCCTCACCTCACCCATCGTGGCGGCCGCGTCGAGCGGCACCTCCTCGCCGCCCAGCACCAGGAAGCCGCTCGGCACCGTGGCACGCAGGGCGCTCACCAGCGCCGCCACGTCGACGCGCCGCACCAGCCTCGCGTCCATGAACTCGGCACGCGATTCCTCCCCGCTCGGCAACGCCGAGGAGAAGTCCACCCGTGGGTGAGGATGGAAGCCCAGCGAGTAGGCCAGCGGTGCCCGCGCACGGCGCAAGGCGCGCTGCCAGGCGTTCTGCCATTCCAGGTGGCCGAGGAAACGTGCGTCGCTCTCGCGTCCCACGCGGAAACGCACGCGCTGCACCGGCAACGGCTCGGCGGCCGGCGTCAACGGCGTCCTGGTCCACGCCTTCTCCGCCTTGCGCCCCTCGATGCTGTTGCGGAGCATGTGCGCACAAAGCGCCCGCTCCACGTCGATCACACCACAATCGTGGCACTTCTTCGCGCGGCAGTCGGGCGCGTGCTGCAACTGCATCGCCCGCTCGTAGTCGGCGGCAAACCAGGCCTTGGGGATGTGGATGTCGATGTGATCCCAGGGCAGGCGCTCGTCCAGAGCCCGCTCGCGCAGCGCGTCGTCGCAGTCGTAGGCCACCTCCTCGATGGCCCGCTGCCAGGCACCGAAGTCGAGGTGCTCGCCCCAGGCGTCGAAGCGAGCCCCGTGGCGCCAGGCTGCCTCGATGAGGTCGCCCGCGCGCCGGTCGGCACGAGACACGAGCCCCTCGAGGAAAGTCTCATGGGGCTTGTGGCGCCCGAATTTGATGTTCTTGTGACGCTTGATGTTCTGCAACAGAAGCGCCTGTTTTGCTTCAGTTTCTTCGATCCCGATCTGTCGCGCCCACTGGAAGGGCGTGAACGGCTTGGGCACGAAGGTGCTCACCCCGGTGTTCACCATGGCCCGCGGGTTTTTCTTTTTCCCGGCGGCCAGCGTGCGTGCGCACAAGTCCGCGATCGCGACGATGTCTTCCTCACGCTCGGTGGGCAGGCCGATCATGAAGTAGGTCTTGACGTGCTCCCAGCCCTTCTCGTAGGCAGCGGTGGCCATCTCGATGAGGTCGTCGTCGGGGATCCACTTGTTGATGACGGCGCGTAGGCGCGGCGAGGCCGCCTCGGGGGCGAAGGTGAGCCCGGTGCGGCGGGTGGACGAGGCCATGTCAGCCAGCTCCACGGAGAAGCTGTCGAGCCGGAGAGATGGGAGCGACAGCGCCACGTGCTGTGACTTCGCCAGGGTCGAGGTGCGCTCCACGAGCGAGCGGACGCGGCTGTGATCGCAGGTGGACAGCGACACCAGCGACACCTCCTCGTAGCCGGTAGCGGCCAGGGTGCGCGTCATCAGGTCTTCCACGGCGTCGACGGTGCGCTCCCGCACCGGGCGCGTGGTCCTGCCGGCCTGGCAGAAGCGGCAGCCCTGTGTGCAACCGCGGAGCACCTCGAGCGACACGCGGTCGTGCACCTGCTCGGTGAAAGGCACGATGTAATCAACGGGGAAGTTGTTCCCGTCGAGGGCGCGCGCGGTGCGCTTGCGGATCTTCGGCGCGTCGAGCGGCGGGACGATGCGGCCGTCGGACAACGTGTCCATCGGGTAGAGCGCGGGCACGTAGAGACCCTCGAGTCGCGACAACGCGAGCAAGCGGGCCCCCCGGTCACGATGCTCCGCGAGCACCTTTGCGATCTCGGTCACCACGTCTTCTCCATCGCCGATGACGAAGGCGTCGATGAAGGGCGCGAGCGGCTCGGGGTTGAACACGGCGGGACCGCCGGCGAGCACGATCGGCCCCTCGTGCCGGTTGACCGTGCGGAGCGGCAACCCAGCGAGGTCGATCATGTTCAAGATGTTGGTGAACGTGAGCTCGGACTGCAGCGTGAAGCCGATGGCGTCGAAGTCGCAGAGCTCGTCGCGACTCTCCACGCCGAAGAGCTTGAGCCCGCGAGAACGCAGCTCGCGCTCCATGTCGGGAGCCGGGGCGTACACCCGCTCGGCCGACACGCCGTCGATGCGGTTGAGCACGGCGTAGAGAATGTGGAGCCCGAGGTTGCCGAGTCCGAGGTCGTAGAGGTCGGGAAAGGCGAGCGCCATGCGCACCCGCGCGCCGTGTTTGTGGACGGCGTTGTGCTCGGTGCCGAGGTAGCGGCTGGGCCGCTCCACGACGGGGAGGATCTCGGTGCTGAGCACGCGGCTGAGGTTCATGGGCCGGGCGGTATTCCGGGCGCGCTGCGGCGGCTGCGATCCCGGCTACGCGGGATAGCTCCTGACGGTGCCCACACTCGGCGAGTCGATGGCCCGGCGACGGGTCTTCTGGGCGATGGTGGTGCTGGTGGTGGCGCCGGCGGTCGCGCTGCTCGCCTACGGCCTCGCGGGCATCAAAGACCGCGCCGACGCCGAGGAAGGGCGCCTGCACGAGCGCTACGCCCTGCAGGCCCGCGACCTCGAGGCCGAGGTGCTGGCGGCGTTGGCGGCGGAGGACGACCGCGTGCGCCGAGCGCTCTCGGCGGTGCCGGCCGAGGCGCTCGGCGAAACCGCCGCGGGCTACCGCGAAAAGAGCCGCCTTGTCTCTAAGGTCTGGACCCTCGACGACCCAGACGCGCCGCCGGATGCCGCGGCCGCTGCCCTGGTGCTCTCCGAGCGCGCCCCGGTGAGCTTCGTCACGGCCTCCGGGGGAGACGACTCCGCACTCGCGGTGTCGCGACTTCGGGAGGGCCTAGTGGTGGCCTATCGCATTGATGCCGCCGCGATCGATGCGGTGGTGATCCCCGAGATCGTCGGCCGGAAGTACTCCACGGAGGGTGCGAGTTACCGGCTGCGCGCCCTCGCCGCCGACCCGGCGGGCGAGCCGGTGAGCTTCGACGCGCTACGCCGCGCCTTGGCCCTGCAGCTCCTCGAAGACGAGCCCTTCGTGATGCGCCCGCTCGCGCCGCCCTTCGCCCACTGGCGCGTGGAGGTCGACCCGCCCGCGGCCCGCGAGGCGCCGGCGGACAGCGCGCTCCGATGGACGATGATCCTACTCTTTGCGGCTACGGTAGTGGGCGTCATCATCATGGGACGCGCCATCGCTCAGCAAGTACGCTTGTCGCGACTCCAGACCGACTTCGTCAGCAATGTCTCGCATGAGCTCCGAACGCCCCTCACCTCCATCCGCATGTTCGTCGAGACACTCCAGTCCGGCCGAGTGAAGGACCCCGAGCGCGTGCAGGAGTGTCTCGACGTGATCGCGGCGGAGACCGAGCGCCTCAGCAAGAAGATCGAACGCGTGCTCACGTGGGCTCGCATGGAGGCGGGGCGCCGCATCTACGAGATGACCCCGCAGCGACCCTGCGACATCGTCGCGCGCGCGGTCAACGCCTTCCGCGCCCACGACCTCGATGGCGACGATCGGCTCGTGGTCAACGTGCCCGACAACCTTCCCCGGGTGCTGGCCGATGCCGACGCGGTGGCGGAGGCGCTGATCAACCTGCTGGGCAACGCCCGGAAGTACGGAGGCGAAAAGGTGAAGATCCGCCTGCTCGCCCGCGCCGAGTCTGGCGGCGTCAACTTCGCCGTGGAGGACGATGGCCCTGGCATCTCGCTCGTGGAGCAACGCCGCGTCTTCGACAAGTTCTATCGTTCGAACAACCTGCTCTCACGGCGAACCGAGGGGAGCGGTCTCGGGCTCGCCATCGTGGCGGGCATCGTGTCGGCCCACAGGGGTCGCGTTTCACTCGAGTCCGTGGAGGGCGCCGGGAGCCGCTTCTCCATCTGGCTCCCGCTTTCGAAGTAGCGGGGCGCGATAGTCGGCAGCGTGCTCCTCGCGCTCTTCTTCGCCTGCCCGCCCGAGCCCCCGGGCCCAGCCCCCATCGACAGCCCCTCGGCGGCGCTCGCCCTGCGGGTCGGCGCGGTGGCTGAGCGCGCCCGCGACGTGGCGGCCCGCGCTCAGGACCTCGAGGGCAAGGTCGACGAGCTCCGCGCTGCGCCGGAAGCCGAGCGACCCGATCGCATGGCCTGGATCCAGCAAGAGGCCGCCGCGATCAAGGAGCTCACCGCGGAGATCGACGCCGAGGTACGAGCGATCGAGGCCTCGGCGCAGGTTTACTAGCGAGCGGCGCCGTCGATCTCGGCGTACAGCACGCGCACCTTCTCGGCGAGCGCGGTGTAGTTCACGGTGGCCGGGTCGAGGGTGGGATCGTCCACCAGCGGGGCAACCCAAGTGTCGGCCGCGTACTCCGTGCCCATGCAGACGAGCAGTCGCCGGGGCGGCGGCGTTCCGAGGTCCCAGGCCTTGGCGATCGAGATGACGGCCGCGGGGGCGGTGGCCTCCATGGCGTTGGCGGGTCGCGACACGCCGATTCGGTAGTCCGAGCCGCTGCCGCGTTGCACGCAGGCCGGCATGTCGATCGCGGGTTCGAACTTCATCTGCACCATGCGCTCCAGGAAGGCCCGCGTGGGGTCTGTCGTTTCCACGAGGAGACGCACGTCGCGACGTAGATCCTCGTGGGAAATGCCCTTGGCACCCCCCTCGGGAAGCTCGATCCCAAGCTGCTGCGCGGGACAGGCGATAAAGTGCAGCGCCCACATGCTGATCGCTGTCCTAACCGTGGCTCTGGCCGAAGACGTGTGCGCCGCCTGGGAACCGCCCACCGTGGTGGAAGTGAAGGACATCCCCTCGTCGGAGTCCTCCGGCGTGGTGATGGTGAACGACGAGTTCCTCACCATCGGCGACGCCGGCGGCGAGGCCCTGCTCTACACCTTCGACATCGAGGGCAACTACCTCGGCGAGCAGCGCATCGACGGCGCCAGCAACACCGACTGGGAAGACCTCGCGGCCGCCGACTGCCCCACGGGCACGTGCATCTTCATCGCCGACATCGGCGACAACGACGAGTCGCGCGACGCGATCACGCTCTGGAAGGTCGCCGTCACCGACGACGCGCGCCTCAGCGCCGACAACTGCCCGCTGGTCTACGACGATGGCGAGTCGCACGACGCCGAGGCGCTCCTCGTCTACCCCGACGGCAGCGTCCGCGTCGTCACCAAGAACGACTCGGGGGGAAAGGTCTACTACGCCCGCGAGCTCAGCTGCGACGGCGAGGCCGCCACCCTCCGAGAGGAGGCCGAGATCGACGTGGGCGAGCCCATCACCGGCGGAGCCGTCGACCGCACCGGGGCGCTGGTGGTGCTCCGCACCGCGACCCGCGCGCTGGCATGGCGCGGCTGCGAGGTGGACTGGGGTGCCGACCCGCAAGAGATCGACCTCGTGGGCGAGGTGCAGGGCGAGGCTGTCTTTGTCGGGAGCGACGGCGCCATGTACACCACCTCCGAGGGGGATCCCCTCGAGCTACACGTGCTCCCCTGCGCCAGTACCGAGGAGTACGACTGTCCCACCTGCGGTTGCGACGACGGTTCCGCAGTTCCGCTGCTGCTGATGCTTGGGCCGTGGGCCCAACGTCGCCGGAAGGGGGAGAGCGGCCCGACGAGCGTGCCACGAGCACGCTCGTTGCCTGACGCCCGTAGCCTGCGGCGCGCGGCAGGTTGGCCGCGGTAGGGGGGCTCCTGCAGGGGTGCCCCCCTTCCCGCTACAGGATGTACCCGTGATCGCGGAACCAGCGGACGGTCTTCTCGACGGTCGCTTCCATCGGGGTGCGCGGCACGTTGAGCTCGGTCCAGCTCCGCTCGCCGGTCCGATAACGTTCCTGCGCCATCGCGCGCAGCACATGACGTTCGAGGCCTGCAAAGCGGTGCTCGTCGACCCGGGCCAGCACCGCCCCGGCGACGCCTGCCGCGTCGAGCAGGAGCCCCGGCGTCCTCACCCAGGGACCGCGCTTGCCCACGGCACGCGCGCACATGCGCATGAAGTCCTTGTAGCTGAGGTTCCAGTTCCCGAGCAGGTAACGACGCCCGGCCTGTCCCCGGTCGAGCGCGGCCAGGTGGCCCTGAGCGCAATCGTCGGCGTCGACGAAACACTTCCCGCCCCCGGGGTACAAGGGCACCGTTCCACGTGCGATGGTCAAGAGGAGCTGCCCGCTGGTGGGCTTCACGTCCCAGGCGCCGAGCACGTAGTCGGGGCACACCACCACGCCGCCCCACTCGGCGGTGAGCCGCTCGGAATCGAGCTTCGTCTCGTAGTAGGCGCGCAAGGCGCCTCGCTTGCCGTAGATGCGTTCGGCGTCGATGGGCGTGTCTTCGTTGCCGGGGTTTGCCAGCGAACCGAAGCCGACGGTGCACGACGAGGAGCAGGTAAGAAAGCGCTTCACGCCTGCCCGCGTCGCGGCGTCGAGGAGGACCCGCGTGGCATCGACGTGCAACGCGCGCATGGTGTCCTCGCCCTTTGGTCCCGGGTCGAAGATCCCGGCCACGTGGAAGACGCCATCGCAGCCTTCCATCGCTCGCGCCATCGCGTCGACGTCGGTGATCGACGCGGTGACGAGGTCGACAGGCAGGCCCTCCACGCAGAGGTTGGGCTTGCGCACCACGCAGGCAACCGTGTCGCCGCGCGCGAGCAAATGGCGGAGCACGTTGGCGCCGACGAAGCCCGTCGCGCCGGTGAGCAGGTAGCGGGCCAAGGCGATCTAGCCGCGTACGCCGGTAACCTCGGCCCCCGACAGTTCCCAGCGAACGAGGAAGTCGACCAGGGGTAGCTCGTGCTCCTCCTCCTTGTCGTCCCAGGGGTTCGGGTCGAGCAGCTTCACCGTGGTGGCGAAGCTTTCCACGATCACCCAGCGGTCCACGAGCTTGCCATCGTCACGATGCACGATCCGCGCGAGGAAGGGGAGGCTGACCCCGAACAACGCGCGTCGCAGGGCAGCGACACGCCCCGCGCGGTCCTCGGCGTACTCGACCCGGATCAGCCGATCGAGGCCGAACAGGTTGTTGAGTGTGTGTTCCGGGCCGGCGCCCTGGCGCATCCCGGCCACGAGCGTGCTGACCGCAGACTCGTCGCCGCCGTCGATGGCGCCGAGCGCGGCCGCCAGCGAGGGCGCGTCGATGCCGGCGCGGTGGAGCAAGTAGACGTAAGTGGCAAGCGTGGTCTCGAGGGTGGTGTCCATGCGGGCGGAGTTATCGCGCGGGGGGGCGGGTTAGCACCCGCGCGCCATGATCACGCTCGTCCTCGCGATGCTGGCCTGCGGCCAGAAAGAAGAAACGCCCTCGCAAGTAGCCGCCTCGCTGGTGCCTGAGGTGGTCACGCCGCCGACAGCGCCCGCCGAGCAGCCGACGGTGAACCTCGAGACCGGGAACAAGGCCCTCCGTTGGCGGGCCCTCGATCACCTCGCGGAAGCCAACCTCATCTTCCCCGATGGCGCGGCCGCTGCCGAGGCCGGGCGATTCATCCTCTCAGGCCCCTGGAAAGACGAGGGTGAACGCCGAGGCGGCATGCGTGCCTACACCACCCCCCTTCCCTTCGCCACCAACATGCCGCGGCCGAACTACGCCCCCATGGGCGCGCGGCTCGTGGTCGAAGGGGAGGACGTGCCCTTCAACACCACGATCTCCGCGCCCACGAAGGCTAGCGTCGCGACATGGTACGTCGACCACGGCAGCGTGGTGATTGTCAGCAAGAGCAACCCGAACGAACTCGCCAAGCCGGCCGAGGTAGTCGTCGACGAGCTCGCCGCCGCCGTGAAGAAACGCCAGCTCGCTGGCTCGGGCCTGACCCCCGCTGAGTTCGCGACCACCACCTACATGGTCGAGCGCGTGTCGCGACCGGCGCTATACCTCCCCGCGCCCGCCTCGGCCTCCTTCAGCGTCGAGTTGCCCAGGAAGGGCATCCTGAAGTTCGGCCATGGCCTCCTCGAAGACCCCGTGTCCGGACAGGCGAGCGGAAACGGCGCCACGCTCAAGATCGAGGTGGACGGCAAGGAAGTCTGGTCAGGCAAGGTTGATCCCGCCAAGAAGCACCAGACCGTCGAGGTCAGGCTGGATCGGGAGGCCCCGGGCACCGCCACCCTTCGCTTCAGCACCGACCCCGGCGGCGATGCGACCGGCGACTACGTGGCAGTGACGACGCCGACGCTCGTCGATGCCGAGGCCGCACCGCCGCGGCGGGTGCTCGTGGTGGGCATCGATACCCTTCGCTGGGACGCGCTGGGCGCGAACGGCTACGGGCGAGCCACGTCGCCCGAGCTCGACCAGTGGCTGGCGCAGTCGGTGCAGTTCGACCGCGCCTACTCGCCCGCGCCGCGCACCAAGCCCTCGTTCCTCACCGCCTTCACCGGGCGCTGGCCCAAGGAAGCCAAGAGCTCGCCTCGGCTGGCCGAGATCCTCCACGCCGAGGGGCTGGCCACCGCCGGTGTCGTCGGCAACGTGCACCTCGTTCCGCGCTTTGGCTTCGCGCGCGGCATGGATCACTGGGAGTACGAGAATGGCGCCCGCGGCGAGGACGAGGTGGCACGCGCACTCGCCTGGTTGAGCAACCACGACGAGGAAGACGCCTTCTTGTTCGTGCACTTCATGGATCCGCACACCTTCTACAACGCGCCCCTCGGCTGGGCCGACAAGTTCCAGGAGGGCAAGGAACGTCCCAAGGGCATCCCCGCGAAGTTCAATCGCTGGCAGATCCTCAGCATCATGAAAGAGCGCGACCTCGGCGACTCGGGCAAGGCGTGGATCCGCAACGCCTACGACGCGGAGGTGGCCTACACCGCACACCAGGTGTCGCGACTCCTCGCTGCCGTCGAGAAGATGCCCGGGCAAACGCTCACCGTCCTGCACACCGACCACGGCGAGGAATTCTGGGACCACGACGGCTTCGAGCACAACCACAGCCTCTTCCAGGAACTGGTTCACACCGAGCTCGCGATCCGTCCCCCGGGGGGCTGGCAGGGCGCGCCCCGCGTGAACCAGCCGGTGTCGCTCGCCGACATCGTCCCGACCGTCCTCGACTTCCTCGGTGTCGCTGCTGAGAAGCGTCCCGCCACCGATGGCGTCTCGTTGCGCCCCTTCGTCGACAAGGCGCGCGCGGCCGAGCAGGCCGCCCTCGAGACGACCCTCGTGGAGCGTCCCCTCCCCCTCGGCCACATGCGCTACGAACGTGATCGCTGGGGGGTTGTCTACAAGGACAAGAAGTACATCCTCCACACCGCCAGCGGCCGCGAGGAGTTCTTCGACCTTGCCGCCGATCCCGGCGAGACGAACGACTTGTTCCGCATGGGCGACAAGTCGCTGGTGGGGAACTACCGGGCACTCCTGGCGCAGGCCACCGGCGTGCCGGTGCGCCCAGGCTGGCGCCTGCGCATCCCGACCACTGTCGCCACCACCACGGCGAGCTTCAAGGCACCGATCGCCGCCGCCGGCATCCTCGACCCCGAGTGGAACGCGCGCATCCGTGCCAACCTCGAGTGGGGTGAACGACCTGCCGTGCTGCCCGACGAGATCGGCAAGGTGACCGTCTCGGCCGACCGCAGGACGGTCACCTTCGAGCCGGGCGAAAAGGCGCGCACCCACACCTGGTGGATCCAGTGCGAGGCGGACCCTTGCCCCGATGGCACGCTGGCGATGTCGGGCAACAAGGCGACGATGCTCAACCCGGGGCGGCTCGCGGGCGACACCCGCTACGCCGTGGAGAAGGGCTGGCTGCTCATCCCCGCCGACACTATCGACGCGCCCGAAGACGGCGGCGCGGTGTCGGAGGGCGACCAGGAGGCACTGGAGAGCCTAGGCTACCTGCAAGACGCGGGCGACGAGCACTGAGCTGGCGGATCACGGCGCCGGCGACACGCACCCCAGCGACTGGTCTTTCAGTTCGCAGCGGTAGAGCCCGCGCGTGAGCACGTCGACCGTGGCCTCGTACTCCTTGCCGTCGACCGTGGCCCAGACGGCGCAGGGGCCGGCGAGCACGTCGAAGAGGTAGCAGGAGGGGTCGCAGGCGTAGGGCTGGGTTTCGCGGCACTGCACCTTCTGGCTTGTGCCCGTGGGCAAGATGAACTTCGCCTTGTCGACCCGGTGCGTGGGCAACTTGGGGCCTTCCACGACGGTTCCGTCGGGCTTGCGCCGATCGACGATCTCGATGCCGGGGTCGTACTTCGACTGCACCGTGGGCAGCTGGCGACCGCCCGTGGCGTTGGGCACCGCGAGGATCAAGAAGGTGTTGATCTCCGACCCGGTGATCACGCCATCGCCGTTGGTGTCGGCCTGGCCGCTCAGACCCTCGATGAAGGCCTTGGAAAACACGCCCGCCTGCACCGGCTGCCGGGGCGCGGCCGAGGAGATCATGAAGCTCTGCTGGCCGATCACCGGCCAGTCGTTGCCCGTTGGCCCCAGCAAGACCAAGCCGTTCAGCGACTGGTCGTGCGCCGCGTCGGTCACGACGACGTAGCGGCTGGCTGGCACCCACTTCTGCAAGCTGGCGGCGAACTCCTTCACCGAGAGCGAGGTGGTGTCGAGCGCCTCCGGATCGCTGTCGTAGAGCAATAGCCGCGGGTCGCCAAAGTCGCCGCCCACCCCGTGGCCCACGAAGTAGAAAAGGAAGAGGTCTTTCCAGACCACCTCCTTGCTCAACTCCTCGGCGAGGATGGCCTGGATGTTGCCGGTGGTGGCGCTGGCATCGGTGAGGAGGCGCACCTCGTTGTAGCCGGCGGACTGTTCGAGCGCGGCCGCCACCCGAGCCGCCTCGGTGCGCGGGGTGTCGAGTTGGAGCTCGGCCGGGAGCTTCTCGTAGCTGGAAACACCCACCACGATGGCGACACGCCGCCCCTCGGGGACGGTATCGTTCGGGCCCGCGCTCGCGACGAGAGGGAAGAACAGCGGGGTGAGGAGCAGGGCGTTCGGGCGAGGCATCGGCGCGAAAGTAACCGGGCGCGCCGCCTACCCGCCCTGGATGACCATGGCGGCGCCGCTGTTGAGCTCCTGGATCCACCGAAGCTCGCTGCGCGCCCAGCCGCCGTGCGTGATGAGCCGCTGCGTGAGGTCGTACTCATCGCGGGCCAGCGCCTCGGCGGGCTCGTCCGGTCGCGACAGGCGCTCGACCATGCGTTCGGCGTCGTGTCGAAGCGTGTCGTCGTCAATCTGCGGCAAGAGCAGGCCCCAGGTCGGCAGCGCGACCTTGGCGTGCACCTCGAGGCGGGCGCGGAAGGCGGGGTCGTCCACGAAGCGCCGTCCCCCGTCGATGTCCCCCGCCGACGCCGATGTCGATGTCGATGTCGATGTCGATGTCGATGTGGATGTCGATGTGGATGTCGATGTGGATGTCGATGTGGATGTCGATGTTGCGGGCCTTGGGCGCGGCCCTGGCTCCGTCGTGATCCACAGCGCCAGGCCGCCCCCGAGCGCGGCCACCAGTACGACGGTCACCACGCCCTGCGCACGCACTCAGCCCGCGTTGCGGTAGGCGGTCACGAGCACCGTGCGGTCGTCGCCGCCCATGTTGGCGGTCAGGCCTAACTGGGGCAGCGACTTCACCTGGTAGTCGCCGCACTTGCCCTTCATCTGGCGCCAGACCTCGATGGCCTGTTTCACGCCGGTGGCCCCGACCGGGTGACCGAAACCAATGAGCCCACCGCCGGTGTTGACCGGGATCCGTCCACCGATGCCCGTGGCGCCGCTCGCGGCCAGCTTGCCACCCTCGCCCGGCGCGCAGAAGCCGAGCGCCTCGTACATCAAGAGCTCGGTGACGGTGAAGCAGTCATGCACCTCGGCCACCTGCACGTCGCCCGCGCCGATGCCGGCCGCGGCGTAGCACTTTCCCGCCGCGTTGCGCGTGGTCCAGAGCTGCGTGAGGTCGCCGTCGTCGTAGAGCGAGGCGGTGCTGTGACCGATGGCGAGGATCTCGATCGCGTCGGCCTCGGACTTGCCGAGCCGGCGGAGTCCTTCCGCGCTCACGATGATGGCGGCGGAGGCGCCATCGCTCACCTGCGAGCAGTCGCTCATCTTGATGTAGGGCGCGTACTCGGCGTTCTGGAGGAACGTGGGATTCTTCTCGCTCGCCGCCGCGGCGGTGTCGAGGTCCATGCGGCGAGCGCGCATGTGAGCCAGCGGGTTCTTGTTGGCGTTGCCGTAGGCCTTGACCGCCACGTGGCCGATCTCTTCCTCGGTCACGCCAAAGGCCTCCCGGTACATCTTGGTGCGACGGCCGAAGAGCGCCGGGAAGGTGAAGTCGTCGATGCCGCGCTGGCGACGGTAGTGCGAGGCGCGAGCGAGGTAGTCGGCGCCCACGCGCGCGCTCTCGTTCGTTTGCACCTCCACACCGGCTGCCATCACCACGTCGCAACCGGCCTTGATCGCGTCGACCGCGCAGGCGAGCGCGAGCCCACCAGAGGCGCAGGCGCCCTCGGTGCGGGTCATGGGTTTGTTCACGAGGGCCGGGTGGCTGCCCGCGAGCGCCGCGCCGAGGTGGCCTTGCTGGCAGAAGAGCTCGCCGACGAAGTTGCCGACGTAGCCACGCTCGACGGCCTCCGGGTCCGCGCCCAGCGTGCTGAAGGTGTCGTTGACCGCGTTGCGGAGCAGCTCCTCCAGCCCGGGGTTCTCGCGCTTGCCGAAGTCCGGGTGGTTCTTCCAGATGTAATCGGGATTCCCCTTGCCGAGGAACTGGGTGTTGGCACCACCGAGGAGGAAGACGCGACGGCTGGACATGGGGGGCTCCGAAAAGGCGCGGGCTCTAACGCGCTGTTGGTTTTTCTCCGGGCCGGCTGGCGAGCCGGCCCTTACTTTTGCGGCGCTCGCTGATCGCTCGCGCGCGCTTCTTGATCGGGTGACGTTGACGCGTGCTCTGGATGCTCGCTCTCTTCGCCTGCGCCGACGTCGAGGCGGCCGCGGCCCGCCCTCGCCTCGCTTCACTTCACTTCCAGGGCCCGGCACCCCTACCCTATGCGGCGGGGGCGATCATCCGCGTGGCTTTCGAGGTCGATCCAAGCCTCGCGGCCAACGCGGGGCTCTTCGACGACGCGACCACGCTGCCATCCTTCAGCCCGCGTCGGCTCGTCGCCCAACTCCGCGCCCTGCACGACGCGCGCGACGCCCTTGCCCTCTTGCCCTGGGACGCCTTGTCGGTCGACGAGCAGATCGACGTGCGGTGGCTCGTCGCCTGGGCCGAGACCCTGGATCGGCAGCTGACCGTGGAGCGCGTGCACACGCGACGCCCGGGACAGTGGCTGGAGCCAGTGGCGAACACGCTCCTCGCGATGCACACCTACGCCCCCGAGCGCGCCGACCTGATGGAACGAATCCACCAGCGACTGCCCGGCATGCTCGGCGAGATCGACCAGTACTGCACGGCGCCGACCGCGCGCGACATCGCCACCGGCATCGAGCTCGCGGGGTCGCTTCGACAGCTCGCCCTGACCGCGACCGAGCGCGAGGCCATCGACAGCTGGATCGCCCGACAGCGCACCCTCGTCCCGGGTCGCGAGTTCGACGTCATCGGCGCAGAAAACTACGCCTGGCGCTTCGAACACGCGCTCTTGTTCCCGTTCACGCCTTCGGAGCTCGTGGCACGCGCCGAGGTCGCCCTCGCCGACAACGACGCAGCGCTCGCGGCAGCGGCAAACTTCCCGGGTGCCCCGTCGGTCCCGATCCCCGACGGTCTGGCGGCGGGGCTCGACCAGGCTGGGCTGGAGCGGCTCTACGACGCGGTGAGCGAAGCCCACCGGCAGGCCACGCGGGACGGGGGTTTCGTGAGCATCCCTGCCGGCGTCGGCCCCGTGCGCACCCGGGCCACGCCGGATGTGCTCATCCCCTTCACCGGCGACGGCGGCAGCATGAACCCGCCCCCGGCCTACCATCCCGACGACGTGAGCTACTGGAACGTGGAGCACGCCCGCGCAGACTGGTCGCCGCAGCACCGCGACGACGTGGTGCGCAACCTGCTTGGTTTCCGCGACAACGGCATGGGCACCTACGCGGCGCACGAGGGCTGGCCCGGCCATCACCTGCAACTGTCGATCGCTCGTCTCCACGCCAACCCCGTTCGAACGCTCTTGCCGGACGGCCCTCTCATCGAGGGCTGGGCGCTCTACGCCGAGGAGGTGCTCGCCGAACATGGCGGCATGGGCCGGAGCCGCGAGGCACGCGTGGCGGTGGCCAGCTCGCAACGGGGCCGGATCCGTCGAGTCTTCTACGACGTGAACGTGGAGTCGGGCCGCTGGACGCTCGCTGAGGCGGCGGCGTGGAAGCAGGGCCACGAGGGCGCGACGCCCGACCCCGACATCCTGCGTGCCATCAACTGGCCCACGCAACTGGTGGGCTACTTCGCGGGCAAGACCCAGATCGTCGAGTTGCGCGAGGCCATCAGGGCCACGCTCGGAAATGCCTACGACGAGAGGGCCTTCCACGACGCGCTGCTCGCCGAGGGACTCGTGCCAGTGGCGCTGATCAGGGCGAAGCTCCTCGGGGAGCCCGTGCCGCGACCCGCGGAAAGCGGCAGCGCGCCACCCTAGCTACACCGCGATGCGACGCTCGCGGAGCAGTCGCTCCACCTCGGGGTGCACCTGGTACACGGTGATGACCGTGCCAAAGGTGTTCTTCCACTGGCGAATGCGCTCGCGGCTGACGCCGAACTCGTCGGCGAGAGTCTGGCCACTCTCCGCGTTGGCCAGGGCCTCGAGGAGACGGCGAAACTTGGTGCGCCCATAGCTCTTGATGAAGTTGCGGGCGACGCGCTCTCGGCTCCGGGCGGTGGCGATCGGCATGGGTTTGACCTCGGTAATTGCCTGATTTTGAGTCCAGGGCTTCCCCGCCCTGCATGACTAGTCTACACCGTCCCGTTGACGTGTCAATGCACGTGGAACACAAAAGCAATGGTCGAATCTACACTAATGGTATACCATTACTATTCACTCGCTAACCTCCCATAACTCCACGTGAATCTCGCCATTGACAAGCTTGTCAATCCACGTCCGTTGACCATCGCGCAACGTGTCTCCGGGCCCTTTGACCTCCGCTAGAAATGCTCTTTCCGGCAGCGTAGATGGGAAGGCAAGGGGCACGCTCGCAGCTTTTCCACCGAGCACCAGGAGATCGGGGAGGCCGCGGGCGGCATCGAAACCGCGGCGCAGGAGCTCGGAGAGCACGCTGGCCAGCAGATCTCCGGGCAACTGCACACCCAGCTCCACCGCCAGTTCGCGATGCACCAGCCCGGCGAGAATCTCGCCGCCGTAGCTCTTGGCAAAGGGAGCGAGCCCCCCCACGCGGAGCCGCTCCAGGGCGGCCTCCGCAGCGTCTTGACGCGCGGCGTAGAAGGCAGGTGTACCGAGGTCAAGGGGGCCAGGGCGCCGCGCCGTGGGCAGGCGACCCGGCACGGGCAGCCAGTAGAGCTCGCGAAACACCAGCGCGAAGCAGCTCGACCAGAACCAGTTCTCCGCGTGCACGCAGCGCCGCCCGGAGGCCTCCACCTGCGCCACCACCGCCGCCTCCACGGTGACGGCACCAGCCGGGCTGGCCCACAGCGGGCGAGCGCCACTGCCCGCCCGCTGCAACCGGAAGCGACGGGTCGTGGCCTCTCGCAAGGGCGGCACCGGCGGCCAGGGCAAGCGCGCCCGGCGCGCGAGACGGTGCCCAGTGCGGGCGAGCGCCAGGGCCACATCGGGGTCGGAGTGTCCCGCGCGGCACCGGGTGACCGCCTCCGCGAGACGGCCTTCCGCCTCGAGCGCGCGGACCGTTGCCAGCGCGGCGCCGGGGACGGAGGCGAGCACATCGGCCACCGGGCGCGTCGCGATCACCTGCTCCCTCGCCCGCGCGAAGGCGGACGGTCCCCAGGGAGGTGGCCCCCGCCGGGCGATCTCGAGCGCCTCGTCGTCACCCAGCTCCCCGCGCCTCGCGCGCTCGTGCTCGCGGAGACGTCGCCGATCCGGGTAGAGCCCTGGCCCCCCGGTGGGCGCGTACTCGGCCCACCGCAGGCCATGGATGCGCTCGGCCGGGGCGAGCCGACGGTCGAAACCGCCGAGGCGCGTCACCCGGTCGAGCAGCTCGCGGTGGCCCACGAGCAAGATCGGCTCGCGGAGCCATGCATGTCCCGCGAGTCGGGCTTCCAGCTCCGCCCGCGGTCCCCGGTTGGGCAAGCCCAGCTCGCGACAATGGTCGCGCAGCTCGTCGGCGGAGAAACACGCCAGCGCCCACGCAGGGGGGATGGCACGGGTGAGGAGCTCAGCCTCGTCGAGGGCGTCGATCGCCTGGGGGGTGGCGCACTCGTAGTCGGGCAGGCGGAACGCGAGGCCGACTCTGAGGCTCAGGCGCGCGAACAGCTCCATCGGGTCGGGTGCCAGCGCGCGCACACGCCGGAGCACCACCATCTCACCGGCGGCAAAAAGGTGGCCTTCCTGGTCGAGCGCCCAGCGGATCGCGGTCGCGAGATCGTCGCCAGGGTACGGAGACCGGGGGACCACCGGCCCCGCTTACCGCGATAGGCCGGCGGGATGGCCGCTCGCCGCACCAAGATTGTCGCCCCCATCGGCCCCGCCTCGCGCGACCCCGAGACCGTCGCCGCGCTCGTCGCTGCCGGGGTCGACGTGTTCCGCATCAACTGCTCCCATGCCACCCCCGAGGGCATCCGCGAGGCCGTCGCCCGAGTCCGCCGGGCTGCCCGCGCCGCTGATCGCGCCGTGGCCCTGCTGCTCGACCTCCAGGGCCCGAAGATCCGCACCGGGAAAGTGGTCACGCCGCTCGTGCTCCCCCCGGGCAGCACGCTCACCGTGGTGATGGACGAGCACCTCGTGGCCGAGGGGCTGCGCGTGGGCACGACCTACACGGGCATGGCGGGCGACGTGTCGCCCGGCGACAAGGTGATCTTCGCCGACGGCGCCCTGGCCGGCACCGTGATCGTTGTGCGCCGCGACGTGCCGACGCCCGAGGTCGATATCCGCATCGACGAGGGCGGCGAGCTCGGGTCGCACAAGGGGATCAACCTTCCCGGCGTGGCGGTGTCGGCGCCGTCGCTCACCGAGAAGGACATCGCCGACCTCGCGGTGGGCGTGGCCGCGGGCGTCGATTTCGTCGCCTTCTCTTTCGTGCGCGAGGCGGCCGACGTCCTGGTGCTGCGCGAGGAGCTCCGCAAGCTCGCCGCCGCCGACGTGCCGGTGATCGCGAAGATCGAGAAGCCGCAGGCGGTGAAGAACCTCGGCGAGATTCTCAATGTGGTCGACGGCATCATGGTGGCGCGAGGCGACCTCGGCGTGGAAGTGTCGCTCGAGCGAATCCCCGTCCTCCAGAAAGACCTGATCGCGGCGGCCAACAAGGCGGGCGTGCTGGTGATCACCGCCACGCAGATGCTCGACAGCATGGAGCGCAACCCGCGCCCCACCCGCGCCGAGACCACCGACGTGGCCAATGCCATCCTCGACGGCACCGACGCCATCATGCTCTCCGGAGAAACGGCCGCAGGGAAGTTCCCCGTGCGCGCCGTGGAGACCATGGACCGCATCGCCCGCGAGGTCGAGTCGAGCCGCTGGATGCGCACTCGGCTCGACGAGGTGAGCGTGCTGGCCGGCCCCGCGCAGACCGTCGTGCGCTCGGCCTGCTGGGCGGTGCAGGAGCTGCCGCGCCCGCTCGTGGTCTTCACCTGGAGCGGCTCCACGGCCATCGTCGCGAGCAAGTCGCGCCCGCCGGGGCCGATCTACGCGCTCACGCCGAACCACCCCACCTTCGACCGCCTCGCGCTGGCCTGGGGCGTCACCCCGATCATGGCGCCCGCGGTGGCCAACACCGACGATCTCATCGCCATCGGCGAGGAACGCCTCCTGGAGCGGGGGCTGGTCCAGCGGGGCCAGGAGGTCGTCGTCTTGGCCGGTCACACGCCGATGAAAGGCGCAACGAACACCATGAAGGTCTACGCGGTGGGGACCACCTGAGCGACACCTCTTGCCCGAGCTGCGGCGCAGCGACGGCCTTCGACGCCGCCGCGGGTTCGCGGAGCTGCGCCGGCTGTGGCTGGCGGGCGGAGGCGGTGGCCGAGGCCGGCAGCTTGCGGCTGGGCCTGGGCGCCGAGGTGGCCGCGGCACGCGGCTGGGGACGCGACAGTCGAATGCTCGCCTGTGGGGGCTGCGGCGCCGAGATTCGTCTCGACCCCGGCGTGCTCGCCACCACCTGCCCCTTCTGCGGCCAGAACGCGCTTCGCGAGGGCACGCAGGGCGACGAGAACACGCTCCGGCCGCAGCGAGTGGCCCCGTTCAGCGTCACCCGCGACACCGCCCACGCCGCCATTCGCACCTGGCTCGGCGGCAAGTGGTGGAACCGCTGGATGTTCCCGCGCGAGCTGCGCCACGTCGGCACCGAGCGCCTGCTCCCCGTCTACGCCCCCTGGTGGGTCTTCTCCGCCGACGGCCGCGGCCGCTACCGCTGCGAGGTCGGCCACGAGCGACAGGAGCGTCGACGCAGCGGCAAGGGCTGGGAGACGGTCACCGTCACCGACTGGCGCGGGACGAGCGGGCACGTGAACGACCACTTCGCCCACGTGACGATCACCGCCTCGTCGCGGCTGCCTCGTCCCTTGCTCGACGAGCTCGGTCCTCACGGGGAGGAGGGCCTCGCTGCCTACTCGCCCGAGGTCATCGCCGGCTGCGCCGCCTACGCCTTCGACCGTTCGCTGGCATCCGCGGAGCCCGAGCTTCGCGCTCATGTTCACACCGCCCTGTCGCGACAGGCCGAGGACGACGCGCGGTCCCGTACCGGCGGCACTCAGGTGCGCGCGATGCACCTGGAGGCACACGTCGACAACGTGGGCTGGGCCTACGTGCTGTACCCCCTCTGGGTGACGAGTTTTCGCTTCGGCTACGACGCCCAGCCCCGTGCTTTCCACGCGCTCGTGAACGGGCGCAGCAGCAAGGTGGTGGGCCACCGTCCCGTGCGCTGGGGACGCGTGAAGTTCGCCATCGTGACGCTCATCGCGTTGGCCATCTGCCTCTTCATCGTGCCCCCGCTGGGCCTCCTCTGTACATTCGCCTCGGTCATCGGCAGCATCGCCCTGTGGCAGAGCGCCAAGAAGGCCGAGGGCTAGTCGCCCGCGAACCAGGGGCTGGCCCGGAGTCGTTCCTCCTCGCCGTCGACCCAGGCGCGTACCCGGACATGACGAATGTCGCCCGCGGCGAGTTCCGACGACACCTCGCCGCCGAGCGGGTCGACCAGGTCGAGCTCGTAGTGCTCGAGCCCGTCGGCCTCCAGCGCCAGCTCGACGCCGAGCGCCCCCGGCGGGACGTCGTCGCCCGGGAGGTAGGCCATGCCGTCGATCCGCGCCCGGAGCCCCAGTCGCGTCGGCTTGAAGCTGGCCGCGACCGTATGCCGGGCCTCGATGGCGTCGAAGACCGTGTCGATGTCGAGCTCGGTGGCCGAGTGGAAGAGCCCGGTGATCGCGCCGCCGCGGAACTGGACCACGGGGCCGTCGTTCACCCCGTCGCCGTCGGTATCCTCGAACTGGCCGGCGTGACCGGGACCCTCGCCGAGCCGCCCAGGGCTGGCCTCGTGATTGTCGGTACCCCCCACGAAGCCGAGGCGCTCGCCCTCGGCGAGGGCCGCGTGCACCGTGCCCTCGGTGTTCCAGGTGGCGGTGTTCACCGCCCACGGGCAGCCCTCGTCGGTGCCGTCGAGGACCGCGCACTCCGACGAGCCGTGCTCTGAGGCGATCTCCACGACGGTGTCGCTCGGCGTGCGCGTTTCCGGCTCGATCCAGCGGGTGTCGGCGGGCGTGATGTACGCGGGATGGCGCGCGAAGCTCAGCCAGCGGGTGTCGCTGCACTCGGGCAATGTCGCGACCCGGTCGAGCTCGGCGGCGAGGGCCTCGGCGCTCGCGTACTGGGTGTGCGGCTCGGCCGCCACGTGCACCTCCAGGCCGGCCTCGTCTCTCGGGGCGGGGCGAGTCCCATTGCAGGCGGAAGTCGCGACAGGCCTCTGCCAGCACCGACTCGCCCGGGTAACGACCGGCGGGCAGACACCAGGCGGCGGGGTCTTCGCAGCCGTCGTGCGAGAGGTTGGTGTGCGCATGCCAGTCGCCCCAGGCCACGGTCGCCTCGGGCCCATCGCCGGGAGCGTCGCTGTCGGCGCCACCGGCACTGACCTGTCCGCCCGTGCACGCGAACCACGCGCTGATGAGGGTGATCGCCAGCATGCCTCCGGACAAGCCGGCTACCGCGCCCCCCTAGAAGAACTGCGGGGGGGCCTTGGTGCCGAAGAAGCCGCCGCCGGCGTTCGCCGTGACCGAGTCACACACCACCCGCATCGCGATCTTCCGGTTGGCAGCCGCGCCGGTCGCGATCGCGTCGTACACCACGGCGCTGGCATAGCCCTCGATCTCGTAGCGACTACCGGTCATCTTCGCGTCGGCACAGTCGTCGGGGTCTTTGAAGATGATGATCTGGCTCTCGAGCACGTTGCCGTAGTTGTCGACGGCGCTGTTGCTCACCTGCGCCGGAATCGTGCCCCAGTCGGTGGTATTCCAGGTCGAAGAGGATGCGTCGATGGCGTCGGCGATGGCCTTCGCTGCGGTGCTGATCTGACCGTTGTTGAGGGAGAGAACGTCGACCGTGCTCGACTCCGCCGCGCAGCTGTCGATGGCGTCGCGGATGTAGGCAGCGTTGGGGCTACTGGTGCCGATGCGCGCCCAGGCGCCGTTGTCGTTTCCGTCGGGCCCGAGCACCAGGTCGAGGTTGCAGATCTCCTCGGGATCGTCGGGCAGCGCACAGGAGGGGATGGCAATCGGCAGCGGGCAGTCGGCGTTGGATGGTCCACCCCCCAGCGCGCGCGCCTGCACGCCGACGGTGCTCGAGGCGTTCTGGAAGGCCCAGTTTGCCAGGGTCGTCTCGAATCCCGGCATGGAAAGGTTGACGCGGACCGCCTTGACCTTCGAGGGGTCGGAGGTGTCCGCCACGAACACGCCGTCCACCAGCTGTCCCAGCTCGACCGCCGCGGGCTCGCCGGCGTGCGTGGTGAGATTCACGGCCACACCGTCGACGTAGTTCTCCGCGACGATCTGCGCCGCCCGTGTCTGCGCCAAGGTGTAGCCGTCGGTGGTGCCGTCGAGCGCCATCGCCGCCCCGTGTGCCGCCGCCTCAGCGGCGTTGTGCAGCTGCTGGTTGGCCCCGCGGAGTCGGGCTCCATCGATGGCGACGGCCGCGATCCCGAGGATCACGAGGAGCATGAGCACCATGAGCACGGTGCTGCTGCCGCGACGGGTCACTAGCGGACGAGAATCCATGCGTAGTTCTCCCCGGCGCCGGAAGCGCCCGTGTTGAGGCCGAGTGCGTCACCGAAACCGATGGCGCTACTCTCGCCGCTTGATTCGCTCGCGGGCCCGAGCGAGGCCATCGCGCCCGGGTCGTCGAACGGGCACCCATCGCCATTGTCGACGTTCCAGCTTGGACCATAGGCGTGGTCGGTGCAATCCGCGCACGAGCAGGACCCGCCACCGCCGTCGTGGTCGGCGGCGTTGAGGTAGAGGTCGGTGTCGCAGAGGCCGCCGCTGGCCACCAGGCTCCCGGCGGTCATGTCGAAGCCGCGCCCATCGCGCCAGCAATACTCGTCGCCATAGTCCGCGATGATCGCGGCCAGGTCCTGGCTCGCGTCGCCCACCGCGCCGTAGGCCGCCCAGGTGCCGCTGGGCTCGTGTACCACGAGCACATCCGTGGTGGACACCCGGGTGAGTGCCTCGCTCTTGTAGTCAGCGTCGAGGTCGTCGAGGCTGCCAAATGTGGTGGCGTCGAGGTCCCAGTAACGACGGCTGGTGTAGGTCCAGGTATCGGCGCCGTCGTCGCTCGCGACCGCCACCAGCGCCCAGCCGCCACCGTCGTGACTCATGTCGCAATAGGCCTCGAAAGCGCCCAGCGTGTCGGGGTCGATCCAGTAGCGGCCGTCGGTGGAGTAGCCCATCGCCAAGAGCTCCCCGCAGCTGTCGGCCGGGCAAGACTCGGCCTCGCCGTAGGGACATGCGCCCACCGTGACGCTGCCGCTCGCGGCGGCGCCACTGGCCTCCCCGTCAGAGGGGGTGGCCGTGCAGCTCCAGACCTCGGCCTCGGCCAGCTCGGCGGCGGGCACCGTGTCGCCCGTCTCGTAGGTGGTCGTCGCGCCCGCGAACGCATCGCCGTCGACCGTCCACTCGATGGTCCAGCTCAGCACGTCACCGTCGTCGTCGGCCGCGCTCACGAGACACACGACGTCGTCGACCCCCGCGTAGGGCGTGGACGGGCTCATCGAGACGCTCGCGCCACCCGGGGCGGTGTTCACAGCGGTCGCGACGAGCGAGGTACGGGAGTCGCCCACGACTTCGCCGTCGCTGGGCACGGCGACCACGTAGACCTCGTCGCCCTTGTCGAAGTAGCTGGCGCCGTCGAGCCGGGTGCCGGTGGCGCTGGCAAGCCCGTCGACAAACCACTGGTAGCTCACGTCGACGGTATCGCCATCGGCGTCGTAGGTGGCCGCCGTGGCCACGAGGACCTCGTTCGTCGCCGGGGACGAGCTCGAGACCCCGAGCCCGGTGACCTCGGGCACGCTGTTGCCCACCGTGAGCGAGGCCCGGCCGGGCGCGCCGTCGGCGAGGCCGTCGTTGGGGGTCACCACCACGGTCCACGTTTCATTCTTCGTCGTCGCGCTCGCCGGGAGCGTCTCGCTCGTCGACTCGGCGCTGGCCACGCCGTCGCGAAGCCACGTCCAGGTGTAGCTCACCGCGTCGCCGTCGGGGTCCAGGCTGCCGAGGGTCACGGCGGCCACGAGGTCGTCGCCGGTGAGCGCGCCTTCGGGACCGAGCTGCACCTCGGGCGCCGAGGGTAGCCCGTTGACCCGGAACGCCACGTCTTCGGTGGCGCTGTTGCCCTCGGTGTCGGTGACGAGCAGCGTGACGGTGTGCGCGCCACGAGAAAGCGTATTCGTCGTGAAGGCGGCGCGACCGGTGCTGTCCGCGGCGGCGGTGGACAACACACCATCGACGTCGCTCGTCCACTCGATGCCCAGCAGATCGGGCGCGTCCTGCCCGTCGGAAACCGCGGCCTCGAAGGTGACGGTGTCGCCCTCGGCCACCACGTCGCCCTCGCCCGGCTCGAGCAACATCGCCGAGGGTTCCTGCCTGGGCGGCCCCACGGTGAGCACCACGGTGTCGGTGCCGGCGCGGCCGTAGGCGTCGGCGGCGCTGAACTCGACGTAGTGCTGGCCCTCGCTGAGCGCCACGGCTCCGCGGCTATGGCCGTCGGCGCCGAGCACGCTGTCGATGGCGAGTACACCATCCAGCGAGGAGATCCACGTCAGCACCAGGTTAGCGCCGTCGTCCTCGGCATCGACCGCCGTGCCGTCGAACTCCACGAGGGTGCCAACGTAGTAGACACCGTCCTCGGTGGGCAGGAGGATCTCCGCCACAGGCGCCTCGTTGGGCGACACCGCCAGCGTGACCTCGTCGCGCCCCGCCGCGCCCTTGTCGTCGATCACCTCGAGGCGCAGCGCCACCCCGGACAGGTCCGCCGCCCAGGTGCAGGCGGTGAGACCATCCTCGTCGGGCGGGGCGCCCTCGCAGAGCACCTGGTCGCCCGCGAACCAGGTGGCCACGAGATCGAGCGCGTGGTCGTTGTCGTCGGTCACCTGCCCGCGCAGCTCGACGACCTGGCCCTCGGTGGCCGCGTCGGCCTCGCCCGGTGACAGTATCTCTGCCTCAGGCTCCGCGTTGTAGGTAGAGAGTGCTTGATCGGGACACCCGCTGAGAACGACAGAGGCACCCAGGAGCAGGCAAAGCTGGGGCCACGGACACCGCTGCATACGGGTTGGTACGGGCGAGTGCCGGAGAACGTGACAAGCGCGCGCATGACCGGTAGGCTGCGACCGTGAGCGAAACCGACGACACGGGATTGCGCCAGCGCTTCCACGAGGGCGACCGACAGGCGTTCTCGGCGCTGGTGGCCCCTCACGTCGACACGCTCTACACGCTGTGCCTGCGGATGACCGGCAATCGCGTGGAGGCAGAAGACCTCGCCCAGGACGCAATTGTCCGGGCAATCCAGCAGCATCGCGCTTACGACCCGAGTCGGCCGTTCCGGCCGTGGTTGCTCACCGTCACTGCCAACCTCTGTCGCGACCGCGTGCGCTCCACGTGGTGGCAGAAGGTGGTGGAGCTGGTGCGCGCGCCGGTGGCGATGACCGCCGACGCGGAAGACGCGGCGCTGGGCGACGAGCGCGAAGCCTGCGTGCGCAAGGCGCTGCACACCTTGCCCGCGATGTACCGGGAGGCGCTGTCGCTCTACCACCTCGAAGACATGAGCTATGCCGAGATGGTGCTGATCACCGGCGTTTCCGAGTCGGCGCTGAAGCAGCGCGTGAGGCGAGGCTCGCAAATGCTTGAAGTCGCCCTGCGACGTTTGTATCCAGAACTCCACCTCGCTCGTACCGTGTCCGAGGGCAGTTGATGCGCGTGTCCCACCTCAGTTCGCGTCCACTTGTACCCCTGCTCCTGGGGTGGATGGTCGCACGTGGTGTCCTGCCCGATGTTTCCTTTGCCGCCCCTCCCGACCTCGCGCCGGCGGTGGGTGCGGCTGTTGATAGTGCCGTCGTCGCGGGCCTCCCCGAGGCACCGCTCGTCACCAAGGCCCGGGAGGGCCGAGCGAAGGGCGTGCCCGAGGCGCGGGTCGTCGCCGCGATCACCGATCTCGCCGGCCGCATGCAGAAGGCCGACGCCGCGCTGGGCGCTGCCGCCCAGGGCAAGAACCGCGAGGCCGTGCTCGTCGCCGGTGCCGGCGCGGTGCGCGCCGGGGTGAGCCCCGAGGCGATCACGCGGCTCGGGCGTGTCGATTTCAGCGTTCGCGCGGAGGCCCTCCGCGCCACCGCCGATCTGGTCTCCCTTGGCTTCGATGAAGACCGAAGCGTGGAGCTGGTGCTCAAAGGCGCCGCCTCGCCGGCCGCGTCACGCGCCGTGGGCAACCTCGGCGCCACCGCGGCCACGTTGCTGGCTCAAGGTCAGGCGCCCAGCGCCGTATTGGACCAGATGGGACAGTCCATCGCCAGCGTACAGGCCGCCGAGCAAGACCCTCCCGCCTGGGGCGCAGGTGGGAGCAAGGGCAAGGAACCCCCCGGAAAGGGCCTCGAAGACGCCCCTGGGCAGCAGAAGAAGTGATGGCACCCAACGATCCCCATTTCCCGACGCACAGGGCCACGCCCGGCCTCGTCGACCGCGCGATGCTGCGCGCCGAGCGACCCCGCCCCTCCCGGGCGCCCATCGTCGCCCCCGCGCTTGCCGTTGCCGGCCTGCTGGTCGGCCTGGGCATCGGTAGCCAGTTCAACGGTGACAGTCCTGCCAAGGTCGTGGCTGTCGCGCCGCGCGAGGCCGCAGTCGAGCGGGTGCGCGTGCCGGGCACGGTGCCGGTTCGATTCGTGCTTCCGGCCACGGGCGCCAGCACGGTGGCGGTGGCCGGGAGCTGGAACGACTGGAACCCGGGCGCTGCGCAGATGGTGCGTGGCGACGGCGACGTTTTTTACACGATTCTGGAACTGCCGCCAGGCGAGCACGAGTACCAGTTCGTGGTGGATGGCCAGCGTTGGACGCCCGATCCTGCGGCACCACTGGCTCACGACGATGGCTACGGGCAGCGGAACTCGGTCCTGACTATCTAGGGGCGTGCCCTATCTCTGGTTGACCGCTGCCCTCGCGGCGGACACCATCGTTCCCCTGGTTCCGGAGCCCGACGCGAGCGCGTGGGACGCCCGCCTCGGCATCGGCGTCGGCGTGTACGGGACCGAGGGGGCGGCGTGGCCGCTCGGTCAGCTGAGCCACGCGGTGGGTGCGGGTGGGCAGGCGATGTCGACGACCTGGCAGGCGCGCTCGAGCGGCGTGCTGCGCTACACGCTCGGCGGTGCCCTCGAGTACCTGGAGACGGCGGAAGCAGGCGTAGGCGTGCACGACGCGGGACTCCTGGGGCGCGTCGAGCTCGGCGGGGCGCCGGGGTACACGCAGTCCGCGGTGCTGGGCCGCTTGACCCCCAGGCGGGGGAGCCTCTCCGTCGACGCGCGCGGGGGCCTCGTGCTGGCGAGCGAAGAATCGCGCGCGATGAGCGGCGCGGCCGCCGAGCTTTCAGCGGACTACCGCCTCTCGCCCCGGGCCCGGGTGGGCGCATGGACGTCGGCGCGAAGCTGGTTCTCTGCGCACGCCCCCGTGGTGAGCGCAGAGGGCGGCGCGTACGGCAGTTGGAACCCGCGGCTCGACCTCCGGCTCACCCTCTCCGCCGGCGGGCGTGGCGCCAGCTACACCGCCGACGAGGCGGCAAGCTGGGCGGGGCTTCCCCTCCCCGGCCACGGCGAGGCCTGGGCCTCCGCCCGCGGGACGTGGTCGCCGTGGCGGGCGCTCGCGTTCTACGTGGAGGCCGGAGGGCTCGTGCCGGTCGCCGGGACTGGTTCCACGCTGGGCTGGGCCACGGTCGGCGTGGAGGGGCGCCTCGGTGGGCTTTCCAGCAAGCCGCCCGACAGGGCGCCGGTGGTGTTTCGTTTTCTCGCGCCGGCGGCGCAGACCGTGTCAGTGGCGGGCAGCTTCAACAGCTGGGTGCCGCAGCGGCTGGAGCGGCAGGGCGACGGCACGTGGACGCTGCCCCTGCCGATCCTGCCGGGGACGCACGAGTACGTGTACATCGTCGACGGGCTCGCGGTGGTGCCACCGGAGTCGCCGCGGCTGGTGGATGACGGGATGGGAGGAGTCAGCGGGGTGGTGGTGGTGCCTTAGCGGGGGGGGGGCGGCGGGAGATCGAGAACGAGAACGAGATCGAGAACGAGAACGAGATCGAGAACGAGATCGAGATCGAGATCGAGAACGAGATCGAGAACGAGATCGAGAACGAGAACGAGATCGAGATCGAGATCGAGAACGAGAACGAGAACGAGAACGAGATCGAGAACGAGATCGATAGTCGCCGTGGCAACGCGATCGGCGACGACGTCGATCGCAATGTCGATGTCGATGTCGATGTCGATGTCGATGTCGATGTCGATGTCGATGACGAGAACGATCGCCATGTCCTTGTCGAGGCCCGGCTTCGGCATTGGCTGTCCCGATTCGCCTCCTCCGGGCCGCTCGGGGCTGCGCGCGGCGCCCCCTCGCAAGCGAGGGCGCCGTGCTCGCTCCCGAGCGGCCCTCCAGAGGCTCGAATGTCTGACTTCTTCCCCCACGAACGACTCGACTGCTACCGACTGGCCCGCGAAGTGGCCCAGTGGGTACTCTCGGCAAAGTTCCCACTGCGCAGCGGTGATCTCCACGACCAAGCCACTCGGGCCGCCCTCTCGGTCGCCCTGAACATCGCCGAGGCCTCCTCCCGCGAGGGCGCCACGAGCAAGAACCACTTCAGAATCGCGCGCGGCTCGGCGGGCGAAGCCTGCGCCGCACTCGACTTCTGCGGCGCGCCAGGCGCCGACGAGCAGCAAGTCAAGCTCCGGCGCATCGGTGCCATGCTGGCCCGCCTCTCCGCGTAGGCCCGCGGGCGCCTTCGTGGTAGTCCCCCAGTCATGGTGCCCGTGCTGCGCGGGCCGCGCGTCGTGCTGCGGCCCTTCACCCTCGACGACGCCCCCGCCGTGTACGCCTACGCCAGCGACCCGGAGGTGGCGCGGTACGTGTCGTGGCCGGTGCACCTGCGCATCGAAGACAGCCTCGCCTTCCTCGCCGCCTCGGCGGATAGGGTGGCGAAGGGCACTTGTCGCGACTGGTGCATCGACTATCGCGGCCAGGTGGTCGGCAGCATCGGCCTCTTCGACCACCAGCCCAGCCACGAGCGCGCCGAGGTGGGCTACGTGCTCGGGCGTCGCTTCTGGCGTCAAGGGCTCGGGAGCGAGGCGCTGCGCGTGGTGCTCGACTACGCCTTCTGCGACCTCGCGCTCCGCAAGGTGGTGGCGCACGTGCGGCCGGAGAACGCCGCCAGTCGCGGGCTCCTCGGGCGCGCCGGCTTTTGCGAGGAGGGCTTTCTGCGACAGCACCTCTTCTTCAAGGGCGAGTGGTGGGACGTGGTGAGCTTCGGGCTGCTCGTTGGGGAGTTTCGGCCGGGATGAACCGCGCCGGGCTCAGTCCTCGCTCACCCACGTGGCCGTGACCGTGGAGCGCGTGAGAGAACCGCCTTCCCAGCGCTCGTCGAGCGGGGTCCAGGTGGTGGCCTCGACCTGCCGGCCCTTGAAGGTCTCGGTGTCGCGGAAGTAACCGAGGAGGGCGCGCGTCTTGTCGGGGTAGGCGTAGTCGGTGTCCTGGTACTCGCTGTAGTCCTGCGTGTTCCATGACACCCAGCAGGACACTGCCGGCCAGTCGAACACGCACGGGCCGCCGAAGTCGATGGCGCGGTCGTCCAGCACCACGAACGTTTCCACCGAGTCATTGCACCACTTGCTTCCATCGGGGTCGACATCGTCCTCCCAGCAGATGCTCCAGTTCCCCTGCCTCGGAGCGGTCGCCGTCGTGGTCGACTCCACAGCGTCCGCGCACGCCAAGACGAGGGAGAAAAGCACCATCGGACTACCTCGGCCCAACATACGGTGCCAGAGTGAACTGCTGCACGGACGCGCATGGCTGCGGCGAATCGTCGTCGCCAAGCCACTCGTACGTCAGCATCACCCGCAGGCGGGTTTCGGCCAGCCACACCCCCTGGACCTCATAGGAGAAGCTCTCGCCCTCCTCGCGGCCGCCAAACCATGGGTCCGCGCGTTCGCAAGTGAAACTATCGCCGATCTCCCTGTCTGGTGGATTGTAGTACGACGCTGTCAGTCGCATCGAGCTCGCCGTGATGTCCCCGACGTAGAAGTCTGCAAGCAGCCAGTCGTCGGTAACGGACCTCGTACAATCAGTTGAGACCAGCATCTCCGTCGGACTGTAGACCCCCTCGGCGGGCACCACTGGCGTGGCGTCTACCACCGAAGTGTCGGCCCCGTCGCTGCTACAGCCGCACAATGTCAAGACGACGGTACCAGGGCGCCCTAGGCGAGTGACCATGACAACCGCTCCTTGGAGAGGAGGATCATGGGGTAGTCGCCCCGATCTAGACTAACAGTCGTCGGCGAGGTTCCCACGGTGAACGTGGCCGGGGCGCTGTAGTAGGCTTGTGCGCTTGGAAGTTCGCCACCGGGCGCGGGCTCGACCGTGACGGTGCTGAAGGGCGTCGGTTTGAACGACGTCACCGTCACCGAGCGGCTTGACTTGCACTCGACGTCCACGCTCCCGGATTTCCGCCACGCGTCGAGGAAGCAGACGTAGCCATACGCCCAGGTGCCCTCACTGCCGGACGGCAGCAGGAACTCCACCACGACGGCGTCCACTTGCCGCTTCGAATCCTCGTCCACCGCGAGCGAGGTCGGCAGCACCATCGAACATCCCATCCAGTCGCTCAGGATGTCCGTGAGGCGCTGGAATGCATACCAAGAGGGTCGCGGTGCCATCTCCTCCGCCGTGATCCCTTCAACGTCCTCGCGCACGCCCATGCCGGCGAATGTACCCTCGCCCCGCACGCTCTGGTAGGAGTGCCACCCGCCCGCGAGGGCGCCCGAGGCGGCCGCCCCAACGAGGCGGCGAAATACCTCGCGCGCCTGAAAAGCCTCCCGCGTCCAGCCGGTGGGCACGAACTGCTCGTCCTTGGCGCCCGCCGGGTTGGCTAGGACCGACGAACCGGACTCGAAAACGGTCACGCCCGTACCAACGAGCCCCTGGTCGGCGAGGATGGCGCGAATTTCGTCGACCTGCCATGCGAGGCGTGCGACGTGGCGATACCCGATCTTTTCGTCGCCCTCCTTGCTACTGGTAATGCCGCGAAAGTACCAGTGAAGGTCCACCGACGGGCACATTTCCGAGGCGCTAAACGACCCCCCGCGGAACGCCTCGTGCTCCTGCTGGAACCACCAGACGTAGCCGGTGAACCACGCGCGCTTCCAAGGCCACGTGTGGATGCTCTTGGTGTTCGTGTCCGTCACTGCATCGGCGGGGATGTCGTGGCTCGACAGGCCGGGGAGAAGCACGGGCAGTTCGCCGAGGAACGTGTCCCACAACGGCTGCGCCCAACGATGGGTAACCTGCGCCCAACGTGCGCCAGACACGGCGGCAACCAGCGAACCAAAGTCGTTGGAACTGGCAATGTTGCAACCATCGAGCTCGTTCATCAGTTCGACGCCATAGACCACGTCGGCCAGGCGGAACCAGCGATCAGTTCGTTGAAACTCCGCCTCGACATCCGCCAGCATCGCCGCCACGGCGTCCGCCAGTGCGCCGAGGTAGGCCTGCCCGTACCCGTCGCGAATGTCCAGATAGGCGCTCTCAGCGATCGCAGCCCCAGAGAACCCGTCGAGGCTTTCCGTCGCGTGCAGGCTCCAGTCGAAGCCGGAAATGCCCTGAATTAGCCCGGTGCCGTAAACCTTGTCCGCCCCCTTGGACATGTTGTCCTTGCTGCCCCCACCGCCAAGCCCGTACAGAGTCAGACTCACCTGCAAGCCCGCTTCGTGCACCCCCTCCAGGAAGGGTTGCAGCTGGTCACGACGGTACTCCTCGAGCAGTTGGGCGAACTTGCTTGTTGGCGGCATCAGCAGCAGGCCCTTGTCCGTGTCCCCGAACAACTGCGAGAAAAGCAGGTCCGTCGTCCCCGCCTGCCGGATCACGGGAGCGCCGAGGTTCGCCACGTCGGCGAGGATCGCACTGCTCGACCCGAAGTCCCGCTCTTGCCCCGCCTCGATGTGGCAGACGTTGAACCCGTACTCCATCGGTCCCTGAAGCACCCCCTCGTTGCCACCGCTCTCCCGGCTGCTCCGCCCCTCGATAGCGGCCAACACCGCCGCGAGCGTCGCCGCGTCGAACTCGCCGGGTCGCAGTGTCTGGCGGCTCGCCCCGTGGCCTGCCACACCTTCGTTGGCTGATGGCGCCCCATCGACGGGCGACATCGGCGACCGAGGCAGGGTCGGCACCGTAGACACGGCGGCCCGCGCCATCCCAGCCGCCTGGGCCCACCGGCGCGCGCGCCGCCGCCGCAGCCGGGCGGCGATGCGGCCACCGGGCGTGAGGTCGCGACATGGGGCGTGGTCCGCCGGGCCGAGATCGCGCGTGGCCACGCACCGGTCGTGACGGGCCTGTTGGCGACTCGCGGCGGCCGCAGCGATCTCCGCCGCCGCACGTCCCGCCTCGTCGCCACACCTGGTCGGCCCCCCGCGCATGGCCTACTCCTCCATGACCAGCGTCGCGCACACCACGCCCTCCACCTCGACCGGCACCGCGCCGGCGTTGTTGCGCACCTCCATGGTCACATCGACGAAGCCTCCGAAGGGCCCCACGACATTCTCCGACGCCGGCCGAGGCGCCGTGAGTGCGCTGCTGGTGAAGAAGGGTGCGCCCGCCTGTTCGAGCTCGCTCGGGCGCATGCCCGCGTAGCTGCTCTCCCACACCTTGAGCTTGACCTCCGCGTTCGGCGACATGCGGAAACCTACCCACTCGAGGCGGATGATCTTCGCCTGCCCGAGCACGGTGCGGAGGCGATCGCTGCTGACGACCACCTTCGCCGTGCCGTCGGCCTTGCTCGTGTACGTCTGGGCTTCGAAAACCACGACCATCGTCTTCATGCTATCGATCCTTGCGACGCCCTGACGACAAACCGGCGCGCCCCCCCCGCGCTGTAGTTCATTTCACAATATTTCCAGGTCGCGGGTCGCGACACGTGGCGGTACGCCGGGGATCGCGGTCGCGACGCCATCGCAGGGGCAACCGATGATTCATATGTCGCGACCAACTCCAACAGACATCTGGAACTATCGCTCGTTTGTCTAATGTCTTTTGCCCCCGTTCTACGAACTGGTTAGTTTCGCACAATGAACGTCTACGACCCCCTCCCCGCCCCGGCCGAGGTGGCCCCGCCGCCCCCCAGACGGCCGCAGTTCTCGCCGAACCAGCTCGCCGCGGGGGCCGTGCTCGGGGGCGTGCTCGCGGGGCTCGGGCTCTACGCGTGGAACCTCCAGCGCGAGGGCCGCGGTCGCGACGCGATGCTCACGATTGCGGCGGGTTGGGCGGGCGCGCTCATGATCGTGGCGTCGAGCCCCTTCGTGTCGAACTCGGTGGTGTACGGGGCCAACATTGGCCTCGCGGTGGCCCTGCGCCGGGGCGCGCTCGCCCAGTGGGAGCGGGACAAGCCCGCGCAGCGGAGCTGGTGGGCCTGCGTGGGGGTGAGCGTGGCGGGTGGCCTCGTCGCGCTGGTGGTGAACGGACTCTGGCAGTCCTTCGCGCCGGACTTCGCGCTCCGCCAGGTGACGATGCCGAGCGGCGACATCGTGGAGTACCGCGGTGGAGCCAGCGCCGAACAGGCCCGCAAGGCCGGCGAAGTGCTCGTCGAGTCAGGCTTGTTCCTCGGCGACGGCGCCATCGTCCGCCTCGAGAAGCTCGACGCCGGCTACGGTCTCGGCGTGTACGTGAGCCCCGGGGAGATGCCGTCCGGCTTTGCCGAGAGCATGCAGGGCGTGCTCGACGGGGTCAGCCAGCGCGCCGGTAGCGGCGCCCCGGTGCGACTGCGCACCTGTGACATGTTCATGGGGAATTGCCGGGACTGGTACTGACCTACCCACCAAACCTCAAAACCGCCGCCGCTCGCTCCGCCCGCGCGCGCGCGTCGGCGGCGTCGACTCCGGTCGCGGTCACGTGGCCCATCTTGCGGCGCGGGCGCTCACGGTCCTTGCCGTAGAGGTGCACGTGCACGCGCGGGTCGCGGAGCGCCTCGTCGCAGCCGTGTAGCCGGACGTGCTTCCGGTCCTCGCTGCCAAGCAGGTTGACCATCGCCACGCCGCCCGCGACCGGCTCAGGTGTCAGGAGCGGCAGCCCGCATATCGCCCGGATGTGGGTCTCGAACTGCGAGACAGACGCGCCCTCGATCGTGAGGTGTCCCGAGTTGTGGACGCGAGGGGCCAGCTCGTTCACCCGCACCTCGTCACCCGCGACAAAACACTCCACGCACATGAGCCCCACCAGGCCGGACGCCTCGGCGATGGTCCGCGCGATCTCTAGCGCACGCGAGTGGGCGCGCGGTGAACCGGACGCGGGCCAGGTCGTGACGTGCAGGATGCCGTCGCGGTGCTCGTTCTCAAACGGCGGGTAGCACACCACCTCGCCGGCCTCGGACCGCGCCACGAGCACGCTCAGCTCGCGCTCGAATCGCAGCTCGCCTTCCAGCCGCCAGCCGCGCCGCAGCGTGGGGACCAGGCGACGGGCCTCGTCGAGCGCGCCGGGTGTCCGGAGCCGGAACTGTCCGCCGCCGTCGTAACCGCCACGCGCCGATTTCAACCGCGAGGGGTATCCGAGAAGCGATATCGCCGACTCCAGCTCCTCGACCGTGTGAACCGGACGCCCGGGCGCAGTGGAGATCCCCAGCCCGTCGAGGAAGGCGTGCTCCTCGTTCCGGTCCTGCGTGATCGCGAGCAGCTCCACCGAGGGGTGGAGCGCTCGCCGCTCCGCGACGGCGCGGGCGGTGGCGGCCGGCACGTTCTCTAACTCGGAGGTGACCACGTCGCTCATCGCCGCGAGCTGGCGCGCCGCGCCCTGGTCTTCAAAGGAAGCACGAATGGCATGGTCGGCGAGACCGAGCGCGGGCGCGTCGCCGAGCGGCGCCAGCACGTTGACGGTGTAGCCGAGCTGCCGGGCCGGCACCGCGAGCATGCGCCCGAGCTGCCCGCCGCCGAGGATGCCGATGGCCCCGCCGGGGAGGATCACGCCGAGGAGTCCCGTGGATCCGGCGGGTGGGCCAGGGCCTCGTCGTGCTGGGCGAGCGCGTACGCGTCGAGCGCCTCGGCGAGTCGAGGGTCGCGCAAGGCGAGCACCCGCACCGCGATGAGGGCCGCGTTGGCCGCCCCGTCGATGGCCACCGTGGCCACGGGCACACCGCGCGGCATCTGCACGATGCTCAACAACGAGTCGAGCCCGTTGAGCGCGCGACTCTTCACGGGCACCCCCACCACCGGCAAGCGAGTCTTGGCAGCGCTCATCCCCGGCAGGTGCGCCGCGACGCCCGCGCCCGCGATGATGAGCTCGATGCCTCGCCCGGCCGCTTCTTCCGCGTAGCGGAACATCCGGTCCGGAGTGCGGTGCGCGCTCACGACGAGGAACTCGTAGGGCACGCCAAACTGGTCGAGCACCTCCGCCGCGCCCCGCATGACCGGCGCGTCGTTCTTGCTCCCCATCACCACGCCCACGCGCGGGATCATCAGAACCGCACCGCCACGCCGCCCACGACGCGCAAGACCCAGCCGTTGTTCTCCAGCGTGGTGGGCACCACCTCGAGGTCGGGGTCGACCGACGCCGCCTCGCCGTCGGAGAGCACGAGGTTGAACGGCGCCTCGATCACGATGGAGATCGGCGACACCGGGTCGATCATCACGCCGATGCCGGCGGTGGGCCCGAAGGCCGCGCCGCCGTCGATGTCGGGGTAGTCGACGGCCCCCTCCTCGTCGGGAATGTGGAAGCCGTCGTACACCGCGAAGGTGAATCCCACCAGCGCGTAGGGCTTCACGTAGCCGGTGGCGAGGGGGAGGAACTTGGCGCGAGGCTCGATGAAGAGCTGCGTGGCGTCGACCGCCGCGTAGGGGGTTTCCGCCACCTGCTCCTCGCAGGCGCTGCATTCCCAGCCCACGGTGAGCTTCTTCTTCCCGGTCTGCAGGCCGACAGCCACCGAGGTGTCGACGAACCAGGCCGGGATGTAGCCCACCTCCAGGCGCCCATTGATGCCCGAGCCCGCCCCGGGGCCCGTCCACGAGCTGCTGCCCGTGGTGACCAGCGTCGAGTCGAGGCCCACGCGCACGTCGTAGCCGCGGTCGATATCGCCGAGCGTGTACCCGCCGGCCGCGCCGATGTAGGCCTTTCCGGAGTGGACCTGTGCCTTCTTGAGCCAGGCCGCCTGGTCCATCCCGCTCTCGCGGTAGTCGGCGTAGGCGCTCCACGGGACGCCCATCTTTCGGCGTTCCTCAACGGCCTTCGGGTCCGAACCGTACACCTCGGCCGGGCTCGGCTCCTTCACCTTGGGCGGCGGCGGCGGTTCCTTGGTCTTGGCGGCGGACTTCGGCGGATCGGCCTTCTTCTTGGCTTCCTCCTCCTCGTCGTCGCTCGACTTCGACTTGGACGAGGACTTCTTCGGCGACTCGTCCTCGTCGTCGTCGCTCGACTTCGACTTGGTGGACGACTTCGAGGTGCTCTTCTTCGGCTCCTCTACCTCCTCTTCCTCGTCGTCGCTCGACTTCGACTTCGTGGACGTCTTCGAGGTGCTCTTCTTCGGCTCCTCCTCTTCCTCGTCCCAGTCTTCCACCGGGTCTTCCTTCACCGTCTTGGTCGACTTCTTCGGCGGGGGGGCCTCGTCCTCGTCCTCGTCGAAGGAGGGCGCGGGCACGTCGTCCTCGTCTTCGTCGGCGGTGGGCTTCGAGCCGATACTGCCGAGTTCTTCTTCACGCTCGGGGACGAGCTGGATGGCCGCGGCCACCTGCTTGGCGATGTCCTGCGCGAAAGCGACCTCGCCGCCCCCGGGAATGGTCTTGCGGATCGTCTTCAGAGGCTGCGCGTTGTCCCACCCGTAGAGGCGCACCTCGGCGTTGAGCCCGCCGTCGGCCTGCCCGATGGCGATGACCACCGCGAGTCGGGCGTCGGTCCGGTCCCACAGCTTGGCGGGGCAGTCGTCGAGGTCGGCGCAGGCGTCGGCGTCGCCATCGACCACCTCGCGGAGCTCGTCGGCGTCGAGCACGTCGAGGCCCTTGTTCTCCACCTGCCCGACCACCAGGTCGTACACCATGTAGGCCACGGAAAAGTCGCTCATCGAGGCCGGCGTGGCCTCGGGGATGAGGACGTCGGCGGCCTGGGCGCGACCGAGGAGCGCAAGGAGGGCGATCACGGCTTGAGGTTCCTACACCACTCGGCGGTGAAACTCCCGCTGAGGGTGCCGTCTTCGAAGGTGACGGTTTCGAAGGAGCCAGTGGCGAGGCCCTCTTCCTCGAAGCTGTCGACCGCGATGGTGCCCGCGGTGGCGTTGCTCTCCTGGAAAACCCCGCCGGTGATGTTGACGATGGTGGCCTGTGCCTGGCCCCCCTGCTGGATGGCAGACTTGCCCTCCACCAGCTCGTCGCCCGAGAAGGTGAACTGCAGGATGCTGGTGTCGAGCGTGGTGGGCGCCACGCCCTCGTCGTAATTGCGCTCGACCCAGTCGACGCCGGTACACTCGACTTCAACCATGGAGATCACCACGTAGCGGGCGCCCCAGTACACGTACTCGGTGCTGCCAAAGTTGATGCCGCCGGCCGTGCCCTCGACCTCGGCGGAGGCGCCGCCGCAGCCGAGCAGCGCGGCGAGGGGCGTCACGAGCGGGAAGAACGAGCGCACGCGAACTCCGGGGAGGCGGCCGGCTATCCTACCGCTTTCGCGACGTCACCCGCCGTTGTCGGGGCTCGGGCACGCGGATTACGCCGGCCCGTGCCCGTCGATCACGCCGCCCTGCTCGCATCTGCGCTCCGCGGCGAACGTCGCGCGCTGGCGCGGCTCATCTCGCGGGTGGAGATGCGCGCGCCCGGCGCAGACGCGCTCATGGCCTCGTTGCAGCCCCGCCGCCTGCGCGCACCCGGGGCCCCCCACGTGGTGGGCATTACCGGCCCGCCCGGCGCTGGGAAGTCCACCTTTACCGACCGCGTCGTCACCGAGGCGCGCCGTGCGGGGCGTCGCGTGGCGGTGGTGGCGGTGGATCCCTCGTCGCCTCGCACCGGCGGCGCCATCCTGGGCGACCGCCTGCGCATGGACGTGCACGCCGACGACGAGGGCGTGTACATCCGCAGCCTCTCGGCGCGTGGACACGGTGGCGGCCTGTCGAGGGCCGCGTCGCAAGTGGTCGATATCCTCGACGCGGTGGGCTTCGATCTCGTCGTCGTCGAGACCGTGGGCGTGGGCCAGGGGGAGCTCGGCATCGTGGAGGTGGCCGACACGGTGCTGCTCGTGGTCACCCCCGAGTCGGGCGACAGCGTCCAGGCGATGAAGGCTGGCCTCATCGAGGTGGCGGATGTCTTCGTGGTGAACAAGGCCGACCGGCCCGGGGCCGACGCGCTGGCCCGGGAGCTCGAGATCTCGATTCACCTGGATGATCGCCCCGGGTGGCAGGCGCCGGTGTTCACCGCCGCAGCGCTCGATGGGCGCGGGGTGAGCGAGGTGGTTGCTGCCCTGTCGCGACACGCCGCGTACTGCGCCGACGAGGGACGGGGCGAGTGGCTCGCTCGGCGCGCCGAGGGACGCGTGCGTACCTGGCTGGATCTCGTGGCCGACGAGGCCCGCGACGCCGCGTTGAGCCACTTCGAAGGCAGCCCCCTACTGGCCGGGCTGCGAGCTGGGGCCATCCGCCCCGAGGCCATGCCGAGGACGCTCTCGTGATCGATCTACACGCCATCGCCGCTTCCTTGCCGCGCGGCTCGGGACGGGTTCACGCCACGGTGAAGGATGGTCTAGCCGAGGTCGTGCTCGACCACCCGGCGCGTCGGAACGCGTTCACGCCGCACATGATGGTCGACCTTGCTGGGCTCGATGTTTCCGGGGCGCGATGCATCCTCCTGCACGGCGAGGGACAGAGCTTCTGCTCCGGAGGCGACCTCGGCGCCGTGCGGCAACACCTCGCGGTGCCCGGGGCCGGGCGTGCCCTCGCCACCTTCATGGCGAACGCCATCGCTCGGCTGTCGCGACATGCACCCATCGTGGGGTGCCTGGAGGGCCACGCCCTCGGCGGCGGCGCCGAGCTGCTCGCCGCCTGCGACATCGTCATTGCCTCGCCCAGCGCCGAGGTGGGCTTCGTGCAGGCGCGGCTCGGGGTGTCCCCTGGCTTCGGCGGCGGCGCCTTCCTCGCCCGTCGCGTGGGCCCCGGGCGCACGCGCGCGATCCTCGTGGCGGCCGAGCGACTCTCGGCCAGCCGCGCGTGGTCGCTCGGCCTGGTCGAGGAGATCGCCGACCCTCCCCTCCCCCGCGCCCGTGAGCTGGCCACGCGGATCGCGGCCATGCCGCCCGAGGCCGTGGCCGGGGCGCGGGAGGTGGCCGAGGCCTGGGTCCAGGGCGACGGCGGCGCCACCGAGCTCGACGTGTTCGATCGCCTCTGGGGCGGACCGGCCCACATCGCCGCGCTCGACCGCCGATGATTGTCCTCGCGTGGCTCCTGGCCTGTCCGCGCGCCGCGACGGAGGTCGAGCCCGCGCTCGTCGACAGCACGCGCGCCGCCTCTCGCGTAGAGCCCGCCGGCGCGGTGTCGGCCGGTGTCTGGGAAGACGCCGAGTTTCCCTACGTGATGCGCGTGCCCGAGGGCTACGAGCTGACCCCCGGTCTCCGTGGACAAAACCCGCGCGTCACCCTGGTCGACCCTACCACCCGGGCGCGCGTGGAGATGTCGGTGTACCCGGGCGGGCCGCGCGGTCCCCGGGAACGACGGGGCTGCACGTGGACCTTCGTCGATACCGCGCCCTACCGCCAGATCGCCCTCGCCGGCCTCGTCACCATCGGCACCTGCACCCCGGCCGACCCGCGCCACGCGCGCGTGCTTGGCTACTTCGTGGAGCACGCGGGCAGCGCGTACGACCTGGAGGCCATCATTCCTCCCGGCAAGCTGCTCGACGGCAAGGCCGCCGCCGAGAGGGCCGTGGGCGGCGTGCGGTTTCGCTAGACGCGACGCCGACGCACAACGAGCACCGCCAGCGCCGCCACTTGCCAGGGGGCGAAGGGACCCACGGCACACGAGGTGCCACCGGAGCAGCCACCGCCGCAGTCGCCAGAGCCGCCGCCCGTGTCGGTGCCGCCGCAGCCGCCGCAGGAGGAGGCGTCGCCGTAGGTGACCGGGCCGAGCCAGGTGTACACGCCGAGCCAGTCGGACGCGTCGCCATTGGCCGCCACGTCGATGCTCTGCAGGCCGATGCCGCTGAAGTTGGGGAGCGCGAAGGCGAGCGAGCTCAACAGGTCGCCGGCCACGGAGTCGATGATCGTCCCGAAGAGGCCCGCGAACTTCTCCAGCACCGCGTCGTTCGCAGCGGGCTCGATCTCGTTGTAGCTGACCGTGGGGGTGATGTTCTCGGCCGACAGGTCGACCGCCACCTCGAGGTTGCCGGTGCTGTCGTCAAAGGCGAGGTCGGCGCCCGCGTCGGCATCGAGAGACAAGGTGATCATGCGCGACTGGCGACCGTCGAGCTCGGCATAGAAGTCGAGCTCGAGGTCTTCCACGGTGAGCCCGAGGTCGTGCTCGCCGGTGTAGTTCACCTCGGGCGGCTTGAGCGGGCGCGTGATGATGGTGACCGGGCCCGGCTCGCCAAACAAGGGCGCGAACGCGTCGTCGGTCAGGAGGTTGAGCATCGAGGTGTCGAGCGGCACGGGACCGTTCTCGTCGAGCGTGTAGCAGAGCAGGCCGCCGCGCCAGAAGCTGTAGAGCGCCGCGTTGGCGAAGTCGTCGGCCACCATCAGGCCGAGGTGGTAGTCGCTCGGGATGCCGCTCGGCAGCTCGTCGGCATCGGGGAGCTCGCTGTCGGTGCGGAGCGAGCCGCCCGGATCGACGCTCTCGATGCAGCTGGCGGCGTCGCCGGAGAAGGCACCTTCCATCGTGATGCGCGCCGCCGCCGGCGTGATCTCCACGTTCGACGGCTGCAGGAGCACGTGGATGCTCGCGCCGCCCACGTCGAGGTCTTGCTCGATGGTGGCGGCCGCGAAGGCCTCCTCGATCTGCGCCTCCAGCTCGGGGCCCATGTCGGCGATCGTCGACTCGAGCGTGCCACCGACCATCGACAGGATGAGGTCGTAGAGCGAGATGCCCACGTAGTTGAGCACCTCCTCGATGTCGCCGATGGTGCACTCGCCCAGGTAGATGTCGTCGGCCCCGTCGAGCTCGTAGTCGACCACGATCTCGCCCATGGTCGCGTCGAGGCTGCGGGTGCCGTCGCCGTTGTCGACGATGGCGAGCATCATCGAGGTGCTGACGTTGACCGGGAAGGGGTTCACGTAGCCGTAGCAGGTGTCTTCCAGGCACTCGACCATCGTGTAGAGGCCGAAGGGATCCGTCGCGTCGTTGAGCGCCACGAGGAGCTCGGCGTTCACGTCGAGCACACCGTCGCCCGGGGTGATGCTGGCGGAGCCCACCTCGATCGCCACCTTCGCGTTGCTGATCTCGTAGGCGTAGCCGCCGAGGTAGCACTGGTCGAGCACGCCGGCGTAGCTGTCGCCGGTGGTCTCGATGGGGATCTCGGCTGGCAACAACGCGGGGATCAGCTCCGCCACCGCGTCGAAGCCCTCCTTGGTGATGTCGGCGGAGAGGCCGGGGTTGATCGTGGATCCAGCTGGCCAGGAGCTGGCGTGGGCGGGGGCCCCGAGAACGAAGAAGGCGAGAAGGCAAAAGGCGAGCACGGGCTCTCCGCGTGGGCGCGCGAAAGCTACTCGCAAACCGGGCCCACGCGCAAGCGCGGGTTGCTACGGCAGCGGAGGACCGTAGGCGAGCAGGCTTTCGCCCTCTACCCGGATGAACGTTTCCCCCGGGGAGATGACCGCGGTGGAGCCCAGCTTTAGCTCCACGCCGTCGACCTCGGCCTGTCCCCGCACGACGGTGAGCGCTGCCCAGCGTCGTGACCGGCGCGTGACCGGGCGACACAGCCGCGCGATGCCGAAGTGGGGCCCGGCGAAGATCTCGCCCTCGCCGTGCTCCCGCGAGGCCCAGCCCGCGTGCGGGCGGGTGCTCGCCACGGCCGCGGCTTGCTCCAGGTGCAAGGGACGGCCGCGCCCCCAGTCGTAGAGCCGCCACGTGAGGTCGATCGGCTGCTGCACCTCGTAGAGCAAGAGCCCAGGCCCGATCGCGTGAATTGTCCCCGGGGGCACCGAGATCAGGTCGCCCGGCCGCGGCGCGATCCACGCGAGGTCGGCCTCGATCTCCCCGCTCCGAGCGTGGCTAGCGAGCTCCGCGGGCGTCAATTCCCGGTTCACGCCATAGGCAATCTTGGCGCCGGGCGCGGCGTCGATCACCACCCAGGCCTCGGCCTTGCCGTGCGGCGCCCCGGCGAGCAAGCGGGCATCGGCATCGCCGGGGTGCACCTGCACCGAGAGCATCGCGGCGGTGTCGAGCAACTTCACGAGCACGGGGAGATCCGCCACGTCGCCCTGGCGACGGCCGTCGACGAGGCGATTGTCGCGCCAGGCCTCCCAGGACTCGCCGATTTTCCCCTCCCCTTTTGCGAGGTCGCGCCCGAGACGCTCACCGCCCCAGGGGGGGCGGGTCAGCGTGGGAATGACCGGGTAGGCGGGCACGGCCGGCCGGCTAACCGTTTTCCAGCGAGGCGCTGAGCGTGCCGGCGAACACCGCTCGCGACTCCCACTCGTCGATCCACGCGAGCAAGCGGGTGACGTCCACGCGGGGGCTCACCGCCACGAGGTCGGTGCCGACCACGCGCGTGGCGCGCAACTCAGGGCTGGTTTCGTCGAGGTGGACCGTGTGGCCGACGAGGACCCCTCCCACCACCCGGGGACGCCGACCGAGGGGGCGCCAGGGCTTCGTCCCTGGATGGTCGCTCAGGTCGCCGCGCTCATGGCTCTCCGCAGCACGCCCCAGGTCGACCCCGGCCTCGACGAACACCGTGCAGGCAAGGCGTCGCGCCGCGAGGGACTCGAGGATCGGCCGGGCCCGCGCCTCGTCGCCACGACGCACCTCGATCATGAGCGCGCAGCGGGCAGGGTGGGCGCCCCGGAGTACCGACACGCCCGGCCAGGTCGCAGGGTCGTCGAGCCAGGCGCGCCCGGCCATGACACCCGCGAGCAGGAGCCAGGCACCGGGCAAGAGCAGCGTCGCGACCGGAAGCCACCCGCCCAGGACGAGAATCACGCCGAGCGCCATGGCCAGCCCGGGTGCAAGGAGGATGCGCGCGTGACGGCCGATCACCCGGGGTCCTTAGCCGCCTGGGAGAGTGTCCGTCCCGCGGCGAGGTGTCGCCTCTGGTAGCATCCGGCGCCATGGCCACCCCCGCCGAGCAGCGCCCGAGCAGCGTGACCGAGCTACCGCGGATGAACGCGACCTTTCCCCTGGCGGTGCTAGGTGACCTCGGCCTGTGCATGGGCGAGGCCTGGTGGATGGACAGCGCCGAGGTGTGTTTCTGGGCGCCGGAGACCCTCCCCTCGGGCCGCGAGATGCCGGGGCGCGTGGATTTCCGCCGGGGGACGATCGCCGACGTCGGCCTGCGCCTCGTCGACACCGAGGCCCCTGCCCGGCACCGAGGCGGTTTCGTGTTCATCGCTCGGTGGACCACGCGCGCCGCGGGCGACGCGGGGAAGATCACCGAGGCGCTGAAGTCGATGAACCCGGTGGCTTTCTTGCCGGGGTACCGGCCCCCGCGGCTTCCCGCGGGTTCGGCCGGCTGGAACGGTGTGGAGCGGCGCGCCGGCGTGGCGGAGATCACGGCGCAGAAAGCGAAGCTCGCCGAGGAACTGGCCGCGACGCAAGACCACCTCTCGCGGACCCGCTCGCGTCGCAAGTGGTGGCTCGCCGCCGGCATGGTGTTCGGGACGGCGGCCGGCGCCGCGCTCGGCGTCGTGGGGGGCGACGGCTTCGCCTTCCGGCTCTGGCTCTACCAGCGAGATCCCGCTCTGGCCCACCAGGGCTTGTTCGCCGGGGCCAATCTCCGCGGCGCCGGGCTCGCCGCCGCACAGCTCTCGGGCGTCGACTTCCGCGCCGCCGACCTGCGCGGTGCGAACTTGCGAGGCGCTGACCTCGCGAGCGCGCAGCTGGGCGGCGCGCGGCTCGACGGTGCCGACCTGCGTGGGGCCGTGCTGGCCGCCGCCGAGCTCGACGGCGCGAACATCGACGGTGCACGCCTCGACGGGGCCGACCTCCGCTCCGCCCAGCTCGCCGCGACGACCGGAGCCGCCGACTTCCGGCTGGCGCTCTCTGACGCAGGCACCGCCTGGCCCACCGAGGGGATGCCCGCCGGCACCCTCGGCCCCAGCGCCCGGTGCGCTGGCCTCGACCTGCGCGGCATCGACGCCCGCGGCATCAACCTGCGCGGCGGCCACTTCGACGGTGCGCTGCTCGACGGTGCGCTGCTCGACGGCGCGCGTCTCGAGGGCGCGAGCCTGCAGAAGGCGTCGCTCCTCGACGTGGCCGCGCCCCGCGCGAACTTCAGCAAGTCACAGCTCGACGGCGCCAAGTTGCGCCTCCGTGCCGACGACGCGCTGTTCACGAGCGCCGACCTACAGGGCGCGGTGCTCGACGGCTCGGGCCTGGCTGGCGCCGACTTCATCGACGCCAACCTCGTGGGGGCCTCGCTCGTGGGGGTGGTGGGCACGGGCGCGGTGTTCACGCGGGCCAACCTGGAAGGGGCGAACCTCACCGGGGCGCAGCTGGCGGGGGCCGATCTCAGCCGGGCTAACCTCGTGTCGGCGCAGCTCTGCGGCGCCGATCTCACCGGGGTGCGACTGGACAATGCGATGCTCGAGCGCGTGGTTGCATGCGACACCACCAGGTGGCCGGAGGGCTTCGTGGTGCCCGGAGCGGCGCCGGTGGTGGTCGAGGGCGGGGGGTGAACCCCGAGTGGGGCGCGTCCGCGTTCGCAGGGCGACAGGGGCGCGGAGCCGGGGACGGGGGGCGTCGCTGGGAGGGGGCCGCGACCCTACGGACGAGGCTGTCGCGACAGGTCAGACCCTCGCCCAGCTGGCGAGTCGGAGGGCCAGCTCGGGTGGGATCTCCAGCGCCAGCTCCACCTCCCCGCTCTGCACTGCGGCGATCTTGGCGCCCAGGCGAACCGGCGCGCCTTGTGGCACGAGAAAGGCCACCGCGACGGGCTGGCCCACGGTGGCCCCGCGCGCCGCCGTTCGCACGCGAATCACGTTGCGCGCGATCTCCTCTCGGAAGGACTTCGCGTAGGCCATCCGCGTGGGCCAGCCCACCATGACCTCGGAGAAGTCGGCCGACACCTCCACGACGGCCCCGCGCACCTGCTTGGCCGCGAGGTCTTCCTGGGCCACGGCTCTCGCCACCAGCGGTGCACGCTCGGTCATCCACGCCGAGTAGCTGCGCGCGTCTTCCGGCTCGGCCTGCAGCGGTCCCACCGCGATGAGCTTCTCGGCGCGACCGGGAATGTCCGAGACGGTGGTGACCTTCCCGGTGGTGGTCACCCGGCGGTCGGAGCCCACCAGCTCGATCTGCATCTCCACGGTCGCCCCTGCCGGCGGGCTGAAGTTCGCCGCCTCGAAGGCGAGCGCGTGCAACGAAAGGGTCGTGGACATGCCCCGACCCGTGGCGCTACTGTGCGAGAAATGAACCGGGACCCGGACGTCAAGGCGCATGCGACGAGTTGTACCATGGGCGGCGGCTACGGATCGTCGCCGGGGAGGCGGATGCGGCAGGGGGCGAGGTGCAAGAGCGTGTCGTGCGGCTCCCAGGCGAGCATGTCGTCGCCGCCACCGCAGTCGAGTGTGCAGTCGGGGCACGACGAAGCGCGCCAGGACTCGAACTCGTCGATGCTCACGCAGTAGGCGCCGAGGAAGGCGCCACCAGGCTCGAAGGAGCGGTAGCCCTCGGCGCAGGTCTTGCCGTCGCAAAGGACCAGGACGTGGGTGGGTCCGGCGGCCGAGGTGTCGTCTTCGTCAGTGGGCACGCCATCGAGCGCGGCACCACCACCCGTACACGGGGCGTCCTCGGTTTCCCAGCGGACGCGATCGGCGATGCCGACGTCGGGTTGGAGCGGCTCTCGCGGCCATGTCGTGTCGTCCGAGAGCGCGTCGAACCACTCGCAGCCGGAGAACTGGGCCATCACCGCGAGAAGTGGCGGCCCGGCGACGCTCGGGCCTAGCCGTCGCAAGCAATGATCCCAAAGGCGTCGGCCGAAATCCCGATCTCCCCAAAGGCGCCCGACTCGGTTGACGCGAACTGAACGTCGTAGCTCGTGCGCAGCGCCCAGGCGTGGAACTCGAGCCATGAGAAACAAAACTCCCCCTCGACACCTGCCACCCAGCGCTCGTCAGCCCAGGTGACCTCGAAGTCCTGGTCCTCACCGCCGTGCTCCAGCTCCCCTCCCCGGTCATACACCGGGTACCAGACCGCGTCCGGACACAACACGTAGCTTTCGCCGCCTCCGGTGTCGTCCGGCGGTTCCATCAACGCCATCGCCGCCGTCATCGGTACGAAGCGATCCTCTTCCGCCGGGCAGAGCGGAACATCGTCTGCGCACGCGGCGGCCAAGATCGCGATTGAGACACAGGCAGCCGAGCTAACCGAGGACGATTTCATCTGGGATCCCGGGTTTCTCGATAGGCGGGAAGGGATCCATCCAGGGGCCGAAACCATCCGGTCTCGTCGGCGGGTCGATCCCGCGGCCTCCCCCAGATTGGCCGTAGTCACAGCACCCCTGCGTGTCGTCGGGCACGGTGTCGCGCCAGCAGGCTCGCTCCTCTGAATTCGTGGTCACTCCATCCGAGTCCGTGAGTGCCGCGCGGCATTCCTCGGCGGGGATGCTCACGCAACAGGTCCACACCTCGCCACCAAGGCGGAGTGGCTGCGACAAGGTGAAGGTGACCACGCCGTCATTGTGTGAGACCTCCCGCTCGTCCTCCGGAGCGTCGTCGTCGTCGCTACCTCCGCCGATGAGAACACTATGCTCGAAGTTGCGGGCGATCCAGCTCCCGAGCGTGCCCACGATGATCGCGAGGTCGACCCGACCGGCGACGAGCGACGCGATCGCTGCTGCGGTCGTCCAGAAACCAGCGGCGTCCGCGCTGCCGGACGTGTCTACGTGGCCGCCGTCCCGATATTGGAGATCGCCCCATACTAGGCGGGTGTCCCCTTCAACGTAGTCTGTGGCGTCCCCTCGGGGCTCATCGGCGTACACCGTGGCCCAGCCTGCGACGGTAATTCCCGCAGCTCCCGAGTCGGCTGCCCGGGGGGGCAACTCCCACGAGACCCTCAGACGCACCGTCGTGGGCTGGCCGCTCACTCCCCCGATATCGCACAGGCCGAACCCACACTTCGCGGCCGTGTACAGATACCACGAGTACGCAGCGACGTCCTGCAAGCCACCCACCGCGCGGTTCACCATCGGGCTGGGATCCCAGCAATGGTAGAGGTCCACGTTGTGCGACACCTCGTGGATCAGAGTCATGTTGAACGACGCGGCGATGCCTGCCCCGCGGCGAATGCCCAGCAGCGCGGCCTTCCGGTTCCGGCACGCGGCGTGATGCATCCCCGCCGCGTCGTCACGCACCGCCTGCGCTGCGTGCGCATAGGCGAGAGAGATTTGCCAGTCGAGCGCCATGGCGTGGAGATCGACCAGGGCGGAACAGAACCACACACGCCGAGTGAAGACCGCGTGGTTGGCGGCGATCCCCCACTCAGGCAGAAGTACGCCATCAAAGTCGTAGCCCGCCGAGTAGTCGATCAACGCCTGAGCACTGGTCGAACAACCCAACTCGTCGCCCGTTGGCGCGGCCATGCCAGTAACGGTGCTGAAGGCCAGCGGCTGGCAATCGTGACACTGCGTCCCCGGCACCGTCGCCTGGATAATCGCCGCCTCCAGCGCCTCCAGGATCGACACGATCTCCGTGGTGGCCTCCCCGGAGGCCACCTCCTCGCCGTCGAGCAAGGCCTCCAGTAGCTCGGTGATGCCGTGCTCCCCTACGAGCACGAGGATGGCCGCCAGCACCTCGCCCACGCTGAACTCCAGGAGCGCGGCCACGAGCGCGGCGGCCACGGCCACCTCCTCGGCCCAGTTGGTGCTCGGACCGTAGATGCGAAAGCGCATCTCGCCGTTGGCCAGCGGGGACACGATGGACTCTCGCAGCTCCGTCCAGTTGTCCCACTCGTCGGGCACGCCCTCGTAGAAACCGCACACGAGGCGGATGGCCACCTGCATCAGCTTCTGCCGCGGTGGTGTCGTGCCGCCGGCGGTGTAGCCCGTCACCGCGCCGAAGAGGTCCCAGCCGTAGCCCGCGACCTTCGCCCCTTCCCAGCCCTCCAGCATCCCATCCACGCGGCCAGGCGACACGTCCTTGCCGGTGAACTGCTCCGTGATCGGTGCCCAGAGCTCTTCCTCCCAGTCGGCGCCGTAGTGGTCGGCCAGGATGTAGCGCGCCACCCCGGGCGTGATCGCCGGATCGATGCAGGCACAGAAGGTGTGGAAGCCCTCGCCGGTGTAGCGGGGCTCGCAGGGCGTGGACTCGACCGAGCGCCACGCCCACGGACCGACCCTACGAAGCTCAGACATCGGAGTGAAGGGCACACTCGATAGAGCGAGAGGTTCAATCTCGGCTGCCCGGTTGGTCAGCTCCGGCCCGCGAAGCATGGCGACCGCCTCGGCAATCGTCATGTCCGGGAGGGCGGTCGGGCCCCCCAGGGGACCGCCGCCACAAGCCACCCACTCGGCAGAGTCGAACCAGTCTAGGTACCGGTAGCAGTTCGTCGGGTTCGCGCCGGCGTCGATCGTGGTGGGCGGCGCCTCGACCGGGGGATCGACCTCGGGCACGTCCGGGTCGGTGGAGCCCTCGTCGGGCACGGCGGCGGGCGGGGGCGCGCCGCGCCGACCTTGGCCGCTCGCGTGAATCTCCGCCCGCGCTCTCGCCAACGCCCCCGCGAGGAAGCCTGGCGTCGCGCCAGCGGGCCTGCCCTGTCCCGCGCGTCGCCAGCGCCTGTCCGCGTCGAGCACGCGCCGGGCTGCCCCAGGGAGGCCCTCGCGCACGCGCTCCCGCGCTACCTCGCGCGCGCTCTCGTCGA
>SXON01000167.1 GCA_005778355.1 Pseudomonadota bacterium | reverse complement strand
CGCCTGCAAGCCGATGAGCGGCACCGCGCGCGAGCAGGGCATGGTGACGCTCGCCCTCGCCTTCGAGTTCAAGAGCTGATGTCCACGGGCCGCTTCCCGCTGCTCGGCCGCGAGCATCGCGCGCCGGCCGGGCTGCGCGCGCCCTGGCGCCCGTGGCGGGAGGACGCCACCCCGTCGTTGCCGCCGGGCCTCCAGTCGCGCGAGCACCCGCTGCCGGCCGGGGTGCCCTCTCGCGCGCGGGGAGAGAGCCAGCTCCGGGGCGGTGCCAGCGGCCCCCCGGCGCCGAACGACACCCTCGAGGACCTGCACGGGAACGACCCCGGGCAGTGCGGCTGGGCCTGGCGCGGCTGGGCGATCCCGCTGCTGGAGCCCGCCGAGAACGTCCAGCTCTACGACGGCTGCGGCATCGTCGCGAGCGAGGAGCTGTACTGCCACGGCGTGACCGCCAGCACCTTCACCCTGCCGCTCGACGGCGGGGCCAGCTACCGCCTCTACGTGCAGAACATGTCGGTCGCCGGCGACGCCACCGGCGTGCCGGGCCTGCCGGCCTACAACCCGGCCGACGCCGCGCAGCTGCTGGAGCGCCTGTCGGCGAGCTGGGCCGCCTCGGGGCGCTTCAGCGCCGACTACATCGGGTTCGTCGACAGCAGCGACCCGCTGGTGTTTCCCATCTACGCGCCCCTCTACGAGGCCACGGGCGGCTGCGCGGCGCCGATCGCCGACGGCATGGCCGGGGCCTACGCGGCGGCGGGCTGGACGGCCACGGCGATCCCGTGCCGGTCCACTACCATCGTGGCGGACGGCGTGTACTGCGCCTATCGCGACCCCACGGTGATCGACCTGCGAGATTACGTCGGCTCCGACATGGGATGGGTGCTGATGGTGGTCGTGGAGGCGCAGTCGGCGTTCCCCGTGCAGGACACCGGCGCGTACCACCCCTTCACCGAGGGGCCCATCGACGCCTGGCACACGAGCGAGTTTCGCAACCCGTCCACGCGAGTGGTGTGCTACCTGTCCGCCGACCCGGACTTCTCGGCGCCCGGCACGATTCCCCCGCCGGGCGTGCCCTCCTCGGCGTTCGTGCTGCTCGAGCCAGGAACGGGCAAACCTGGGACCGGACGCACGGAGCTCGCCGAGTGGTATGGCGTGCCGACCGCGTCGATCAGCCCCGATGGCAACTCGCTGGTTCTCATGGTGCCCTGGGCGAGCAACCACCGCGACGGGAAGGTGCCGCGGCGGGTGGGGCGGCGCTACTACGACGAGCCGGGGCGGAGGCCGGCGTGGTACGAGGGCCGGAGCCGGGAGGGGAACGGCCGGACGACCGGGGTCTCGGTGTTCGTGGTATCGTTGACCGACCTGGTCACCGTCCTCGCGGAGCTGTGGGTGCCGTGGCGAGTGTCGGGAGACACCACCTACTCGGAGCTGTCGCGGGACGAGCTGAAAGACCTGGTCGCGGCTGGCTACCAGGGGGAGTTGCTGGTGACGAGTGGCAACATTGATGACGACGGAGAGATCGCCTCCATCCTTCCGATCGACCCGCACATCCTCGTCTGCAACGACGTTCTCTGGCTCTACTTCGACCACGGCGAGGCAGGGGTGGACGGCGCCCCCCCCACGCAGCCCTGGCTCGACCGGGCATGGCCCGTGCCCTCGGGACGCTGGCTTGAACACGGCATCGTGCAGGAGGTTGCAGACCGGCTGGGTCCCCAGGGCGATTACACCGTCTTCATTCGCGACACTTGCGAGCACATCGTCGACACGGCGGCGGTCGGCCTCGCGACCTCGCCGGTACGCGACCCGGACGTGGCGCTCTGGGTGGGCAGGACCTGGACCGCCGCCCGCTTTTCCACCACGATCGACACCGGGGGCGCGCAGGTCGATGGTCTGGTCGTGATCTCCACGAGCGAACAATGCCCTTCGATGTACACCATCGTTCCGGAATGAGGGGGTGGCGAAGGTCCAGGCGCGCCCTGCTCGCGCTCCCGGGCGTATTGGTGGCCTGCGAGAGTGCCGCGGTGGACACCGCGCCGCTCGGCGACACGGCGGACACAGCGAGTGAGGTTGACACGGGGCCCTACGATCCTCCCTATCTAGGCGGGTGCGTTGACGCGCCCGCGGGCCCAGTCGTCCTCGAGTCATCAGCCGAGGGGAGGTACGTTGGAGACGGCGGCTTTGCCGTGAGCGACCCGGACGCCGACGGTTGCCCGGCGGTGTTGGTGTCCGGGAGGGCCACATCTGTCGACCCGGGACATGCCGCGACCTACCTCCATGGACCGCCAGAGGTGTCCGGCGGACTGGAGGCGTCGGCGGCGGCGGTGATCTCGCTCGCCGACTCGGACGGCGACTTCGCCTACAGTGTCGGCGTCCTCGATGGCGGCCGGACGTTGGTCCTCCCGGGTGTCCGTGTCACCGGGACGGTGTTGCTATTCGACGCGGCCGGTGTGACCGGCGCGGTCACCGAAGGGGCAGCCTGGGGCATGATTCCTGTCGAAGCTGAGGAGGGGACAGGGAGATTCGGCTACGCACTTGCGACCGGCGACGCCGACGGCGATGGCACCGAGGACCTCCTCGTCTCCGACCTCGAGGTGTGGGAGGACCCGAACTACACCACCCGCGTGTGGCTCGTCCACGACGTGCTGGGTGTGGCCGCTGTCGAGGGGAAGGTCACCTCGGCCGAACGTCTCCTGGCCCGGGTCCCCGATGACGCGGAGAACTTCGGAGCCTCGCTCGCGCTCGCCGACCTCGACGGGGACGGCCTCCACGACGCCATCGTGGGCGACACGGCCCCCAACGCGGAGGAGTGGGGCACCCTGCAACGGGTGTTGGTCTGGCCGGGTCCCGTGGACGTGCTCCCCGCAGGCAAGACGCCGACGGTGGTCGGGTCCGGTAGCCTGGCGGGGGGCTCGCGCTTCGGCTGGTCGCTCGCCACGGGCGACGTCGATGCCGACGGCTACGGTGACCTTGCGGTCGGCGCTATCTATCTCGACGTCGGCGGCCAACCGGCGGGTGGTGTCTTCGTCTTCCGTGGTCCGCTGGCGGACGTGACCGCTGATGACGCCGACACGTTGATCGAGGGCGTTGCCGAGCGCTACGGGGGCGCCGGCGAGGCAATAGCCCTGGCCTCTTCCGACCCTGAGGGTTCCCCACTTGACCTCGTCACCGGGGCGACGGGCGTCCTCGAGTACGCGGGCGCGGTCTACCGCGTGCCGGCCCCCTTCCCGCCGCGGGTGTCTCTCGACGAGTCCTACGAGATCGCCCGCGGGGGCGAGTACCAGGGGCTCGGGAAGGGCGTGGCCAACCTGGGCGACGTGGACGGGGACGGGATCGACGACATCGTGGCCAGTGCGGCACCCTACGACGACTACGGCGCGCTCTGGTTCCTCTACTCCTCGGCCCTCGTTCGCTAGGGCACCGCCCCCGCCGCCTCCGCCCGCTCACGCTCCAGCCGCTTCCACAAGGACTCGTGCTTGGGCTTCGGTTGTCCGTTCTCGTCGAGCTCCTCGGCCTCGGGCGGGGGGTGCGAGATCGGGCAGCTTCCCTTGGGCAAGGTGCCCTCGAGGTAGGGCGCCACGATGCCGGGACAACTCCCGTTCATGTACTTGCCACTCACCTTGCAGATCGAGCGCTTGAGGATCTTCGGGTCGTCCGGCCAGGCGGGGTAAACGGGCATCCCGGCGGCGTCTTTCTCGGTCACATCGACCTTGGTCACCCGGTTCATCCACCAGCCCCACAAGGGCGCGGCGAGGTCGCTCGCGGCCACGCCGAGCGGGGTGGGCTGGTCGAAACCGATCCACACCACCATCGCGATGCGCGGCGTGGCGCCCACGAACCAGAGGTCTTTCTCGCCGTCGGTGGTGCCGGTCTTGCCCATGGCCGGGCCCTGGTAGCCCCCTTCGCCGCCGGCGCCGCGGCTGGCCCCGCCGGTGCCCACGTCGATCACCGCGCGCATCAGCTCGCGGGTGAGCGCGGCGGCGCCGGGATCGATCACGGCGTCCCCGGCGGCTGGGGGCGCGATCACCTCGGCGCCGCCCGCGTTCACCGCCCGGTACACGGGCGTGGCCACGATCTTCCTGCCGCCGTTACTCACGACGCCCACGAACTGCGCCATGTCGAGCGGCGTCACCTCGGCCTGGCCGAGGGCGAGGCCCATCTCCTCGGGGAAGCTCGTGGTGTCGAAGCCGACCTTCTTGGCGAAGGCGATCAGCGCTTTCGGGCCGCCGGCCTCCTCGAGCAACGAGGCGGTGGCGATGTTCTGGCTCCAGGCCAGCGCGTGCGCGAGCGAGGCGGTCTCGGTGTACTCGCCGCCCACGTTGCGCGGCCGCCACTTGCCCTGTGGCGTATTGAAGTCGCGGGGGCTGTTGGGCTCGGCGCTCGACGCGGTGAACTTCGGCGTGCCGTCGTCGTTCTTCTGCTCGAAGGCCAGGGCGTAGACCAGCGGCTTGAATGAGCTTCCGGGTTGCCGCTTGGCCTGGGTGGCGCGATTGAAGCTGATGCTGGTGGCGTCGGTGCCGCCGTAGATGGCGCGCACGAGGCCAGTGTCGACGTCGAGCACCGCCCCGGCGGCCTGCAAGGGCTCCTCGCGACGGCGCCCCACCAGCCCCTCGAAGTAGCGGGTCTTCGCCGGGAACATCGACTCGGCCTCTTCCTGCGCGTGCACGTCGAGGCCCACCTCGACGGTCAGCCCGGCGCCGTAGAGTACGCTCGGCGAGACCGTGCTCTCCAGGTAGGCGCGAGTGGCGCTGAGGAAGGCCGGGTAGCGCTCGCGGAAGGGCTCCGGCTCGGCGGTCACCACCGGGGCGGCCTTGGCAGCGGCCACGTCGTAGGCGTAGACGGCGGCCATGCCATCGAGCACGCGGTCGCGACGTTCTTTCGCCTTGTCGGGGAAGCGGTCGGGGGCAAAACGACCCGGCGCGGGCAGGATGCCGGCCAGAGTGGCGGCTTCCTCGATTGTCAGCGTTCGCGCCGAGTGTCCAAAATAGTGCAACGAGGCGGCTTCAAAGCCACAGATCGACAGGTTGCCCCGCTGCCCCAGGTAGGGCGTGTCGAGGTAGGCCTGGAGCACCCCGTCCTTGCCGAGGTGGTCGTCGATCGCCCAGGCAGCCACCATCTCCTGGAGCTTCCGCTCCACGGTTTTTTCCTTGCGCTGGTTGAGGTTGCGCACCACCTGCATGGTGAGCGTGCTGCCGCCTTGCGAGTAGTTGCCGTCCTGCGCGTTGGCGAGGGCCGCCCGGGCCATCGAGCGCAGGTTCACCCCGTGGTGCTCGCGAAACTCGCGGTCTTCCGCCGCGAGGATCGCGTCGAGCAGTACCTTGGGCGCGTCCTCGATGGGGAGGTGGTAGCGCACCTCGGCGTCGGGACCGATCAGCCAGCCGAGCTCGATGGGCTCGAGCACGTTGCCCGACTTGGGCACCACCATCTGGGTCTTCGCGCAGAACTGCCCCGGGCCGGGCTCGGGGCAGTGCTCCTCGTAGCCGCGCGCCTTGGCCTCGCTCACCAGCCGCTTGGGGGCGGCGGTCAGCGGCGTGGCACGGGTAACGACGCGCGCCGGGAAACTCCAGCCGGCGTGGGCCACCTCGTAGCGCACGTGGGCGTCGGCGAGGGCCACGGCCTCCTGGGCCCACTGGCGCGCCACCAGCCCCGCGGGAATCGCCGCGAGCACGCAGGCGATGACCACGACCCCGAGGGCCACCAGCAACGCGCGCAACACGCGACGGAAGAGCGAGGGCCTCGGCATCGGCTCCGCCGACTAACCCACGCGCCGACTGGGCCCGTCCATGGTTAGGTCGCGCGGTATGCGGCACGAGTTCTTGCAGGCCTTCCTCGACCACCCGGCGGAGCGCGTGGCGCTCACCTGGGAGGGTGTCGACTACAGCTTTGGCGCGCTCCGGGAGATGGGCGAGCGCGCGGCCGGCTGGCTGCGCATCCGCAACGTGGAGCCGGGCGACCGCGTGTGCATCCAGCTGGAGAACAGCGTCGAACTCCTGGCGGCGCACCTGGGTTGCATGGCGCTGGGTGCCATCCGGGTGCCGCTCAACGCCCACTACAAGGCCGCCGAGGTGGCGCCCATCATCGAGGACAGCAAGCCTCAGCTGGTGATCACCAAGACGCCGAGGCTCTTCAAGGGGCAGCCCATCGCCACGGAGGTGGGCTACGCGCAGCGGCAAGGCGACTGGTCTGAAGACGGGGCCACGGCGCTGTTGTTCACCTCGGGCACGACGGGTCGCCCGAAGGGCGTGCCCCAGACCTGGGACATGTGGACGAGCAACCTCCGCGCCCTGGAACGCCGCTGGCAGCTCGGTGCCGACGACCACCTCTGGCTCACGCTGCCCTTGTTCCACACGCACGGCCTCGTGCTCGGCCTCCACGGTTGTTTGCTCCGGGGCGCGCGCTGCACGCTCTCCAGCCGCTTCGACCCGGTGGAGCCGCCCGCGGCCACGCACTTCTACGGGGTGCCCACCTACTACCGTCGCTGGTTGCCGCTGATGCAGGCGCGGCCCGAGCTCTTCGCGGGTTTCAAGCTGATGGTGAGTGGGTCGGACGGGCTGCCGGCGGAGCTCTCCGACGCGGTGTTCGGCGCCATCGGCCAGCGCCTGCTCGAGCGCTACGGCATGACGGAAACGGTGATGATCGCGAGCAACCCTTTCGAGGGCGAGCGCCGCGCCGGCACCGTGGGCACCCCGCTCGATGGCACCGAGGTGCGCATCGTCGATGGCGAGGTGCAGGTACGCGGCGAGTCCGTGTTCGGCGGCTACTGGCCGCTCGGCGACGACAAGGCCTTCACCGCCGATGGTTTCTTCCGCACCGGCGACGCCGGCGACTGGGACGACAAGGGCTACCTCCGCATCGTGGGCCGCAAGAAAGACCTCGTCATCGTGGGCGGGGTCAACGTGTCGCCGGCCGAGGTGGAGCGGGTGTTGTCGACGGTGCCCGGCGTGGCCGAGGTGGGCTGCTGCGGCCTCCCCGATACCGACCTCAACGAGGTGGTGGCGGCGGCGGTGGTGCCCGACGGCAGCGTGTCAGAATCGGCGCTGCGGGCAGCGCTCGAGGCCCGTGCCCAGGACCTCTCGGGCCTCAAACGTCCGCGGCGCTACGCTTTCGTCGAGGCCCTGCCGAAGAACGCGCTGGGCAAGCTCCAGCGGGGTCGCCTGCCCGGCGAGGTCTTCCAGCACTGAGTGGTGTCACCGGGGCGCCGGTCAGCGCTGCAGCGCAGCCACGGCCCGCGAATGTTCCTCCCAGGCGCCCCAGCCATCTTCCCGCAGGTTGTCACCGGGCACCGGTTGCGCGGCGCACACGCGACGGGGCTCCACCCGGGCGCTGGGCCAGCGGGCCGACAGGCGTTCCAGGAGCGCCTTCATCGCCACGCGCGAGCTCCCGGGCTGGACATTGCCAAGCTCGCAGGCCCCCTCCACGAGGCGCAGGATGCGACCGCCGTCGTGGATGTCGAGCACGGCGAGCCGCGTTTCCCCGCCGGCACCCTTCGCCGCCGCGTAGTGTTTGCGTTGCCAGCGACTGTCTTCCACGTCGGCGCGCAACCGGCGTAGCTCCACCTCGCCCGGCACCAGGTGGGTGGGCGCGGCGAGCACCCAGGGCTCGCCCCGGGGGAGATTGCCGGGATCGGGGGGCGAGATCCAGAGCTCGGCCTCCACCACCCGGAGCACGTCGAGGCTGTCCGCCCCGGTGACCGCGAGGGCCATCCCCATCGCCGACAGCGTGTCGCGATCGGCCACCGAGGCTGTCACGCCCGCGGCCGACAGGCGAGTGGCTCTGGCCGCCAGATCGGGCCGGTCGCCGCTGCGAATCACGATGCGCGTGCCCCCGGCCAGCGTGGCCGCGCGCGCGGTGGCGAGGTCGACCCCGAGCGCCGAGGCGAGCACCGCCGTTTCCATGCCCGGGGGAACCTCACCCATCACCAGCGCGTACGGGAGTCGGCTGGGGCCAAGCCGCACCACGCGCGGCCGTTCCGGCTCGGGCAGGGGCACCTCGCTGGCGCCCGGGGACACGTTCACGCCGGCGGGTTCGCCGCGGAGTCGCGCGAGCGTCTCGGCGGCTGCCTCCAGGGCGCGCGCGTAGGCCACCATGTCGCCCTGGTCGCGCGACGCGCGGGCTCGGGTCACGAGGAGGGCCAGCTGCTCCAGTGGATCGGAGGAGGCGGCCTCCGGTCTCGGGGCCTCGGTTCTCGGGACCTCGGTACTCGGGGCCTCGGGTCTCGGTGGCGGCGCATCGACTCTGGGCAGCGGCGCGGGATCTGAGAGCGCCTTCTTGATGGCGTCCACGCCGCCTTTCCCGGTCATCGCGCGGCGCACCAGCTCGTCGAGATTCGCGGGTGCCGTCGACTCGCGTGGGGGCGGTGGCGCCGTGGGATTGGGCATGGGCATGCCGCAGTACAGGCACGTCACCCGGTGCGGGGCGTTGGGCCGAGTACAACGAGGGCAGGGCACCGGGGTCGACACGCCGCGATCCTATCCCTTGCCACCGGCGTACTGCTTGCATGCTTCTTGCCTTGCTCGCCTGCGCCGCCACTCGGGTCGACTCGCCGCCCGGGATTGATACATCGACTGAAACATCGACCGAGCCGCTCGTGATTCACGGCGCCGATGTCGTTGGTCTCGGTATCACAAGTATCATGATACAAGATGGAGTAATCGTCGGGATCGGCGGCGCTGATACAACCGCGGGTATCGATGTATCAGGGCGATACATCGTCCCGGCCTTCATCGACAGCCACGTGCACCTCGCCTACCTGCCGGAAGCCGCCGCGATGGCGGAGGGCGGCGTGGCCGGCGCCGTCGATCTCGCCGCGCCCCTGTCCTTCCTCGCCGCCGACCACGCGCCCTTGCGCCTGCTCGCCTCGGGCCCGATGGTCACGGCCGTGAACGGCTACCCCACCGAGTCCTGGGGCCGCGATGGCTACGGCCTCGAGTGTGCCGACACAGGCGCCGCCGTGGCCGCCGTCGACCAGTTGCTCGCGGCTGGGGCAGGGGTCATCAAGCTCCCGGTCACGAGCGCCCCCCAACTCGGCGATGAAGCCATGGCCGCGGTGGTGCAGCGGGCGCACGGGCACGGGGTGCGTGTGGTCTCGCACGCGCTCGCCGACGACGAAGCCGCCGCGGCCGCTGCGGCCGGGGTCGATGCGCTGGCGCACACGCCCACGAGCTCACTGTCGGAGGCCACCCTCGGGGCGTGGGCCGGTCGCGCCGTGGTGTCCACGCTCGACGCCTTCGGCGGCTCGTCCACGGCGGTGGCCAACTTGCGGTCGCTCCGCACGGCGGGGGCCTCGGTGCTCTACGGCACCGACTTCGGCAACAGTCGCGACGCGGGCATCGCAAGCGCCGAGCTCATGCTCCTCATGGAGGCTGGGCTCAGCGGCGAGGAGATCCTCGCGGCGGGCACCACGGGTCCGGCCGACTACTGGGGCTTCGACAAGCTCGGGCGCGTGGCCGTGGGCCGCGACGCGAGCTTCCTGGTGCTCGACCGCGACCCGCGGGTCGACCCGCTGGTGCTGGCCGAGCCGGCGCAGGTGTGGATCCGGGGGGAGCGGGTGAGGTAGCGGTGACGCGGTCCTCGCGGCAGCGCACGGTGGGCACTCTCCCTCCCTGGGTCGACACTTGACAGGACGTGACAACTTGGAATAAGCTAGGATCAGAGCCCTAGCCCTAGCCCCGAGGCCGCCCTTGCGCGCCGTCCACCTCACGTTTTCTAGTCGCGACAGGCAAGCATCGCTGCCGTCGCGGCGACACGCCCGGAGGGTTCATGGCGGGTATCCAGGGTCAGAAGGTGCGCGTCCACACGGTCGCGACGAAGTTGTTGTTGCAGACCACGGGGATCGACGCGAACGAGGTGATCCTCGACCTGCCCCCGGGGCCGATGGCCGAGTACGGCCCGTACCTGTCGGCGGTGACCGGTCACCTGCAGACCGAGGCGCGCACCGCGCAGTTCCAGTGGAAGCTCACCTGCCAGTGGTCGCTCGACGGCGTGAACTGGTCGGCGGCGGCCGACGTGTTCACCTGGGTGACCAGCTCCACGCCGACCATCACCGTGCCCTTCACCGACGCGGCGAAGATGGGCCTCAAGATGCGCTACTCGCTCGCCTGCAAGCCGATGAGCGGCACCGCGCGCGAGCAGGGCATGGTGACGCTCGCCCTCGCCTTCGAGTTCAAGAGCTGATGTCCACGGGCCGCTTCCCGCTGCTGGCGCGGGAGCACCGGGCGCCGGCGGGT